>DATBAT010000346.1:0-41869 GCA_036271375.1 Terriglobales bacterium
CTCCGCGTTCAGTTCCGGCAAGTCACTGCAAGTTCGTATGACTAAACACGTGATGTACTTCGACGTTCCGGGCGAGCCGAATCTGAAAATGAACATCATCCATCGTCACAAAGACCGCACCGCTGCTTGCGACGACAGTCGAGCAAGCCGCTGATAGCGAGCCGCAGCCTGCGTCTGGGTGGAACCAACAAGTCACCCAGGCGCAGCCGCCCGGCGCATTCCAAACAATCGGGAATGAGAAAGGTGACTGAATGATAATGAAAAGGAAAAACTTTTACGCGGTCTTGTTCGTCGTAGCGGCAATCTTGTGCGTTGCCAGATGGTTGAGGTCTTCGCCAAAGAGCGTTAAGGCCGAGCCAGCCACTGAATCTTCGCTTCAACCCGTCGCCGTAGCGATGGTCAAGCGAACCTCGCTGGTCAATTCCATAACTTTGTCGGGCGCTTTCCGGCCTTACCAGCAGGTGGATGTTCACGCCAAAGTCGCCGGCTATATTCGGCGGATTTTTGTCGACGTCGGCGATCAGGTCAAAACCGGACAAGAACTCGCCATTCTGGAAGTGCCCGAATTAAACGCGCAAGTACTTGGCGCAAGGGCTGACGTAGACCGCTATCAGAGCGCGATTCATCGCGCGGAAGGCGATTTACAGAGCGCCCAATCGAACCACTCCGCGAACCATGCCGCCTACACGCGGTTGAAGCAGGCGGCAGAATCGCGTCCCGGACTGATTGCCGAACAGGAACTTGACGATTCCCAGGCGAAAGATAAAGAAATGGAGGCCCAAACGGCCAGCGCGCAGGCGGCGCTGGAGGAATCGCAAAGCCAGCTGACCGCGGCTCGCGCGAATCTTGCCCGCCTGTCCGCTCTGGAATCGTATGCGCGCATAACCGCACCGTTTTCTGGCGTCATCACCAAGCGCTACGCGGATACTGGGGCCTTGATTCAGGCGGGAACCGCTTCCGATACTCAGTCCTTACCGGTGGTCGAGTTGGCGGAGTGGGCGAGACTACGCCTGGTTGTGCCGGTTCCGGAGTCCGCCGTCTCCGAGATCCACTTGGGTTCGGTGGTGCAGGTACGCGTTTCGGCGTTAGGCCGGACTTTCCAGGGAAAAGTTGCGCGGTTCGCCGATTCGCTCGACCAAAAGACGCGAACCATGCAAGTCGAAATTGACGTTGAGAATCGCAATGGAACGCTGGTTGGCGGCATGTATGCGGAAACCGACCTCACCCTGAAGGAGTCTGACAACACTCTGACGGTACCCATCCAAGCCATCGATAGAAGCGGCAACGGCAGCGCAACGGTCTTGTTGATTGACCGCAACGGTCGAGTTCAGTCCCGTGAAATACAGATTGGAGAAGAAGGAAGCGATCGCGTCGAAGTGCGCTCCGGACTATCAGACAAGGACGAAGTAGTCGTTGGCAACCGTAACGGAGTCAGGCAAGGAGAAAGAGTGCGGCCCAGATTGGTCGACGACAGGATGCGCAACGCAGAGGCGGGATTTTAATGTCCGGCTTCTCGATACGGAATCCTTATTTCATTATTGTTTGCTGTCTCGTGATTGGAATCGTCGGGACCACGGTGCTGTTGCGGATGCCGATCGATCTTTTTCCTCCCATCAACATCCCGGTAGTTGTGGTCGCGACGTTTTATTCCGGAATGCCGCCGGAACAGATCGAGACGGACATCACCGGCAGGTTCGAGCGGTTCTTCACTTTGGGCAGCAATATCGATCACATCGAATCCCGATCTCTACCCGGCGTGAGTTTGATCAAGATCTACTTTCAGCCGGGTACCGATCCTGACGCGGACTTGAGCGAGATTTCAAATCTGGCAATGGCTGACCTAAGAAAACTTCCACCAGGCACCTTGCCACCGGTGGTGCTGAAATTTGACGCTTCCAGCCTTCCGGTTTGCCTGATCACGCTAAAAGGTGAGGGCCTGAACGAGACCCAGCTACGCGACCTTGGGCAATACGACGTGCGCAACCAGGTAGCGAACGTAAAAGGCGCTTCCGTGCCGCAGCCGTTTGGCGGCCGCTACCGGCAGATCATGGTGTATGTGGATCCGCTTAAGTTGGAAGCCCACCAACTCAGTGTGATGGACGTGGTCCGCACGGTAAACGACAGCAACTTAATTCTGCCTGCCGGCGACGTGAAGATCGGACCCATCGATTACAACCTCTATACCAACAGCCAATTGCCAACTACATCGGAGATTGACCACCTGCCTTTGAAGTCAGTGGGGAACGCCTCGGTCATGGTTGAGGATGTCGGTAAGGCGCTGGACGCGCATGAAATTCAAACCAACGTGGTTCGGGTCGACGGCCAGCCTTCGGTTTATCTTCCGATTCTGAAACAAGGTGGGGACAGCAATACCATTGCAGTGGTGGACGGCATCAAGGACGCCGTGAACCACCTGATCGATGTTCCCAAACAGTTGGTGGCCAAGGTAGTTTTCGATCAGTCCGTGTTCGTGAAGAAAGCGATTGAAAATCTATTGCACGAAGGCGGAATCGGCCTGGTACTCACCGGCATCATGATTCTGCTCTTTCTCGGGAGCATGCGCGCCACGGCTGCGGTTTTTCTGTCGATTCCTCTCTCCGCCTTGGCGGCGTTTCTGGCGATCAGCGCGCTCGGGGGCACTGTGAACACCATGGTTCTCGGCGGACTCGCGCTAGCGTTCTCCCGGCTCATCGATAACTCCGTGGTCGTCCTGGAAAACATTTTTCGTCATATGGAAATGGGAGAACCGCCGGAAGTGGCGGCAGAAAAAGGCGGGCAAGAGGTTGCTCTGCCGGTGCTTGCCGCCAGTCTGACAATGATTGTTGTTTTCTTCCCTGTAGTGTTCCTTTACGGCGTCAGCCGGTTCCTCTTCACCGCGCTGGCATCGGCCGTAGTGCTCTCCATGGTGGCTTCTTTCTTCGTGGCCATGACCGTAGTTCCATTGTTTTGTGCCAAGTGGATCAAATCTCCGCATCTGGTCGAAGAACATGAAGTGACAGCGGGCGTGATCGGAAATATTATCTCCAGGTTCAACCGTGGCTTTGACCACCTGCTCGGTTTTTACTCGCGGACTTCCCATCGCGTTTTACTGCGCCCCGTAGCGACGACCGTTGGACTGGTTGGGATCGCCTTGTTGAGTTTTTCGCTTTATCCGCTGCTCGGCGTGTCGTACTTTCCGCGCACCGATCCCGGCCAATTCGTTATCAATCTGAAGGCGCCTTCCGGGACGCGTTTGGAATTGACCTCTCAGGATGTGACGCGAGTGGAAGACGAAATCCGCCAGGTCGTCCCGCCCAATGAACTTGGAATGATTGTTTCCAACATCGGCATCAGTCCGGGATTCTCGGCCATCTACACGCCCAACTCGGCGCAGCACACGGCATTTGTCCAAGTAAGCCTTCAGGAGGGACACAAGGTCGGTAGCTATGAATACATGAACCGCGTGCGGCAGGCACTGCGTAACAACATGCCGGAACTCAGCACCTATTTCCAGACCGGGGGACTGGTCGACTCGGTCCTCAACCTTGGACTGCCCGCTCCGATCGACCTTCAGGTGAGTGGATCGAATCTGGACAAGACATACCACACGGCTAGCGAAATCGCGAATAAGGTTCGCCAGGTTCCGCAGGTGAGCGATGTCCTAATCCCTCAGGATGTCGACTATCCGTCGCTGCGAATCAACATTGACCGCGAGCGGGCAGGCCTGGTGGGGCTCAATCAAAAAGAAGTAGTAGATAACGTGATCACCGCGCTGACTTCCAACCAGATGATCGCACCCAGCTATTGGGTCGATCCGAAAAGCGGAAATGATTATCTGCTGACCGTGCAGTATCCCGAAAACCAGATCCGGTCGCTGAACGATCTTAAGCAGATACCGATTCGCGCCCCCGACAGCGATCAGACTACCCCGCTAGATTCCGTGGCCGATATCAGGCCGACTAATTCCCCGACAGAGGTAGACCATTACCAATTGCGGCGCGTGATCGATGTCTACGTATCGCCGAAAGGGGAGGACCTGGGAAAATTGACCGAGTCAATAGAAGGGATTCTTGGTGAGACCAAACTTCCTCCCGGAATACGAGTAACGCTTCGCGGATCGGTGCAGGGCATGCGATCTTCGTTTAAGAGTTTCGGAATTGGACTGATACTTTCCGTCGCGCTGGTGTACTTGATCCTGGTAGCACAATTCAAATCTTTTCTTGATCCATTCATCATCCTTTTTGCAATTCCGCCCGGGCTCACCGGCGTTTTGCTAATGCTGTTGTTCACCGGCACGACATTGAACATCATGTCTTTGATGGGCCTCATCCTGATGGTAGGCATCGTGGTCTCAGACAGCATTCTAATCGTGGATTTTGCACGGACCCTGCGGAGTGAGGGCAAGCCTCTGAAAGAAGCTGTGGCCATGGCCAGTCGCATTCGCTTGCGCCCGGTACTGATGACGTCGCTCGCGACCATCATCGGCCTGATTCCCATGGCACTTAAGCTGGGCACAGGTGCTGAGGCTTACGCGCCGTTGGCCCGCGTCATTGTCGGTGGCTTGCTGGTTTCCGCAATGGTCACCGTCTATCTTGTCCCCGCCGCTTATCTTTGGGCGCATCGCCATGAGGAACCCGGGACGCCGGAGTTGCTGTCATGAGGCGCCGACTAGTGGCTTACATTTTTATTTTGACGGCATCGTGCTGGGCGCAGGTGCATCTGCCAAGCGCGCCGATGGCCGAGCTGCCCGCGATTCCGATGTCGGCGAGTACGCAAGGGCCAGTCGGCTCATCGCCGGGTCTGCAACTTTCCAGAAAAGCAGCCGAAGCCATCGCGCTGAGAGACAACCCCATCATATCCGTGGCCAAGCTGGAAGCACTGGCTTCACATCAGGTGACCCGTGAAGTGCGATCGGCGCTGTGGCCAGCGGCTTATGCGAATTTGACAGCCGTCGACGCACAAGACAATAGCCGCATCACAGCAGGCGGACTCAATAATCCCATCATTCTGGAACGGGCTGCGGCCGGCGCCACAGTCAGCCAACTCATCACCGATTTCCGACACACTTCAAATCTGGCGGCAAGTGCGAGACTACACGCGAAGGCCGAAGATGAGAACGCACTAGCTACGAAGGGGCAGGTTCTTCTGGCCGTCGACCAGGCTTTTTATGGCGCCCTACAGGCGAAAGCCGTTCTTGCGGTCGCGAAGCAAACAGTTGAATCCCGGCAATTATTGACCGACCAAGTGAGCGCGCTCACCCAAAGCAAACTCAAGTCCAGCCTGGATTTAAGCTTCGCCAATGTCAGCCTCGCGCAAGCAAAGCTGCTTCAACTCGACGCAGAGAACAATGCGCAGTCGGCAGAAGCAAATCTGTCGGCGTTAATGGGCTACGACACGCTACAGAATGTCGACTTGATCGAGGAGACCGGGACACTCACCGGCCCCCCGGGAAATCCCGAACAATTGATATCGGAAGCCTTCAGCAAACGCCCGGAGCTCCTGGCAATGGAGTTTCAATCCGAATCCGACGAGAAGTTTCACAAAGCGCAGCGCGACCAGCTTCTTCCAACCATCAGCGCTTTGGGCGCGATTGGAGATACGCCCGTGGGCGATTCACAGCTCGCGAATTGGTACGGAGCGGTGGGAGTGAACATCCAAGTGCCAATCTTCAACGGATTCCTCTTCACCGCCAAGACTCACGAAGCGTCGTTGCGGGCTCAAGCTAGCCGGCAACGAATTCTCGATCTGCGCAACCGCATTTCACGCGACGTTCGAACCAGCTGGCTGGATGCCAACACTGCCTACGAAAGACTGAGTGTAAGCCAGCAACTACTGAATCAGGCCAATCAAGCACTCGATCTCTCGCAAACTCGATACAAACTTGGGTTGGGATCGATTGTCGAATTGAGCCAAGCGCAATTGCAGCAGACGCAGGCGGAAATCGGAAACGCGCAGGCGGGGTATGCCTACCGGCTAGCATTGTCCGTGCTGCGATATCAGACCTCAGGAATTTAGAACTAGAGGACGAAAAGGACGGACTTCCCAAGAAGAAATCGGGGGCAGCAGTTGCGGACACAGCATGGTCGTCCATTATCGAAGATGGATTCACCTCCCCGTGAGGTCGCGGTCCACAAACTATTTGTCGTGTACGAGACGAACACGGCAACATGAAACTGGTTTTTAGATTCCTTTTCTATTCCTGGGGTTTTCGCGAGGCCCGCGACCACTCCGCGGCCGCCGTATACCCAGCGTCGACCACTAGAGAGGTTCCAGTGATTCCTGACGATTTCTCGCTGGAGAGATATAACACTGCGTCGGCGATTTCTCTCGGATCCAGCATCCTTGTCAATGGCACACGTTCGCACCGTTCCCTTAGCGTACGGTCGGGGTTGGGTGACGCGCTAGCGTGGAGTCGAAGCATGGGAGTGTCGGTGATTCCGGGGCACACACAGTTGACGCGAATTCCCTGCTCCGCCAGGTCAAGAGCGAGCGCCTTTGACAGCATGACGACCGCACCCTTGGCGGCGACGTAGGCAGGCGTGTCCCGTTGAGCTACCAATCCTGAAATTGATCCCATATTTACGATTGTCGGGTGGGTCGAGAGCCGAAGTGCGGGAAGCAGATATTTTACGGCCAGGAAAATCGACTTCACGTTGACGTTCATTACCCGGTCCCAATCTTCGACGGTCGATTCTTCAACCGTTTTGACCATCACGATGCCGGCGTTGTTAACGAGATGATCGACTTTCTTGAAACGGTCAATGATGCTTGCGATGGTCTGCCGCATCTCGGTTTCGACGCCCACATCGACTGGATAAAATTCGCTGGAGCTGGAAATGCGGCGTATTTCTCCGAGAACCGCGCGGCCCCGCTTTTCGTCTTGATCCAACAGCGCGACCGTAGCGCCCTCCTCCGCGAAGCGCTGGGCAGTGGCGAGACCGATGCCCGCGGCCGCGCCGGTAACCACCACGGTCCTGTCCTGAAAAGGTTTGGAACTCATGCCAGAACGCCACCTGGGTACCGTTTGAAAACCTCAGGATCGTAGACGGAGGCGCAGATTTTTGCTTCCTTACGGATGCGTGTCCAAGTGGCGTCGGCTTCCATCATGCTTTCCATCACACCCAAATATTTACCTTGCTCGATGTTTCCGTATTTAAAGAAACAGTCGGTGAGAATTACAGTCCCGCGTTCGGTGTCGATGCAAACCGCAATCGAAGAACGATGGTGCACTCCCGCCCAGAAAACGCGAATGCCGGGGCAAATTTCTTCCTCGTCCTGAAGCAGACGTACTTTTTCCCAACCTTCATTTTGCAGGTAGTTATTTACTTCGGGCGGGATGCGCATGTGACGTGGCACGTGCAGGTGGTAATACGGAGCTTGGAAATCCTCGATCCAACCTTTGCGGGAAATACAAATCTCGGCGTCGCGGAAAAGGTGAATATTGGCCGTGGCATAGGCTTGCAGAGGCGTAACGATCACCTTGGTAATATCGGCCACACCTAGACCCTGGGAACGCAAGATATTCTGCGGGCGCTGCTCTTCTGAACGGACGATCTGCGCCTCATCGAATCCAAAAAATTGTTTCCACGCCTGATTCATGACCGTGAGATCCTGCGGAGGGCCGGTATTGATAAGGATGTTCTGTCCGCCGCCACGAACCAGGTAGATGATCGCGTTCATCTCCTCGCGATTGTTCCAATTCTCCAACCAAAAGACTTCGGGTCCCGGCACCCAAAAAGTTCCGGCGTTGAATGCTTGAATCGAATAGTTCATAGGTTTGGTCCTTGTTTACGCCTTCTTTGTGGCATTCGTGACTGTGGCACGAAATCCGCGCACGCCGCCCATGAATATGCCGATGTCGCTGCCGAGACTTAAGACGCGAAAGCCCTTTTCAATCCAATGAATCGCGGATTCAGGAGATGGAGGGAGGAAACCCGGGGCCACTCCATACTTGCGGCACGAGGCCACCAGTTTATCCATCGCTTCAAGGAAGCGCGGATGCTCAAACTGTGCAGGAATTCCCATCGAAACGGTGAGATCGTAGTGTCCCATCCATGCAACGTCGACGCCCGGAACCGAGATGATCTCATTCAACTGTTCGAAGGCCTTCGCCGTCTCCAAAAGCAGGATCACCGCGTTCTCTTCGTTCGCCTTGGCAAAAAACTCCGGACCGCCCGCCTGATAGGCGTCGTGGGCGATTCCGAGGGCAACACCCCTTCGGCCCATCGGGGGGTACTTCAACTCCGCGACGACCTTCTCAGCTTGTTCCCTGGTCTCGACACGCGGGACCATCACGCCACGCGCACCAAGATCGAGGAGTCTCGATATTGGAGCATAAGCGAGATCCGGAACTCGTGCCATGGGCACTATGTTGCTCCCACGGCAGGACGCAATCATCTCCGCCATGAGCGCGATATCGCAACGTCCGTGCTCCATGTCGAAGATTACGAACTCCATGCCTGCGGCAGCCAGCATGGGACCAATGCCGGGAGTGAAAAGCTCCAGAACCATTTGGCCCAGGACTACCTCATCAGCTTTCAATCTCTGGCGAAAGTTGATCATGATTGTTTGGCGTTGAAAGAAGATCCATATCGCGCGAGCTTTTGCTTGAAGCCCGGGCGATCCAGAACCTCTTTGTTTACGACACTCTTTGGAACTTCGCCCCGCATGACGGCAAGAGCACCTTCACAATCCGCGGCACCCATATCGCGGAACAATTCATTTGTCCAAGCAATGGAATGCGACGTGAGAATCACGTTATCGAGTGAGGTCAGCGGCGAGGCGGGATCTAGAGGCTCTTGCTCGAATACGTCGAGCCCGGCGCCGCCCAACTTTCCTGCGCTAAGCGCGGCGATCAAAGCCTTCTGATCAATGATGGGCCCGCGCGCGGTGTTGATGATGACCGCATCTGTTTTCATGAGCGCCAGTTCACGTTCACCGATTAAGCCTCTCGTCTCAGGCGTCAGCGCGCAATTGACCAGAACGTAGTCGGATGAGGCAAGCAGCGTGTCGAGCGAAACCTGTTCTACGTTCAATTCTTTCGCTCGTTCGAGCTTCACATAAGGATCGAAGGCCAGGAATTTCTTCACCCCGAACGGCCGGAGGAGGTTGATCGCATCCGATGCGATGTTTCCCAAGCCGATTGTGCCGACGACACGGTCCGCCGGTTGCCGGCCAAGTAGTCGTGTACTCTCAGCCCAGCGGCCCTGGCGAACTCCCCTATCCTTTGAAACCAAGTTGTGCGAGAGGGCGAGCACGAACAACACAATCGATTCCGCAACCGGACGCACGACGGCGGCCGGCGTTATGAATACTGCAACATCGTGTTCCGTACAAGCGACGAGATCCA
Source organism: Terriglobales bacterium (assembly GCA_036271375.1). Classification (GTDB taxonomy): domain Bacteria; phylum Acidobacteriota; class Terriglobia; order Terriglobales; family Acidobacteriaceae; genus DATBAT01. Next base: position 9,329 of record DATBAT010000346.1, read on the forward strand.
CATTGTCGTATCCGACACCGCAACGGCCAACCGCGCAAAGACGCTCGATTCCCGTCAACGACGCCGCCGTGACCCGTGGCTTAAGGGAGATGACTACATCGTAGGGACGCAACTGCTCGGGCAGATATTCGCCCCGGTACTCTGACATGAAGTCGTGAGTGAGGCCGTCAACCTGGTCGAAACGCGCCAGCCCGATGTCGGGAAAAACAAGCTGGCCGTTACTGTCGAGAAAGTCGTTCGAAATACCGACTCGGAATGTGTCCATGCCAGGGCCCCTGAAATTTTCTACACGGTTCTGAGATCGGTGTCAGCCACCAACCCAGCGAGATGTTACCATTGCGGGCGCTATAGGAGATGCATCGCCGGAAATATAGAACGCGCTGAAGATCGTCTTAAAATTCCGCGAATCGGACTGGGGGCATTTGCGAATGGAAGACAAAAAGATCGACCCTGTTACGCGCAGAAATTTCTTAGGAAAAGCTGGAATCGCCACATTAGCGACCGCTTCGATGGCCACTGAAGCTGCGGCCGCCTCGAACCCTGCCAGAGCAACGCGCACCCTTTACGCAATGCAGCGGGTGGTGCAGGAGTGGAGCTACAGTTCGGGCAAAGCTTATTCTGATCCGTTCAACCAAGTTGAACTCGATGTCATTTTCACTGACCCGCAAGGAAAAGAGCATCGGACGCCGGCCTTCTGGGCGGGCGAACAAACCTGGCGAGTGCGCTTCAGCGCGGCAAAGACGGGCAAGTACACATTCCGCACCGTCTCAAATGACCCTTCCAACCTTGAGCTTCACGATCAACGCGGCGAACTCGTAGTCTCCGAGTACCTGGGAGACAATCCCCTCTTAAAGCATGGACCGGTTCGGGTTTCGGCGGACCATCTCCATTTCGAACATGAGAACGGCACTCCCTTCTTCTGGCTGGGCGACACCTGGTGGATGGGACTTTGCCACCGCATGCGTTGGCCGGAAGATTTGCAATCGCTGATTTCTGACCGCGTGAGCAAGGGCTTCACCGTGGTCCAGATCATTGCGGGACTTTATCCTGACATGCCCGCGTTCGATCCTCGCGGCGCCAACGAAGCTGGCTATCCCTGGGAGAAAGATTATTCGCGGATCAATCCCAAGTATTTTGATATGGCTGATCTTCGTATTCAGGAGATAGTGAATCGCGGCCTGGCGCCTTGCATTGTCGGTTGCTGGGGTTATTTCCTGGGATTCATGGGAATGGCGAAAATTAAACAGCACTGGCGTAATATCGTCGCCCGCTGGGGGGCGTATCCGACGATCTGGTGCCTTGCGGGAGAGGGCACTATGCCTTACTACCTCTCGGAACATAAAGAGGCAGACAGTGCCTCGCAGAAAACTGGTTGGACCGAAGTAGCACGTTATGTGCGAAGCATTGATCCGTACCAGCACTGCATCACGATTCATCCTTCTGACACGGCACGCGACAGCGTGGAAGATCCGTCGGTGCTTGATTTTGACATGCTGCAAACTGGGCATTCCGACCGGAAGAGTTATCCCAATACCGTGGACAAGGTCACCGCCGAAGTCGCGCGGAAACCACAAATGCCGGTGCTAGTGGGGGAAGTTTGTTACGAAGGCATTATGGATGAGAACCGGCAGGAGGTTTCCCGGTTTACTTTCTGGGCTTCACTCATGAGCGGGGCTGCCGGGCATACGTACGGAGCCGACGGAATCTGGCAAGTGAACACTCCAGAGCAGCCTTACGGGCCGTCTCCGCATGGCCGGTCGTGGGGCGGGCCGTCGTGGGATGTGGCGGCGCAACTTCCCGGCTCGCGCCAGATTGGCCTGGCAAAGCAATTTCTGACGCAATTCGAGTGGTGGCGTCTGGAGCCGCATCCGGAGTGGGTAGATCCGCACTGGAGCAAAGAAGACTATCAACTCCCCTACGCAGCCGGCATCCCGGGAAAATTGCGGATTATTTTTGTACCTCCGAGCTGGGAGCCACCGGTGTTGAAGCGACTCGAATCTGGATATAGCGCTTTCTTTTTCGATCCACGAACCGGAAAGCAGCAACCGATCGGAGATGTCACGCCCGACGCTGGAGGCAGCTGGACGTCTCCCATTACGCCGACGTTTGAGCAATGGGTGATCGTGCTGGAAAAGAAAGCGTAGGAAAATCGCAGGGAGAGCCAGGGTGCATGCGTTCTGAAACAGCAGCAAAAGCGTTCACGCGCCGGCAAGTTCTTAAATCAACGCTGACAGCCGGCGCGTTGGTTCTGGTCACCGGATGCCGCGGCAAGAGCGACAAGAATGTACATCGGCTCGCGGTGCCCCTTCAGGGGATGACCGCCGAGTTCATGCAGCTGTGGTTGCGGGGAGCGAAGGCCCACCCTGCGATTCGTGACGGACGCGCCACCATGACCGTTTTCGACGGTCGTATGGACGCTCTTACGCAAACCAATCAGTTCGACACCATCATCACCCAGCGGTTTGACGCGATCATATTTATTCCGGTCGATGTTGAAGCAGGAGTCGGGCCTGCTTCGCAGGCGAGAGCTGCTGGCATTCCCCTGATTGGATCGAACACGCTGATCTCCGACAAATCGTTGTACCGGTGCTATATCGGTTCGGACGGTGTGGTCAGCGGCGAGGATGTGGCCCGGGCTGTGGTCACGAAGCTGGGCGGAAAAGGGAATGTTGTCATTTTCGAGGGAATTATCGGCCACTCCGCTCAGATCCAGCGCCGCCAGGGCATTCAGACAATTCTCAATCAAAATCCGAACGTAAAAGTCTTAGAGATGAAAGCCGCCAACTGGTCGCGTGCCGAAGCTCAGGCACTTATGGAAAACTGGCTGACTGCCCACGGCAGCGCAATACAGGGGGTGATTTCGCAAAACGACGAGATGGCTCTGGGCGCGATTGAGTCGATCAAAGCCCGCGGTATCAACCTCGCCAAGTTTCCAGTCGGCGGAGTCGACGGATTAACCGACGCGCTCGAAGCGGTGAAACGCGGGGAGATGTGGACCACACTTCAGGATGCAAATGCACAAGCGCAAGGATCCATCGACCTGGCACTCAGGGTTCTAGTCGGGCCGACCTACCAGCCGATGTCCGACATATGGAACCAGTATCCCGGCAAGCTCTCATGGGGCGGCGGCACGCAGACCGAGTACGTGGTGCCGTGGACGGCTGTGACCAGCGAAAACGTTGACCGTTTGTTGGCGATTCGACGCGCAGTCTAGGGTCTATTTGTTCGCGGCCTCTAAACGACCTCCGCGCACCCACTCAAGAATCGTGCGGTACTGTTCGCTCGATTCGTTGCCATGCCAACGCTGCCCGCCATTGTGCGTGGCCAGGTAGTCGCCGACGTTGCCCGCGCTATCGGTGGGACGCGTGGGCTTGATCACCATCAAACTCTTATCTGGATTGGTAATATCGACCACCCGCATCGCATATTTGTAATTTTCTTTGCTATCCTGGTCGGAGAAAACGCCTTCGTCATTGGGCGGCGCCAACTTGAAGATTACGTGGCTGGCGTGGCAGAAGACGCAAGCCTTTCCATCCGCACCGGGTGTCGCGAGGATGGGCTCAACTTTGCTGACAAAGTAACGGAAGTCGAGCACCGATCCGGGTTGAACATCCTTCAACGCCTCGCCGAGATCTTTCCCTTGCAGCACGTTGGTTGAAATCAGCTTCAGGCGAGGATTGCTGGAGGTTTGCAGCTTCTCCATGGCGGCGCGGAAGTCCGAACGTTTCTCCACGTCCTTCACTTTGCGCAAAGTATCCAGGGCTGCAGCGCTTATGTTGGCGTCGGAGTTAAGCAGGCTCGCCATGACCGTATCCACGACCAGCGGGTATTCAAGAGGTTCCTTAATTTTCAAAGCAGCCGCGTGACGGTTCAGGTAATCCTGGTCTTGAGAAACCGCCCCGCCAGCCACGCCCAACCGCCGCTTCAGAAATTGCGGGTTGCCGGCTTCCTCTAGCAGAATGCTGAGGGCGCCGGTATTGAGGTCGGCGAAGGCGGTCTTCACTGCCGGCTCAGTTTGCGGATCGCCGAGAAAATGTTCAAAGGCCACTCGCACGGCCGCGCGTTGAATCTCGGTATTGAAGGAATGCAATCCCGCGAGAACCTGTTCCTGAAGTTGTGGCTCGTGCATCAGGCCCTTAAACGAAGACGCAGCATCGAGCACCTGTGCGTAGTTTGCCGGACGCGGCTTTTGTTCGAGCATCGACCGCAAAGCGGCTTGAACGTCGGTCTGTTGCTCCCATACGGAATTTTCCGGCAAAGCTGCTAGCAAGGGGAGTACGACCGCCTGGCTGTCGGGATTGCCGTGTTGAAGGATCTCGACCACTTTGCTCACCAAGTGGGAATCGGGCGCGGTAGGCGTATCCAGGTTCAGAATTCCCCGCTGACCACCCTCGTAGACATAGCGAACAGTCTTCCGCACTTCTGCGTTCGGGTCTTGCGACAAATCGAGAGCCGCCAAGGTGAAGCGCGCATCGCCGGCCTCACTCAACGTGCTGCCTGCCTTGAGCACCTGGATCTTCATCGAGTCATCCGCGCCTTTGAGGCAAGCCAACAGCGCTTCTTCTAACTCCGGTCCAGAGCTTTTGAAGAAATGAATGAGATCGCTGTCATTTCCAATGCGCGTCTGGAAGAAACCGTTGTGCACGTCGTACTTGAAATTGACCGTCTCACGATATGGAGAATATTCGTAGCCAGGGCGATGCAAATCAGGCACGCCGGTGACGTACTTGGTAAGAACTGCCGGCAGGCCGATCGATACCGTGTCCGACTTTAGTTCCGGCAATGCGTAGTGGCGGATATGGAAATCCCACAGAGCTGTCAGAATTCCCTCGCGGCCCAAAGGTGTCCCCGCACGTATCACCTTGGCGAGCACTTGCGCCTGGTCACGCGTCGCCTCTTCATAGCCTGCGTTGATGCGGTCTTTATCTTCATCCTTCGAACTCGCCCGCACCCAGGCTGAGAGATAACCGGTGTTCTCGTCGAGCAGGTTGTAAATGCTCTCCTGTATTCCGCGGCGAACCATCGCGTCGCTCTCGGTGTTGAGGCGGGTGGCGAGGGCTTCGAGCGTGCCACGACGAACGGCGGGCTGATCGACTTGCCAGTAGTACCAGCGCCACACTCCTCCGGCGGCCTGGAAACGCACAGACGGAACAGGATCGTTGAGATCTTTTTCCAAGGCGGCGAGCAGGGTTGTGTCGCCGGTCAAGTCGCGGAAGTGCTGATTGAAAACCCGAGCCGCTCCCCAACGGGTGCGCGGGTTGGGAGACGCCAGCGCCGCGGTCAAAAGCTTGCGTCCTTCGGGCGCAGCATCTTGCCGCCGCGAAAGCACCATTCGCAACGCGTAGGCTGACGTAGTCTGGACCATCTTTGTGGGATCGCCGAGGCCCTTGATCAGAACAGTTATGGAACCCGGATCGGCCATGTGACCCAGCGCACGCGCCGCGGCTTCGCGGGCGAGCGGCTGATCACTTGCGGCCAACACTTTGCGAATCTGAACCAGCACCGGCTCAGGAGCGAGGTCCCAGTACTGATCGAGTTGTTGCAATAGCAGCGGCAGATCGTTGGTGGCAAGTGTGGAGGCCGGAGGAGGATAAGCCGCGTTCCAGTTCTTTTCCTTGGTGGTTCCGGGATACAAGGTCGACAAAGCCATCACGGCAAACTGCGTGGCGCGGAAGGGAGTGTTAAATCCCTGGTAAACCGGATCACCTTCCCAACTTCCTTCCGGTCTCTGCGCAGCCAGCATTGCGTTCACCGCTTGCGCCAGATGTTCGTCGGTTTCGGGACGTCGACCGGCCTCCGCCAACGCCAGCACTGAGTTGTAGGAAACGAAGTCCGCCGTCTTGGCTTGTTTGTCGAAGGGATATGGCCATCCGCCTTCAGCACTCTCAAACTCGTAGAGTTTTTCGATCAGAGCATCGATTTGCGACTTGTACTTCTCGCGATTGATTTCGGAGAGGAACATGATCTTCCAATTCAGGTCAATCATGTTCTTGGGCTCGTAGGGAACGGCCAGTTGCTCAACGTGGTCGCGCTCGGCGAGCCAGTCCTGTTTTTTAGTCTCGTTGTACGACAAGTCGAAGGTGTGCCAGCTCTGTTGCGCAATTTCGAACGGGCTCACATCAGGTTCGCAGCCGTCCGCTTCGTCGCCGGGCATTACGGTCAAGCCCTTGTAGTGGATCTTCAAAAACTCGGCATACGGCAAATCGAACTTTTGGCGCGGCTTGTCGTGTGTGACGTTTTGCTCAAACGCATGTGCGATCAACGGGAGCCGGCTGCTCACGGTTCGCGCGGTGTAAATGATGCGGACCCAATTGGTATTGGGTTCCCCGTAGAGCGGACGGGCGTTGTTGTAAATACGGTCGGTCAAGAATTCGAGACTTGCGCGTTGGGTTGGCGGGTAATTGTTTTCTACCGCTTTCAAATATCCGCGCGCGGTGAACTGTGACGGGTGGCAAGCTATGCAGAGCTGAGTTTCCGAATGCTGCATGCTGGTCCGCAGGGCGACCGCGCCTCTGCGCGGCGTGTTCGAAAGCCAGGAGTCGCCCATGTTGACCAGGAAATCCATGCCGGCGCGCACAGCTTCATGCGGATCTTTGTTCGGCGGCACGCTGTACTGATAGGTGTGCAACTGGTACGCGGGATGATTTGCCGCTACGCGAACGTAATACTCATGTCCCGGCTGGAGGATGCGGGTACGGAACTTATAGAGGCCGGGATAATTCTGGGTAGCCTCCACCTGATAAACGAACTCTCCGTCCGAGAATGGGACCACGTCCGCGTGGTCGATCGAGGCTTGAAAAATATCGACATCAAGCGGGACATCGCGGTCAGTGACATTCAAGACGAAGTAGACGAGTCGCGGCTGCTTTTCGTGGAAGGTGAAACGAAACCACTGGAAACCCTTCACCATTGCAGCGTATCCGTCTTCACTTTTCGACGGGGCGTAGGGTCTCTCGTCATCGCTGCCGAAAATAGTCTGGCCAATTTCGAACGTTTGTGCGTTCTGCCAGGAATTGTTAGGGGACGCGGCGATGACGCCACGCTTGAGGTCGGCTGATCCAGCCGATCCGAGGATTTTGCTTAAGCTTGCACTCACCTCGGGCAATTGCTTACCCGACGCAGAAGACAAATTCACGCTGACCGGGCCCGCTGACCGTGGGTTCAGCGTCAGGTAGAAATCGAGGTCGGCGGTGTGCAGCCATTTTGAATCGACCTCGCCCTTGGAGTCGCTCACCGTGACATGCACGGCGTCTTCTCCCTGAATTTGAGCCAGGTCTTTCACCGACAGCGTGAGCCCGTAGAGGGTCCCGGGGCGGACCGCACTTAACTTAAGGTTCCGCGAGGCAGGGGCCGTGGCTTGATCCGCGTGGACAAACCTGCCGCCACGAATGGTTGCAGCTGCGATGCAGGCAGCGATAGAAAGAGGAATAATGACCCGAGTCGTAATCCGTCGATTTCTTGGCGTGAGAGGCATGATGGGACCCCGAATGTAGGCTGAAAAATCTGTTTTAAACCCCAAAGGCAGAAACTATATACCTATTGAAGCATCCGCGGCAGCAACTTTTCGCAGGGAGTTCAACTCGCAACGGCGGGCGGCCGCGCTTAAGCCTAATTCAGCGTGGTCTTAGTTACAGACCTCGACCAATTTGGAAAATGCTGGAATTAGCCGACTTGCATCGCAAGCGCCAAGATAGAAACGTTGACATCGTCCGAGGTGGGCGACTAGTATTTCGCGGGACTTAAGACGCTCTAATATTTGCATCGGTTTCAAATGGGAAATTCACCTGTGCTCCTCGGTACGATCGGTTCGTTCGAGAAGCAGTTCTATCTCGTGACCGTTGCTTTCCGCTCGAATCAGACGTTTCGCATCACCAGCTCAGCCTTTACGGTTTCAACGTCTAGCTAGAATCGGACAGCATGGTCGAATTCAGATCGCGCGTTTGTCCAGAGGGTTTGAACTTCATGTCTTTCCGAAAAGCTTCGAATACGCGCAACTGGAGAATCCTGCCGTTGCTTTGCCTGTGGGCCGGCACGTCAATGTGGCTGACTCCGGCAGCGTACGGGCAATCTGCCTCTGAATGGCTTACCAGTAGTGGCGATGCGGCGCGCGACGGCTGGCAAAAGATTGACGGAAAGATCACAACCAAGAACGTCAAGAAGCTTCAAATGCTTTGGAAGGTCAAGGTCGAAGCCAAAACCGTGGGAATGCAGTCGTTCCGCGAGCCTTTGATCGTCTCAGGCGTGAAGACGGCAGAGGGCGCGCGAACCGTGGCCATTTTCGCTGCGGCCGCAAACCAAGTGTTCGCGGTAGACGCAGAAAACGGAAAAGTAATCTGGAAAACCAAGTTGAAGTGGTCTTCTGAGAAGCCGGAAGAACCGGGCGAAGGCCAAGGTTTTATCTGCACCAATGCGCTCAGCGCGACACCCGTGGTTTCCCCGATTGATGCCCCCGTCCGGCGAGCCTACGTTGTCGCCAGCGACGGATATCTGCACATCCTTGATCTATCGACCGGAGAAGAAACTGAGGCGGCAATTCAGGTGATGTCTCTGCCGTATGGCAAGCCGTACGGACTGAACCTGGTCAACAACGTGATCTACACGGTAACTGGTCAGGGCTGCGGCGGTGTTCTGAATCTCCTCTATGCGGTTAACTTGGCGAACAAGAAGCTTATCGTCTCTTCACCGCCGCAAGCGGGACTTTGGGGAACGGCTGGCCCCAGTGTCGGTTCGGATGGAACCATCTATTTCGAATCGGGTGATGGCCCCTACGACGCTTCCCTGGGCAAATTGTCTACCAGCGTAGAAGCGTTCACTTTCGCGAATGATCAACTCACGCTCAAGGATTACTACTCGCCCTCGAATCATATCTGGCTTTCGCGTCGAGATCTGGACATGAACATCACACCCGTTATTTTTCCTTACAAGGGGCGGGATCTCGTCGTCGGTTCAGGGAAAGAAGGCCGTTATTTCGTGATGGACAGCAAGTCCTTGGGCGGGACCGATCATATGACGCCGCTGTTCCGCAGCGAACTCTATTCAAACAAGAACGTGAACTTTCAGACGGAAGGCACCTGGGGAAGTCTGGCGAGTTGGGAAGAAAAGAACGGCACCCGCTGGGTGCTGGGGCCGACTGGCGGAGAGACCGCGGTGAAATTTCCGAAGTCATATGGGGCAACGCCGAACGGCGGAATCATCGCGCTCAAGCTGAAAGAAAATAACGGCAAGACCGAACTTGAGCCGGCATGGCAGTCGGTCAACATGATGACCTCTGAGCCGCCGGTGATCGTGAATGGCGTCGCATTCGTGCTGGCGGGCGGAGAGTTTACCGGTCAAGCCAACGATGCAGAAGGCGGGTTGTACAGCGCGAAGGAGCGAATTGAACGCTCGGTTCCAGCCAAGCTTTACGCCCTCGATGCCGTGACCGGCAAGGAACTTTATTCGAGCGGCAACCAGATCACTTCGTTTCTTCATCAGGCAGGTCTTTCTGTCGCGCAAGACAAGGTTATGTTCGGCACGTTTGACGGAACCATTTATTGCTTCGGTCTCAAGTAAGGGCCTGATTTGTTTGAACAGAGAAAGACAAAATTGAGGGACGTAACCGTGCAGAAGAAAATCTTGAGACTGGCCGTCGGACTACTTTTTGCTAGCGCCCTCTTTAGTGTCACAGCTTGCGCCCAGGACGACGATCCTGACTGGCGCATGACCGGCGCGAACGCGGGACAGAGCGGATCGAAAAAGGGTGAGTCGGCCTTCACGCCAGAAAACATCTCCGCAAACTTCAAATTACTCTGGAAGCTCAAACTCGGCCAGCCGTCGAACGGCGCCCGGTCCTTTAGCGAGCCGTTGCTGGCAGCCCGCTTGATCAACGGTCAAGGGTTCAAGGATTTGGTCTACTGGAGTTCCGCGGACACCCTCTTTGCAGTCGACTATGAACTCGGCGCACTGGTCTGGAAGAAGCAGTACGACATGTCAGCAGTCAAAACGGCATCGGGTTGCGAAGTCTCAAGCCTGAGCGTGACTATGGAACCGCCGCTCGTGATCAACTTTCGTGCACGGCGTCAGCGACCACCTGGAACTCCAAGACCACCTGATCCGCCGCCTGCCAAAGCTAGCGAACGAAAGCTCGGCGTGGCTCCTGGCGGAGGATATTTCGGATTCAAGGGCATCTACGTCTTAACTCCAGACGGAATGCTGCACGAGCAAGTGATCACGACAGGCGCCGACTTTGCCCCGCCAGTGAAATTCTTGCCAGCGCCGGGAGCAAGCGCCTATGGCTTGAACTTCGCCGATAGGACTATCTACTCTTCCACCGGTCGCGACTGCAGTGGAGTGCCGAACGGCGCATGGGCAATCGACTTCGCCGCAGGCGACTATCAGGTAAAGAGCTATGACACTGAGAAGCTTCACCCGCTCTCGCTGACCGGGCCAGTGATCACGCCTCAAGGTAATTCCCTTCTGGTCACAGGAACTGGAACTTCCGACGCAACCGCCGGTGTTTACGCAAGCAGTGTGGTTTCGCTGTCGAAAGATATGAAGGTCCAGGACTGGTACACACCGAAGGGTGGGATGGCCAGCTACGAGAGCGTTTCGCCGGTAACGTTTACCTACAAAGATAAGCAGTTTGTCATCGCGCCCGGCAAGGATGGCGGCCTGACCCTCTTGGACGCCGCATCGCTCGGAGGCGCGGATCATCAAACTCCGCTCTTCGAAACGGCGCCGTTCGCCAAGACGGGCGAAAAGCACGGTTGGGACGGCTTTGCGACTTGGGAAGACAAGGATGGCACGCTGTGGGTGTTCGCGTCTGTTTCCACCGGAATCACGTTGAGCGATGGCGGCCTAAAGCCCACGACTCACGGTGGAGTTGTCGCCTTTAAAGCCGACGACGCGAATGGCAAGGTCACACTGAACCCGGTGTGGGTCTCGGGAGATATGATCAACCCCGCGCCACCGCGGGTGGTGAACGGCATTGCCATCGCTCTGGCTGGCGGAGACTCATCTACGCACGCCCAGCTTCATATTCTCAATGCTGCAACAGGTGCGGAGTTGTATTCCAGCAAGGACGAGATCCCCGCCTACACGCAACTCTCTGGCGTTTCCGTGGGTGACAGTCATGTGTTCTTTACCGACCATGACAACGTCCTCTATTCCTTCGGGATTGCTCTGGAGCACTGATGTACTTCTTTACGCTCAGCTATCTGCCTTAATCCATGCAAGACAACCGGTCCGGAGATTTTGAAAATGCTAAATCGTGCAACTGTTCAAGAAGCCCTTAACGCGGGCGCTGGCGTGCTCAGATTGGAACCTTCGTGGGTACCCCGGTCGTTCATGATTCCGGGGCGTCGGTTGAAGCTACATCCCGACGATCTGTACGCGTTCGGGGCGAACCGAGGCGGCATCAACGAGCGCTGGTTTTCTTCGACCACGAAAGCGTCGAATGGCCCTGACACAACGCCAGACGAAGGGCTCAGCTATGTTCACCCGGGTAAAGGCACCAAATTCTTGCTCAAGGATGCGGTAGAAACTGCCGGGGATCTCCTGCTCGGGGCGGATGTCATGCAGCGCGAGGGTGGCTGGAACCTGCTCTGCAAGTTCTTCGATAATCTCGGCCCAATTCCGCACCACATGCACCAGAGCGACGATTTCGCCAAACTGGTTGGACATAAAGGCAAGCCGGAAGCTTATTACTTCCCTCCGCAATACAACCAGCTCAGCAACAATTTCCCCCACACCTACATGGGTCTGGAACCCGGCACTACAAAGGACGACATCCGCCACTGCCTGGAGAATTGGAACCGCGGAGATAACGGAATCATCTTCCACGCGCGCGCGTATCGCCTTGAGCCAGGCAGCGGATGGCAGGTGGATCCCGGCATTCTGCATGCTCCCGGATCGCTGGTGACGTACGAGCCTCAGGTCAACAGCGATGTGTTTGCCATGTTTCAGTCGGAGGTCGACGGTCGCCTTGTCGATTGGAGTCTCCTGGTGAAAGATGTGCTGCCTCAATATCACCACGATCTGGACTATCTGATCAGCATGCTGGATTGGGACGCGAACGTGAATCCGGAATTCGCCAAGAGCAACAAGCGGCATCCCGTTCCCGTTCGTCCGTTCAAAGAGACCGAAGAGGCCGGCTATCGCGAGGTCTGGATCACTTACGGCAACCAGTACTACTCCGCGAAGGAACTCACCGTCCTGCCGGGCCGCAGCGTCACCGTCAAAGACGGCGCCGCCTACGGGTTGATTCTGACGCAAGGCCACGGCAAGTTTGGAGGAACTCCGGTTTCTACTCCGTCGATGATTCGGTTCGGCCAGCTTACGGAAGATGAATTGTTCGTGACCGCCTCAGCAGCCAAAGAAGGGATACGCATCGAGAATCCGAGCGGCACCGATCCTTTGGTGATTTTGAAACATTTCGGACCGGGAAATCCGGACGCAGAGTCGCTGCGCAGAGACCGTTAAAGGGGGTTAATCGACATGAGTAAACACAAACTCCCCGCGATCCACAATGCGATGTGGCCGGGCATCGTTGGCAAGGGTGGCGACTCGGAGCCTGCCATCGATCTCGACACCATGCTCAACCTGACCGCCGCGGCTGACGTCAATGGAGCGAAGTTCGACGGCGTCGATCTTTTCTTGTCGCTGCCGCACACGGATATTGATTCCAGCGATGACGAACTCAAAGTGTTGGCAGACAAACTTCGCTCGCATAATCTTGTCGCTGGCTCGTTAGTCGCGCCTGTCTGGCCTCCTGTTGGCGGCGGGTCAGCGATGGGCTCGAGCGAGGAACGAGCGAGCTTCCTGACTCAGGTCCGCAAAGCCTGCGCCATCGGGAAAAAACTGCGTGATCTTGGAATCCGTAAATACGGCGTGGTTCGCATTGACTCAGCCGCCGGACCGGCAGACTGGGCTAAAGATCCGGCCGCAAATACCAAGCTGATCGCCAAGACTTTTAGCGAAGCCTGCACCATCGCCGAGGGGTACGGCGAGCGGCTTGCCGCTGAGGGCGAAATCTGCTGGGGCGGCATGCACGGATGGAAGCACATGGTGGAGCTTCTGGAGCAGGTCAATCGCCCCAAGACGCTGGGATTTCAGGCCGACATGGCGCACACCATGCTCTACACCATGGGCTACAACTCGCCGGAAAGCGGGCTTCTGCCTGCGGGCTACGACTGGTCAGACAAGAATGTTCTGACGGAAGCCCTGCGTAAAGTCGCGCAAGCGTTGCGTCCATGGACCATCGACTTCCACGTTGCCCAGAACGACGGAACAGTAAAAGGCACCGGTTCGCACGATAAGACGGGTCGTCATTGTCCACCGGATGATCCCAACGGAAAGATGGATATCGTCAAAATCGCCGGCCTCTGGATGCGCAACGACTACGGAACTCCCACGAAAGCCTACGAGCATATTTGTTGGGACGGCTGCATGTTCCCCAACGCCATGATGACCGCGCCGGAAACTTGGGTAAAAATTCTCGCGACAATGATTAAAGTGCGCGACGCGAACGGCTGGGACTAGTTGACGTAGAACCGAGTTGGAGACTGAATCTGTGTCGAAGAAAAAAAACTTGAACATCGGGATTGTCGGCTACGGCTTCATGGGGCGTACGCACTCGAATGCTTACCTGCAAGCGCCGCACTTTTTTGACCTCGCCTACCGCCCGGTGCTGAAGGCCGTCTGCGCTCGTAATCCCGATCGCGTGAAAGGATTCGCCGAGAACTGGGGATATGAATCCGTAGAGTCCGACTGGCGGGCTCTCGTCGCACGTAAGGATATCGATCTCATCGATATCGCCAGTCCCAACGATACTCACGCGGAGATTGCGATTGCCGCCGCGAAAGCGGGAAAGATGGTCCTGTGCGAAAAACCGTTGGGACGAACCGCCAAAGAAGCCAAAGCTATGGTCGAAGCGGTTGAGGCAGCGAACGTTCCGAACATGGTTTGGTACAACTACCGGCGGGTTCCCGCGGTAGTGCTGCTGAAACATATGCTCGACGATGATCGTTTCGGCCGCATCTTCCACTACCGCTCGCAGTTCCTACAGGATTGGACCATCTCTCAAGATCTGCCTCAGGGCGGTGAGGGTTTGTGGCGACTGGATAGCGCGGTAGCGGGAAGCGGCGTCACCGGTGACTTGTTGGCCCACAACATCGACATGGCGCTCTGGCTAAATGGGCCGATCACCGAGGTCTCGGCGATGACCGAGACCTTCGTCAAAGAGCGCAAACACAATCTCACCGGCAAGGTAGAGCCGGTGACGATTGACGATGCCAGTGCCTTTCTATGCCGATTCGAAAACGGGTCAACCGCCCTCTTTGAAGCGACGCGCTACGCCCGCGGTCATAAGGCGCTTTTCACGCTCGAGATCAACGGCGAGCGCGCCTCTGCCGCGTGGGACCTTCACGACCTGCACCGGATCAACTACTTCGACCATCGCGATGAAAGCCAGTTGCGGGGTTGGAAGAGTATTCACATCACGGATGGCGATCATCCGTACATGAAGAACTGGTGGGTTCCCGGACTTCAGATCGGTTACGAGCACACCTTTATTCACCAGGTCGCCGATTTTATTCTTGGTCTCGAAAGCAAGAAGCCTGCCGCCCCAACCTTCCGCGATGGATTGGCGACAGATTATGTGACCGATGCTGTTTTGAAATCAGCGAAGACCAGAGGCTGGGAAAAAGTGGAAGTCGCCTAAAGTTCGTCTCACGGAGAAAATATGACGCTTGGATTTCGTAAACCCCAAATGTTGCTGGCTTCAGCCGCCTTAGCGGTTTCGATGTTTGCTCTGTTTTCTTACGCCCAACTGAAACCGGCGGCCAAGCGTCCCGCGGCATTCCATTTTGTTCAGCCGGAACCAATAAATTTTGATGATCACGTCGGCTGGACTCAGATCTTCGACGGCAAGACCCTCAAAGATTGGGACGGCGACACCGACGTGTGGCACGTTGAAGACGCTGCCATAGTTGGGGTCTCAACTCCCGAGCACCCGTCCGGCACGACGAATATCATCTGGCGGGGCGGAGAGCCGGCAAACTTCATATTGAAAATGGAGATGAAGCTGGAAGGCGACGGCGCCAACGCCGGCGTGCAGTATCGCGGCTATCACGTCGACCCGAAATTCGAGCCGATTCCGGATGACCTGACTCCCGAGCAAAAGAAGATGAGACAGCAGCATCAGGATCTCGACCGTAAACACGCCAAGTGGAATATTTTCGGTTATCAGGCGGACTTCGACGCCAAAAACCAATACACCGGTCAGCTCTACGAGCAAAATTCTCCGCGTGGAATCATCGCCTGGCGGGGACAAGTGGTCACTACCGAACCGGGCAAGAAGCCAACTCTGCTCGCAACTCTCGGTACTTCTGATGAACTGAAATCCGTGATCAAGCCGGGCGAGTGGAATCAGGTGGAGATCATCGCGGACGGCAACACACTCACCCACATCATTAACGGACGCATCATGGCAGTCCTGGTCGACACCGACACGAAATTCAGCCAGGCGAAGGGCCTGATTGCGGTTGAGATCGAAGGCCCCGGCAACGTCAAGATTTCACATCGCAACATTTGGCTGAAAAAGCTTCCATAGTCTGTCCTGGGAATCGATTCGTGACCAAGACCATCTTCGAGGGCCGGCGGGCACTCCAACTCGAAAACGAATTCTTGCGAGTGACGGTTCTTGAAGAAGGCGGCCACATTGCTGAAGTCTTTGACAAGCGCGCGGGTCTAAGCCCGCTGTGGGTCCCTCCGTGGCCGTCTATAGAACCCTCTTCCTTTTCACCGGAGAAACACCCTCAATTCGGCAGCGGCCCTGATGCCAAGCTTCTGGCGGGCATCATGGGGCACAACTTGTGCCTTGACTTGTTCGGAGTTCCGTCTCCCGAAGAAGCTCTTGCCGGGCTCACTGTACACGGAGAAGCTTCAGTCGATCGCTACGCGATTACGGAAACTCCGTCCGGACTTCTTTTGCAACTGATGCTTCCGCTGGCCCAACTCAAGTTTTCGCGTTCCGTTACGGTTCACGGGCAGCACGTCAGGATTCATGAGGTGATCGAGAATCTCAGCGCCGAGGACCGCCCCCTCGGATGGACCCAGCATGTCACGCTCGGTCCACCATTTCTCGATCCTGCGACCACCCAATTCCGCGCGTCGTTAACGCGTTCGATGGTCTCTGAGGGCGATCCGGGTTCGCATGCATACCTGAGTCTCGGAAGAGAATTTCAATGGCCTATCGCGCCGCGCAGCGATAGCAGTACGGCAGACATGCGGCAGATGAACGAGACCGCTCCGGCCAGTAGTTACACTGCTCATATCGCGGATCCCCAGCGCGAGCACGCATTCTTCGTCGCATTTGCGCCGCAATTCCGGTTGGCATTTGGCTACGTTTGGAAGCGCGCGGATTTTCCCTGGCTTGGCATTTGGGAAGAGAATTGCAGCCGCGCCGCTTCGCCCTGGGACGGACGAACTGTAACGCGTGGAATGGAGTTCGGTGTCTCGCCCTTTCCCGAAACGAGGCGGAAGATGGTGGAGCGCAATCGGTTAATGGGTATGCCGACTTACAAATGGATTCCGTGCCGCGGGCGACTCGAAGCCGAGTATTGGATCGTCAGTCAACCCGCCGACGTTGTTCCGGAAACACTCGCCTGGCCTAGGGTTTAACCCCAGCTCCGAAAACCAGTTGGTCCTTCTTGGCGTCGATTTTCTTCGCGTCTACGTTGGGAACCTTTTTCATGTCGTCGATTGATTGAAAACCTTTTTGGTTGTCTCGGTAGGCAACGATCGCCTTTGCGTCGTCGAGGCTGATATCCAGGACCGCCGCGAGCTGCTTGTCTGAGGCCATGTTGACGAAGATCTTCTGGACAGTTGACGGGGGAAATTTCTCCGTTAGATAGTCGGCAATGTCGGTGAAGTCTTCGTCCGTGCCCTCAGCGCCTTTCTGCACCATCTTCGTGATGGTGTTCTCCCATCCCAGGCGGTTCTGTCCGTACGCGAGGATGATATTTGGCGAGTGACACTTGCCGCAGACTTCGATTACGACGTCTCTGCCCGTGCCCGCAGGGAATTCGGGATGCTGGTCAGCTGCTGTGTTGGTTTGGGCGGCCATAGTCGTCCACGGCATCGAGACTATAAGGATTCCCGCACTCAGGGAGAGAAGGGTCAGTAGATAGACACCGCGATGGATCAGCTTTTTGCGTTCCACATTTGCCCCTAAACAAATCGGATTCGACCTATTTTGCCGGCTGCTGTGCCAATTCTTTCAACGATTGTTCAATCATGGCGTGAGCTTGCGGGTTCTTCACGCTCTTCAGAAATTCCCGCAACTCCGCGACCTCTTTTGATGTCTCACCCTTTTGATCATAAATCTGAGCCAGCAAGATATGGACACGCGGATCGCTATGCTTTTCGCGGTCCTCTTCATCTTTATACTTCCGCGTCTTTTCGATTTCGGAGGCCTTCAATGCGCTAGCCTCAGCGTCGGACAATTGATGCAGCGAATAGTTTGCACTGCCTTTGTAAACGTAGGCCGCCGAAACGTTAGCTG
The DNA here is from genome assembly GCA_036271375.1 of Terriglobales bacterium. Lineage (GTDB taxonomy): Bacteria > Acidobacteriota > Terriglobia > Terriglobales > Acidobacteriaceae > DATBAT01. Next base: position 26,871 of record DATBAT010000346.1, read on the forward strand.
GATCAAGATCAATGGCCTTGACGCTCTGCGCGAGCACCTCGTTCCAATTTCCTTGATGCAATCCGATGTCGGCCAGGCAGAGATATGCCTGAATATAGTGAGGACTTGCTGCAGTCGCTTTCTGGCATGCTTCACGAGATCCAGGTAAATCTGACTGTTGCTCCAACATCTGGCCAAGCAAGACCCAACTCGCGGAATATTGAGGAAATAGCTCCGTCGCCTTCCGCAGATGCTTTTCCGCGTCGGGGTTCTTTCCACCGGCGAGAGCCTCGCATGCTTTTCCATATTCTTTCTTGGCATCTTTTGGAACAGCCAGTTCAGAAGCCCCGACGGTCACATCTTGCACGGTATTCAGCGGCGGGAAAAAACAGGCGCTGTCTCTTCCGGTTTTCATCCATTCCGACCTTGCAGCCTGAGGCTGGGAGTTGAACTTGAAGTCTAGATACTGCCATCCCCCCATAGCGCGAAATTCACCCCCGGGCGTCTGTTGCTCTGAGGAGGCAAAGGAAACAAGAAGAATGGGCACTGCCAGACAAAGCGGCATGTGGTAGGTAATGGATCGCCATGCAGTAGCCCGTGCAAATCGCGCCATAGGAAATCACCTCGCGTTTCGAACTGATTCTTGCGGCTGTCTAGGTAGCCACCTTCTTCAGCTTCGTGACCCGGCCGGTCTTGTTCCAATCGGAGACATAAACGTTGGCGTCTTTGTCGATGAAGCAGCCGTGAGCTGCGCTGAAGACGGTGGCGGGAATGTTTTCCGGGAGGAGTTCATAGTTGGCCCATTGTTTCTGAAGGGGATTATCACCGATAAAGGACACTGGCACATTGTCCTTGTCGATGATCGTAACTCTTCCATGCAGTTCCGAAACCAGTGCATAGTCTCCGTGAAAACTTACCTGGCAGGGGCGGCGCAGGTGTTGCGTCACGTGACCGACAAACTTACCGTCAAAATCGAAGTGGCTGAGGCGAAAATTTTCACGGTCACAGACCAGAATCAGCGGCTGGTCGTAACGCGTATCGACAGCCAAACCATGACTGCAATCGCATTTACCGTCTTCGGTGCCCTTGCCCGCAAAGCTCGATTTATAGTTTCCCTGTTTGTCGAACTTGAAAATGCGGGAATCGCCATAGCCGTTCGCGACATAGATCGAGCCATCGGCACCCGGCACGACAGACGTTACCCTCCACTCGTTCGGCTGCTTGAAGCCGGCTTCCGGCGGAGCGGTGATCTTTTGCGCCACCGTTCCATCCATCTTCATTTTCACCACCAGCCAATTCTCCGCCGGAGTTCCCTTTTGCACCGTGGCATAAAAGAACTCGTCGCCATCTTCGACGCTATAGTGCAGCGAGTGAACTTCGGGATATTGATTGGCGATGGTTTTCAGCAGGCGTCCACTAGGGTCATAAACCAGAACGCCAGTCTCACTTTGCGTACTCACATATAGGTTGCCAGCTTTGTCGCTGGCGATCGCGCCATGGGTCCCTCCGAATTGTTTACCTGGCGGAAGCTTGCCCCAATCGGGCACCACTTCGTACGTCCACTCACCATTCCCAGTTCGATTCACGCAGGCGTTTTCTCCCTTGTTCTCTGCTTGTAAAGTTGGTGTGCCGCCAGCGAATGCTGCCAGGGCAGAAACCGTCGCTGCGCTGTTGAAGGCACGCCTGCTCAATTTGGTTGAACTTGGCATCTTCGAATCAGATTCCATTCTTTTTCTCCAGTCCGTCGCCGATCGAACGTAAGCTAGTTCAACTTCTTGATCCAGATGTTGCGCACAGAAACTTTGGTCGGTACGCCTTCGATCTCTATCCCGATCAACCCCGGCTTATTGTTGGATGAACTCGGATCGTCATCGATATATACCGCCATCAATTGACCGTTGATCACGTGAATGAAAGTGCCTCCACGCGCCATGATCAGATATTGGTTCCAGTCGTTAACCTTTATATAGCCTCCGAGCGCGTCGCGGTTCCCAATATTTCCCAGCAACTTGGGGTGCGCGCCGGGCGCGGACTCCACGACTTGGCCACGCCACGCGAGAATGCCTAGCGGAGTGTTCTCGGAGTAGAACTGCCCGGTCCATTCCGATTGTTTGGGCGTAACGGGAAACCAAAAATCGGCTTGCGGCCCGGTCATCATCCAACGCAGGTCAGGGATGGTCTGCCCCGGCGGCGCTTTTCTCCGCCACGGCAAGCCAACTTGGCTGCGATACTGAATCCCGCTTCCTCCGCCGTTCTCCACCCGGATTTCGAATTTCAGATCGAAGTCCTCCGCCTCAAATCCGTGGAAAGAGATGTAACTATTTGCAAGTGGTTTCTCTTTTGTGGAGTCGCCGACAATTGCGCCATCTTCGACGTGCCATGTGTTCGGGTCGCCGTCCCAGTTCTTGAGCGTGGCGCCGTCAAAAATTTGTAAGTATCCCGCATGCTCATCGAAGTCGAGCGGTTCAGGCTCGTAGAAGCCGTAGTCGCGCTTGATGCGCTTGTCAGGTTGGCCCGTCGTGGCGGAATTCTGGGCCAATAATGTGACGGTGGGAGCGACGATCAGGCAGACAACCATCAACAGCCATTTGATCTTGATCATAGAGGCTCTCGTCATGCCTTATGTTCCGGATGGGTGCACTCCGGGAATCGGGCAAGATAGGTATTCCCGGTGTATTCCAACTCTTTCTCAATCCCGATCTGCGACGTGTAGTACCCATCGACCGTCGTCTGCTTCAACAACACGAAAAAATGATCAAGCTCGGTCTTTGGATTCTCTTCGTTCTCCGCAGACTTGATCAAAACGTCCGCCAGGGTCGAGCCCTGCGCCTGTTCACGAATCAAAGCAAGGCCGCTTCGCCATTTTGTTTTCGTTACTTCCTCGCTGGTGGCAATCATCTGATCGGCGAAAAAGCTCGCCCGGGCGACGTGTGCGCCGGGGGAGTGATCGTCCGCCGGAATAATCATCTCCATGAGTTGATCGACAAGCTTGTTCTCGTCTTCGGTGAAGAACTGCAACTTGTAATCGCTGGCTGGCGGAGTTACTGATCCAACATGCATGGAACACGCGGCAGCTGTCTCAAGCGCATTAAGCCTGGGCGATAACGCAGCAAGGGCCACCAGTTTCAGCACTGCTCTTCGTTCCATATTCTTCTCCTAGAGCTCCCCACGCTTTCGCTGATCTTTAATGTACTCGGCAGTTCGCATGGAAAGGGCCATGATGGTCAGCGTCGGATTCTTCTCGCTGGACGTCGTGAAACAACTGCCGTCGGTAACAAAAAGGTTCTTCACCTCGCGAGCCTGACAATAGCCGTTGAGAACCGACGTGCGGGGATCTTTCCCCATGCGGATTGTTCCCACTTCATGACTCGCAAATCCGGAAGGCGAATCGCCAAAGCTGGTAAAAATCTTGCCTTTCAGTTGAGAGAATATTTCCACCATGCTCTCGTTGCCTTGTTTCCACAACGTCTTATCGTTTTCGCTGAAACGAAAGCGGACCACGGGAATGGGAATGCCATTGGCGTCCACCCTCGAAGGGTCCACGCTTACGTGATTCTCAGATTCCGCTGTGACTTTCGCAAAGCTCGCCATCTGAAGGTATCCAGGCTGCATCTTCCGCACGTTCTGCTTGAACGAAGGTCCGTACCCGCGCACCCGATGAGCGTGATGCGGGAACATATAGCTCTGGAAGTTGACCTGCATTCCCCAACCGCCGGCAATGTCGGATTTTCCTTTGAGATGGTTGTAGCGTGGAATGTAAACGTGGTCGGTGGCGCCATCCTGGTTGTAGGGTTTTATTCCCTGAAGTTCGTCCAAATAAATGCTGATAGAGTTTCCCAGGTGGCCGCTGAGATATTTACCGACAACCCCGTTTGAGTTGGCTAGCCCTCCGGGATGTTGCGGGGAGCGCGAATTGAGCAGCAACCTCGCAGATTCAACAGTCGAGCAACACACCACCACAATCTTCGCGTTAACCCGCTGTTCGGTGCGAGTCTGGGTATCGACGTAGGAAACGCCGGTTGCCAAACCCTCCTTGTCCACCAGAATTTCGCGCGCGAGGGCATTTTGCCGCAGCGTGAAATTGCCGGTAGCCCGTGCCTTAGGAAACATCGAACCGGGAGTATTGAAGATGGAGCCGATGTCGCATCCGTCCATGCAATGGCCACAATAGTGGCATGCTGGACGTTGATCGTGCGACTGGGTTAGAACTGCCTTTCTCACCGCAATCAACGGGATACCCATGGCGTCCGTCGCACGCTTGAGGATGTGTTCGCTGCAACGCCAGGGAATGGGCTTCAGATAATTCTTGCCGGAGGGAAGGATCTCGAGACCGTCGTCGTTGCCGCAGATTCCGATGATCTGCTCGATACGGTCGTAGTAGGGCGCGATCTCTTCGTAAGTAATCGGCCAGTCTTCCTCGATCCCCTGAACGGAACGCTCTTTGAAGTCCCGCGCGGCGTAACGCAGGGTGACCGCGTTCCAGTGCATCGTCCGGCCGCCAACAATGCGTACCCGATCCACGCCCACTGAATCGGAGTCATCGAAGCGTATGGATTGGGCAATATCTCCCTGATAAAAAGGCTCTTGCTTCTCTCCGCGCAAACCGCGGTAAGGGAGTTCGTAGGGCCACTTGTGGGAGGGAAGCTCTGAATTCGGGACTTGGCGGCCAGCCTCCAACACCACAACTTTTGCGCCGCCTTCACAAAGTTCTTTGGCCATTACGCCGCCGGCGGCGCCCGACCCGACAATGCACACATCGAAAGCTTCAGGACCCTTAGTCAAGGAATATTCCTCTTCACTTCTGCTGCTTATTGATTGTCAAATTCTCGAACAGATAGAGTCCCGATTTGCCCGCCACGACAATATCGAGGTCGCCGTCACCGTCAATATCAACCACGGGGATCTGCATGCCTCCGCCGGCCCGCGTGCTGTAGTCGATGACGTGACGAATCCACTGCAATCGGCCCCGGCTTTGCACCGGTTCATACCAGTAAACGCCTAACGGTTCAGCCGCGCCAGGGTCGTGCTCATGCGCGTAGTATCTCTTGCCGGTAACAATGTCTGCCGCTCCGTTTCCGGTGAGGTCGGCGAGCGTAGTCGCGTGCCCCTGCGACCAGGCGTCATCAATGACATGCTTGGTCCAGGTACGGCTGCCGTCCGCATTCAGCTTCTGCTCGAACCAAAGGATTCCGTAAGCGTGCGCGATGCTAGTGACTAGATCCGGTAGTCCGTCGCCGTTGACATCTCTCACGTGAATAAATCCCGTCGACCCCAAATCGAATTCCTGATGGAAAATCCACTTTCCATTGCGGGGATCGGCAGGCGCCTCGAACCAGCCTTTGGGAGTAATGATGTCGTTGCGGCCATCTTTATTAATGTCGCCCATGCCGATGCCGTGGCCATAGCTGTGCTCATCGACGATGTGACGCTCCCACTTTGCGTCCCTGCCCTTGCCGGTGAGTTCGTACCACGACATGCCAAATTTTTCGTCCCCGAACTGCGGCAGGAGATCTTTCGCCTGCCCTGAGTTTGTGACATCGACAAGAAATACGAATTCGACCGGAGCTCCCTCCTGGATGACAACCTTTTGCCAGGGCTTGTTCTCTTTCCCGGGATTTTTCCACCAGGTAAGCGGCTCCTCCCAGTAAGAACAACTAATCACGTCGGGATAACCGTCTCCATCGACATCGATTGCCAGGTCGCTGAGGTCGGCGATGTATCCGTCGGTGAATGGAAGGTCGCGAAAATGATGTTTGATCCAGCGCGGCCCTTCGTCGCCCTTACCGCGTGGCGCCTGCTCGAACCAGTTTTCACCCGAGACGATGTCCAGCCGGCCATCGCGGTTGATGTCGGCGACGGTAACGCTTTCGCTTCGACCCAAATCAATATTCTGCTTGCGAAAGGGAATTTCGTCCGAGCCAACGGCGCTTGCGCTGGCAACGTTCCACAGGATGCAGAACGTGATTCCAAGGACCGGAACGATCAATCCTTTTGCGGCTTGGGAAATTTTGCGTGAGAACGGCAAGGGAAGCCCTTCCTGTTGACCTTTGGATTCTACTGTCTGCTGGATGCCTTCTTCTTTTTCGTGATCGACTTCTTCTTGCTCGCTTTCACGGACTTCAGTTCGCCGGCCAGTTTCTTGATAAATCCAATCCCACCCTTAGCCAACTCGTCTCCGGAAGGAGCCATGTCGCGCCAAATCGCAGCCGCAGCCGCCAAGTCCGGTTCCGGCTTGGCGAACGATTCGATCGTCAGCCAACCGTCATAGCCGATCTGATTGAGCACCGAAAGAAGACCGCGCCAGTCGTTATGACCAGTTCCGGGGATTCCCCGGTCGCTTTCTGAGATGTGAACGTGGCCCAGTACCCTCGCAATCGACAACAACGAATCGGTGGGATGCTTCTCTTCTATGTTGGCGTGAAAGGTATCGTAGTGAATGCGAACATTGGAAGCGCCGATGTCCTTGACCAGCTTCGCGGCATCCGCCTGCGTGTTCAGGAAATAAGTTTCGAAACGATTGAGAGGTTCAAGGCAGAGAGTGATGTTGAGAGCCTGCGCGTGGCGCGCAGCCTGCTGGATGCCATTAACCGCATACTTCCACTCATCGTCGGTGCGTCGAGAACCCGTCATCACTCCCAGGCCTGCATAAAGAGGCCCACAAATCAGTTTCGCGCCCAATTCAGCCGTGCGGTCGAGGCATTTCTTAAGGAAGTCGACACCCTCAGCCCGGACTTTGCTATCGGAGCTTATGAGGTTTGCCGCACGCGGCAGAACACTGCAAGTCGTAACCTCGAGGCCATTGTCGTCGAGTATTTTTTTGATAGTTTTTGGGTTGGCAGGCTCATCGGGCGAAAGAAACAGTTCGGCGCCATCAAAGCCCCACTTCTTGATCTTGGTAAACAAAGGCGCGAGCCGCTCATCCACTCGCGTCGTCCAAACCATGGTGTTGACGCCAAATTTCATCGGAAGGGCCCCAGATCCAGATTCCAGTTCTGTTCGAACTACCACCGCGCGTCAATCCCGTGAGGGCGCTGCCGCATCAACGTAATCAATGCGACCTAAGCTCGGCGAAGGATTATACATCGACTCTCCTGTCGGAGGTCTTCTGTAAAAAGGACGAAAAGAGGAGGTGGTATGCATGGAAGGAACAGGTGCCGCATGGGCCAAATGCGGCGGCACCGTCCCGATTTCAACAAGAGTCCTGTTCTACGCCGTTCCCTCCGGCAACGAACTGTACCAGTCGATACCGCGAGTGAAATACATAACTGATGCCACCGCGAGAAAGCTGGCGATTGCGCCCAGCAGCAACGCATTGTCCTCTAGTCGCAGTAGTTGAAAGATGAATCCATATAACAAAGAGAATACTGCTAATGCCCTTATGCCCTGCAGCCGGCTGGCAAATATCCAAGCCGCATTCAACGAGAGCAGCGATACGGTGGCTGCGCCGGCCAGTAAAAATCCGAAGTCGAACCCAATTCTCTCGGCAAGCGATAAAAGCAACAGATAGAAGATGATCTGCGCGACTCCGACTAGAACGTACTGCGCGGGATGAACCCGTTTTCCAGTCGTGACCTCAAAAACAAAATAGGTGAGGAAGAGCAGGCCCAGGAAGAGCAGAACGTATTTGAGAGACCGGCTTACGGACTGATAAGGATCGGCAACTTCGACGAAAGAAATCCCCAGGGCCGTCGCATCAAGGCCAATAATAGAGTCACTCTGGCCTTCCGCCCGCACTCCGCGCGCAATGAAGGGTATAGACCACTCCGCGGAGAACCCCTTGTCGGAAACTGACCGGTTGACCGGCAAGAACCCTCCGTCGAATCCGGGGCTCGGCCAATCGCCTTGGATCGCCAAGTGGGTGGTTTTGCCATAGGCAAGCACCGCTATCCTCTGAGCGCCAGAAAATCGCAGTGCCGAGGTCACATTGAATTGCGTGTCGGTCTTGGCGATGCCGCCAACCTTTGCTCCGAGTAGGGTGAGCTTCACGTGCTGGTTCTGGTCTCCCCCAATTGTTATGTCAGGAGCGATTGCTGCCGGCACCAGCGTTGAAATCTTTCCGTCGGCCGTCAAGGTTGCGTCGGCCAAAGCGCCACGAGCGTCCTTGACTCCAACTACGATTTCAGCGTTGCTCCAATCGAGCAAGGCTCCCCTGGGAGCGGAACCGGGGACGCCGGTTAAATCAAATGCCGCGTCGAGCTTCAGATCTGCCTGGAACACAGGGACTTTAAACAGCGAGCGCCGACGTTCTTCCGTTGCGGTCTTCACAACGGCTGAAGCGTGCGCGGGAAACACCAGATAGGTTCCCCGTTGGGCCACCTCGGCTGGTGATTGCGGCGGAATGTTGTACGGAATCGCAAGCGTCGGCCCCATGAAGGTCTGATCACCGCCAACGTGGTTGCTTATTTCCTGGGCGACGCCGGCGGCGCGATGCGTCCGGTCTTCCACCACTGCCTCTACGAAGAGAGCCGGAATGGCCATGAGCAGAGCAAGCCCGCAAACCAGAATGAGCTTCACGCCCATTGACCGGGAGGTCAATCGAAACGGCAAGTTGGATGGCAACGTTGAAAAATTGTTCACTTGAATCCTCCATTGCTTACTTTGCAGTGCAAAGTTAAGCGTCAAAAAAATTTACGCTTGCGATGGTGCCAGGGCGCCCAAGGGATTGCGCGCCGATTCTTCTTTGGTCACCTTCGCTGCATCCCGAACCACCTGTTCCAACGTAGAAAGATATTCGATATAACGTTTGCGACCCGACGACGTCATGTGACAAACCGTTAGCGGACGATTGCGGTCGATTCTCTTCACGATCTCAACCAGCTTTCCTTCTTCCAGTACACGCAGATGCCTGTTCAAATTGCCGTCAGTGAGAGCGCAAAGCTGTTTAAGATCGCCGAATGTCAGTCCCTTCGGATTCGCTACCAACGACGTCAACACGCTGAGGCGCGCGCGTTCGTGAATAACGCGATCCAATCCCTCATAAGCGAAGCGGGCCTCACTCTTAGATTTCATCGCTGCCCTTGTCCGCGGTGAAGAGGAGAATCCCCGCAACCAGCAATTGCCCGGCGCCGTAGGGAATTCCCATCGCCCAAGGAGAAAGCGCACGCCCATTTGCCAGCGCGATGCAGAACAGCCCGGTTAACAAATACCACGCACCCACGACAGCGACGGGACGCGGTAGAAAACGGCACGACGAAAATACGCCGAGGCCGAAGATCACCTGCCAGATTCCCGGTAGCATCCACAGCGCCGACGGGACGAAATGCACGAGCACCACCGTGATCAGCGCGCCGGCGCCGACCGACGGCAGAAATTGTTCTACAGCCATGTGGATCATTTCATCTGCCATGCCTGAATGAATACGGCGCGTGCGCGCGAACATCTCGGCCCCAATCAAAGCGGCCGACAAGAAGGCCGTGCTGATCCATAGTGCTAAATATTCCGGAACATGAATGGACGGACTCGGCAGCCACAGCGTCTGAGCTCCAGCGGCTGAAACCGCCAGAACTCCGGTACTGGCAAGAGTAACGGGCCCATATCCGCGAAACTCCGTACTGCGGGCCATCTGCCTGCGAATGCTGCTAATGTCGCCGAGCGCCTTGTTGAGATCGTCCATGCGGTCTTTGCTTTGCACTACAAAGTAAGCTGAAAGAAAGGACTTGTCAACTGGCAAACGCTGCGGCTAAATCGGGCAAGGCTTGTGTGAGGGTTACTGAATCACCGCATCCAGTTTGTTCTTCTTTTTGTCGCACTTGACGTGCAGGACACGCTTGCTTCCTTGCGCGAAGCCCTCGGAAAGTGTTCGCGACGCGTCGTAGCTGTCGGTGGGCGATTGAACGCGAACGACGATGTCATGTTTGCCTGGCAATAGGTTGATGGTTCCCGATTCTCGGCCCGAGGTTCGACGAAATAACAGAGCGCGCCGCTTGCTTTCGCCATGCAGTTCCTGACTGTAGATCGGCTTCTGATCGACCAACACGGTCGCCGTGGCATTGTCGAATCCGTGTTCGATGACTACGTCTAGTTTTGCCAGATCCATGTTGTGGACAACGATTGGCTGTTCAGAATCGGCGCTGGCGGCTGCCTCAGTTGTCTTGGTTTCAAAAACGGTGCGTGTTCGCTTTCGCTGTACCGGTCGATCGGCCTTTGCTGCCGATGCTTTCGCCGGCGGCGTGTTCTCGATGTCGACAGCAGCCTGTTGTACTTGCGCGGGTGGCGGCGAAACAACTGCTGTTCGGGCCTGAATCTCCTGCGCCTCTTGCGCCGCTGCATTGGCGTGGCGATGTGCACTCCAAATCAATCCGCCAGCTAAAAGGACGACTGCTGAGGCGGCCACCAGCGCGAACTTAAGCCAGGGATCAGGCTTCTTCACCGCGATTTTCGTAACAACTACTTTTGCCACCACCGGATTTGCGACAGGCGCCGGAGTGCTGACCGCTTCCAATTCCGGCAGTGGCACTTCGAAAATTAGCGGCTCTCTCGCCGGCACTTCCGGCGCGTGCGAAACGCCGGTGCGATCGATGATTCTTCGCAGGGGTTCTAACGGGTCCTGCTTCAACTCGGCGATCTGCCTCAGTTCCCGAAGTGCCGCCGCCATTTCTTTTCCCGTCTGAAATCTCTGATCCGGATCTTTCGCCATCGCACGCACCAGAAATTCATCTAGTTCTGGCGGAAGATCGGAGTTCAACGCCGATGGCGGCAGCGGATCCTGACGCAGCAATTTGTAGCAAACCGTCGCCGTGCTGTTTCCCTGGAACGGTCGATAGCCCGTGCTCAATCTATACAGGACAACACCGAGCGCAAACAGGTCGGAGCGGCCGTCGACATCTTCTCCGCGCATTTGCTCGGGGGCCATGTACGCGGGACTTCCCATCAAACGTCCCGGCAGTGTCAGATGACTTTGATCTAGACGCGCGATCCCGAAGTCAGCTAACTTGGCCCGGCCTTCTGGCGTCAGCAAAATGTTGGCGGGCTTCACGTCGCGGTGGGTTACGCCTTCGCTATGCGCGTAGTCGAGCGCTTCAGCGACTTCCTCAACCATCCGCAAGGCAGGAGAAAGCGGCAATTTGCCGCGGTCATCGGCTAGAACGCTGGTGAGTGAGCTGCCGGCGATGTACTCCATGACGATATAGGGAGCATTCGTTTCCGGATCGGCTCCAACGTCGAAGATTGCAACTATGCCGGGGTGAGTCAATCTTCCCGCAGTACGAGCTTCCTGCTGAAAGCGTTCGCGATACTCCCGTTCATCGGCGGGCTCAAGGTCGAAAAGCGAGATCGTCTTGATTGCAACAATACGATCAATGTGCGGATCGCGTGCCTTATAAACCACGCCCATGGCGCCGCGTCCGATCTCTCCGAGGATCTCGTAGCGGCCTATCGAGGCCTTGTTGGTGGATATCATCGTGACACGCTTGAATCAGAATACGATTCTTCTTTGACGTACCTCGGTACGGCAGCAGACATGGAAGTGTTACGGATGTAATCGCTGATTGCTGCCCAGTGCATGATGGCGGCGCGGGTTCTACAGCATAGACCCTACAATCCAGCGCTCCCCATGAGCGCGTACACCAGCAGATCGCTCTTACTCATTCCTATTGTTCTTGAAAGGCGTTAGACGTGGACAAGTTGAAGGATCTACTCAAGGCAGCACACTCGCGACGCAGTTTTCTCGCTGGAGTGGGCGTTGCTGGCGCCACCGCGATGCTCGTTGGTTGTGGTGATGACAGCAGAACAACTCCCACCACCCCAACTAATCCCACCCCAACTCCCGCTACCGACGCGGATATTCTTAATTTCGCACTCAATCTTGAATACCTGGAAGCTGAATACTATCTTCGCGCCACAACTGGACAAGGCCTTTCCTCCACCGACGCAGGAAGTGGCGCGGGGGCAGTCACGGGTGGCGCGATGGTCACATTTCCCAACGCCGTCCTTTCACAGTATGCATTTGAAATTGCGCAGGACGAACTAAATCACGTGCGTTTCTTACGTCAGGCACTAGGCTCGGCCGCAGTAAGTCGTCCTGCTATCGATCTCACAAACAGCTTTAATGGGCTGGCGATGGCCGCCGGCATTGGCAGCACGTTCAACCCGTTTGCGGATTCGAATAGCTTCCTGCTTGGAGCTTTTGTATTCGAAGACGTGGGCGTCACCGCGTACCACGGCGCTGCCGGATTGTTGACCGACAAAACAAATCTGGGAGCGGCTGCGGGAATCATGGCAGTCGAGGCTTACCATGCTGCCGAAATTCGAACCCTGATCTACGGCGAATCGGTGGCAATGTCTTCGACCGCCCTGGTCGACACCGCTAACAAAGTATCCACATTGCGTGGGACGTTGGGCGGCGGCAATGAAACTGCGCTGAGCGCAACGACCATCGTGGCGGCGGATTCCATGAATGCTATCGCATTCGACCGCACCACCAACCAGGTGTTGCACATTGTCTACGCGGCGGGAGCGGGCGTTGCCACTAAGGGCGGCTTTTTCCCCAATGGACTCAACGGCAAGATCACTGCCACTACTGCCTAAGGACGGATGCCATGGAAAACACAAAAAATACTGCCGAACTTACTGAGACCCAACGCCTCGACCAGATCATTTCCAACCGCCGCACCATGCTGCGGGTGGGAGGCACGGCTCTTGCGGGACTGGCACTTGCCAATGTGTTACACGCGCAAACCACCATCACCGACAACGACATTCTCAACTTCGCTCTTAATCTCGAGTATCTCGAGGCTGAGTACTACACCATCGCCGTTTCCGGAATGACGATTGACCAGATGAGTATCGGCATCGACGGAACTGGCACCGCGGGGGGTGTCACCATAAAAGGCGGCTCAGCTGCCAGCGCAAAGGTGACGTTCGCTACTCCGACCATCGCGTCCTACGCCAGTGAAATTGCCGACGAAGAACGTAAGCATGTTGCCTTTTTGCGCAATGCGCTTGGCTCTGCGGCAGTGGCGCAGCCAGCCATCGATCTGTTGAACAGCTTCAATGGGCTTGCTGTCGCCGCGACAATTGGAGCCTCGTTTGATCCGTTCGCGAACGAAGTCAATTTCCTGCTGGGCTCTTACATTTTTGAAGATGTGGGCGTCACCGCATATCACGGAGCCGCAGGATTGATCACCAATCCGGCGTATCTGGACGCAGCAGCAGGCATCCTCGCGGTCGAGGCCTACCACGCGGGCATGGTTCGCACCGTGCTTTACGGCTTGGACGCGGCAACTCCGTCGGCAGGCATCAACGCGACAGCGACTAAAATTTCAAACGCGCGCGCCTCACTGGACGGCACTGGCAACGACGATATCGGTCTGGGAGTTGCGGCAAACTCTCTCGGATCGGCATCGACGATTGTCAATGCTGACGCCAACACCATCGCCTTCAGCCGCACCACGACTCAGGTACTGAGCATTGTCTACGCGGGTGGGACGGGTAGCGGCGGATTCTTCCCTGCGGGATTGAACGGAACGATTAAGTAGGTGGTTAACGAACAGCCCGCCCTCAACGGGCGGGCTGTTTTGCTTTACGGCAGCTTGAAAATGCGTTTCATCGGGAGCCACTTCTCTCCCGGCTTGGCTCCGGGAAGAGCTTGCTGGAACTTCCACATCAAGGCCTCCCACTCGACAACTTTCGGATTTACCTGGTCTGCATTTGCTTTCGCGGCAGGAGAAAAACTCTCGTTCACTTCCATGATCATGAACATGCGAGTGCCGAGCCGATAGATTTCCATGTCTTCGATGCCAGAAGACTTGATGCTCTCGACAATTTCCGGCCACACGCTCTCGTGGAAGCGTTCATATTCCGCGATTAAATTGGCGTCGTCCTTCAGGTCAAGAGCCAGACAAAATCTTTGATTCATTCGTTTTCCTTCAGCCGCGAAGATGGGTAAAGCCGCCATCCAGCAAGTAGTCCATTCCAGTCAAGAAGGAGCCTTCTTCCGAACACAAATAAAGGGCCATGGAAGCGATCTCCTCCGGCTTGGCCATTCTTCCAATCGGCTGCGCTTTGGAGAGCTTCTCGAACATTTCCTTTTCGCGGCCGGGATAGTTTTTTTGCAGATAACCGTCAACGAAGGGTGTGTGCACCCGTGCTGGCGAAATACAGTTGCACCGAATGTTATGGACGAGATAGTCCTTGGCGACGGAATAGGTCATGGCGATCACTGCGCCCTTGCTCGTGGAGTAGGCGAAGCGGTCGGCGATGCCGGTAGAACCAGCGATGGAAGCCATGTTAAGGATGACGCCACCGCCGTTAGCCTTCATCGGCCCAACTACGGCCAATAAACAGTTATAGAACCCCTTTACATTGACCTGGAAAATGCGGTCAAAGTCGGCCTCGGTGGTGTTCTCCAGCGAGCCGATATGCGACACGCCGGCGTTGTTTACCAGGATGTCGATCTTCCTTTGTGCGGCGATTGATTCGAACTGCGCTTTCACCTTTGCCTGGTCGCTCACGTCGCAAGCGTGGGCAGAAGCCTTGCCGCCAGCAGCTCCAATTTTTTCCGCGGTGAGTTCCGATGCTTTTTGGTTCACATCGAGTACGCAAACGAAAGCGCCACTGGCGGCGAACCGCAAGGAAATTGCTTCGCCAATACCGCTGGCTCCGCCCGTAACTATTGCCGTTTTGCCATCAAGCCGAAATGCATTGGAACCGGAACCCGTCAATCGAAACACCTCTCACCAGGAATTTAACTGCCTAGGATAAAACATAAAAAAAACGGAGCGCTACGCGCCCCGTTCGCTTCATTTCAACCTTCGACCTATTGGGTTACGGTTTTTACCGAATCCCCAGTTTTGAATCCTGACCCCGAAACTACCGTGCAGACTGAAGAAACATCATCGACGTCGGTGACCTTCACCACGCCTACCTGCGTCGCCATGCGTCGAAGCACCTGACCAGTGGAAGGATCCTTGATTTCCTTGGTGACGCGCTCGACGTTCAGTTCGTCGCCAACCTTGACACCCGATTTGCCGCCGACGTTCAGCACAATCTGTCCGCCATCTACTGCGGCCACGAGGCCGGAA
>DATBAT010000347.1:0-5275 GCA_036271375.1 Terriglobales bacterium
GACGTCATCGTGGCCGTGGACGGCAAGTCCACGGAGAACATGAATTCCGAAGAGGTCGCCAACGTGCTTAAGGGCCCCAAAGGGACGCACGTGATCATCACCATCGCGCGCGAGGGATCATCGACGCCGCTGGTGTTCGATCTGGTTCGTGACGAGATCCCGCACAACAGTATTGACCTCAGCTACATGATTCGGCCCAGCGTTGGTTACGTGCACATCACCAACTTCCAGGAGACCACGGGCCGCGAGTTGTCCGACGTACTCGACAAATTCGGCAATGTCGACGGTTTAGTTTTGGATCTGCGAGGAAATCCTGGCGGCCTGTTGAGCGAGGCCGTCGCGGTTTGCGACAAATTCCTGGAAAAGGGTCAGGTGATTGTTTCGCAGCGCGGCCGGGCGTTCCCGGAACAGACCTATCGCGCGACGCATGGAAACGGCGGCCACGAGTATCCGATCGTGGTGCTGGTGAACCACGGTACCGCTTCCGCAGCCGAAATTGTTTCCGGCGCGCTGCAGGATCACGATCGCGCGATCATCGCGGGCGAGATCACCTTCGGCAAGGGCCTGGTGCAAACCGTCTACCCCTTGTCTGAGAACACTGGCCTGGCGTTGACTACCTATCACTACTACACCCCCAGCGGACGCCTGATCCAGCGCAACTACAACGGGGTTTCGCTTTACGACTACTACTACAACCACGACCAGCCTCAGGATGAGAAGAGCCGCGAAGTGAAGGCTACAGACTCCGGGCGAACGGTGTTTGGCGGCGGTGGGATTACTCCTGACGATAAGATCGATACTCCGAAATCCGTTCCCATGCAGGAAGTGCTTTTGGAGCACTACGCGTTCTTCAACTTCGGCACGCACTATATGGCGAACCGGACGGTGGGAAGAGATTTCCAGGTCGATGATGCGGTAATGAACGACTTCAAGCAGTTCCTTACGAGCCAGCACATTCCCTACACGGATGCGGATTTGGCTCCGATCATGGACTGGGTGAAGGCCAACATCAAGGCCGAAGTGTTCACTCGGCAATTCGGGCAGGAAGAGGGACTGAAGGTGCGCGCCAACTGGGATCCCATGATCAACAAAGCGCTGGATTACTTACCGCAGGCGAAGGCGCTTGAGAGCGCCGCTAAGCATGCTGAAACTCAGCGTGCCAGTGTGCGGCCGGCGCAGTAGCGGACAAGGACAAGGATGGGGCTTCGCCCGACTGTCATAGACCCAGGTAACGCGCGCTCGCGCGAACCTGGGGCACCCCTAAAGAGTTGTGGTTCAAACGACGTTCGTTTCTAAGCGGACGTCGTCTCTGGGATTTTTAGGGAAGAAGAAAAAGCGTGATTTGCAACCAAGCTCTAGGGGGCTATGACAGTTGGGCGAAGCTTGTCCTTGTCTGTAGTGAAGGCAGCAGGAAACTAGTCGTGTTCGGCGGTGGCTAGTTCGCCTGGCAGGCTGCTGCCATAGCGGATCATGAGGGCTAGCAGTTTGCGCGCATCCCAATAGCGTGGAGTGTAGCGCAGGGGGTTCGAGAGGCAGCGAAATAGCCAGCCTAGATACAAGTGATCGGCCCAACGCGGAATTTGCACTTGGTCCCCACTGAGAAAAGCAATCGCCGCACCGATGCAGTGAATCGATGGCTTGCAGTTGAGCCGGCTTCTCAGATAAAGCCCCAGGCGTTCTTGCGTTCCGCCTCCGATGGTAACGACGATGTGGCGAGGATGCAGCTCATCGATCCGGCGTAATAATTCAGGATCGTGGATCGTTTTGCCGTATAGCGGCGCGACATAAATATCTTCCGCTGCTAAGCTGATTCCCTGTCTCTGCAACCACGCGCAGTTCCGGAGGGCGCTCTCTTCACTCGCCATGATCCAAAAGCTTCCGCCAGGCTTATAAAAGTCAGGCTGCTTCAAGAGCGAAGAAAGGTACTTGAGGCCGGAAACGCGGCGAATGGAATCGCGCTTCAGTTGATTCCAGATCAGCACCATGAAAGCGCTATCGGTGATGACCAAGTCCGCACACTGAAGCGCTTCCCGATAGGCTTGGTCATGCTCTAAATTTTTTAATGCCGGCGCTGCGGGGACTACCAATAAGCCACCGCTGCGGATCCGATCGATGGCTTCTTCTACGTTGCCTACGAAAAATTGAATACCCAAAATCTGCCTGAACTGAGCGCTTGCCGTCGCCACTCTAGGTAACTCCCACCGAAATTAATCGGCCGCTGGTTAGGTTTTGGATACTGCCATCATTTCGCTTTCAATCCATTCGTAAGTTTTGGCTAGACCTTCTTTAAGGCGGACAGAAGGCTCCCATCCCAGATAGTGTTGAATCTTGGTGTTGTCGCTGTTGCGGCCGTTCACGCCTTTGGGCGCGTCGAGCAGATACTTCCGCTCTAACTTGATGCCCGCAAAACTCTCGGCTAACGATACGAGCTGATTGATTGTGACCAATTCACTGCTACCGAGGTTGATAGGCTCGTGAATCTCACTCTCTAGAATGGCCTGCGTACCATAAGTGCAATCATCGATGTACATGAAGCTGCGAGTCTGCTTGCCATCACCCCAGATTTCGATTTCATGCTTGCCGGAGGCCTTGGCTTCGATTACTTTGCGACAAATCGCGGCAGGCGCTTTTTCGCGTCCACCCGTCCACGTGCCGAGGGGGCCATAGACATTGTGATAGCGCGCGACGCGGCACTGCAGGCCGAAATCTTCCTCAAAATGACGGCACATGCGCTCGCTGAAGAGTTTCTCCCAACCATAGCCATCTTCGGGCAGCGCCGGGTACGCATCCTCTTCCTTAAGCGCAACGACGTCCGGAGTTTTTTGCTTGTCACCGTTGTAGACACAAGCAGAAGAGGAATAGAAAAATCGTTCTACTCCCTTTTCGCGGGCAGCCATCAGCATGTGGGTATTGGCTAACACGCTTAACATGCAAAGGGCTTTATTGTTTTCGATGAAGCCCATGCCGCCCATATCCGCAGCCAGTTGGAAGACAATCTCGGCGCCTTGCGCCGTCTTCATGCAACTGTCTTTGTCTTTCAAGTCGAGCGACAGGTTTTCGACGCCGGGGGAAGATTGATACCACTCCGCAACCGGCTTAACATCGACCGCGCGGATTACTTTTGCTCCATTCTCGAGCAAGTTTTTTACCAAGTGTCCGCCGATGAAACCACCGGCTCCACACACTACGACTTTGGCGTTCTTCACCTTCATTTACTGCGCCCCCAGTGCCTCAACAAGGGCTAGTTTCTCACACAACCGAACGCTTCCAAACGCGCTGGTACCACTTCGGTAACCACCACGGGGCAACACTAAAAAAGCGCGTCCTGCGCTTCTTCCTCCAACTCCTGAAGAAAATCGCGAAGCAGAGTCACTCGCGGCCGAGCCAACTTTTGTGCATTTTCCAGGCGAAGCTTACCGGGCAGGTCCGTTAGGCTCTTTCGCAGAGTGGCTGCGGCATCGGTGAACGTTTGATAGCGAGTGTCGCGGCCGGTCTTGGCTACGATTCGCAGGATGCCGATTGCGCCTAGTTGCTCGAGAATATCCGCGTCGCGCAGAATCGCGCCCTCAAGCGTGGCCGGGGTGAGATGCGGCTGGTGAGTCCGAATTGCTTCCACCACGGCTACGACTTTCGCAGCAGGGAATCCCACCTCGTGAAGCACCGAAGGCGCCAGCTTCATCGCGTAGGCGACATTATCCCAGCCCGCAAGCTCCTCCGGATTCTCCGGACGGTGGCCTATGAAGACGCCTAGGTCATGCAGCCAAGCGGCGGCGTAGACAACATCGTCGTCGTAGTCAAGGCCCTGCCCAATCAAGCGGGTGAGTGCGTAAAGTCTGGGTTGATGACCCAGTTTGTCTACAGGCAATGCCTGGATGCGAACGTAGCCGGCGAGTGCCGAACGAAACTCAAGCAGGTTCTTGGGGGTCGCCCCGGGGGTCGGCGCGTTGGACATGAATCATTATATTGGCTTCTAAAAACCATTTGCTGTGGTGGGAAGCTCGGTGGTAGATGATTCCGGCGATTTCGTGTCACACTGTGTACCCATGAACAAACTGGATGCTCATGAAAGACTCCGGCGCGCAGCTTCTCTGCTAGCCGGTGAAGGCGCGGCTCAAGGGGATCGTACATTACTTCTTCAGGCATGGGAGCTTTTGCGCGGACTGCGCAGCGACGACTTCCCAGTCGACATGCAGGCGGCCTTTGATTTTTTGAAACACGAGATCGCGCGGGCAGAAGAAGAGGATGTCAGCGCCCGCGATGTAATCTTCTTGACGAACAAGCTTCGGCAACTCGAACTGATGTGGGTCGAGATTCCCGATTGAAGCAGCAGACTGCAAACGTGAGCTCCGCGCTCAATTGGCCCCGTTCCGTTGTCCCCGACTCCATTCCAGCTGATGAAGTCCATATTTGGGCTTGGACTTTCGAAACGATCAATGTCGATCCATCTCCTCACATTGGACTGCTCGATAGTCAGGAATTGGAACGGATGAACGCTTTCTATTTCGCTCGGGATCGCGCCCGATTCGCCATGAATCATGCCAACGTCCGCAGGATTCTGGGGGTCTATCTCCACCAGGCGCCAGAACAAATACGCTTCGCGGCCGATCGCTTCGGCAAACCGGAGCTCGTCGATCGAGAGCTGCTCGCCTTCAACCTGAGCCACAGCCGGAGCGTTGCCGTGCTCGCGTTAGCCCAGGAAGGACCTGTGGGTGTGGATGTCGAAAATGTGCGGCCGATCGAACCGGAAGTGGCAACAAGACACTTCTCCCCGGCTGAGTGCGCCGCCCTTAAACCCTTGCAAGGCGACGAATGGCTAAACGGTTTCTATCGGTGCTGGACGCGCAAAGAAGCAATCCTGAAGGCGGAAGGTATTGGGTTACATCGCGCCCTCGATAGCTTCGATGTCGAGCTCCGGCCAGAAGAACCGGCGGCGTTGCTGGCAAGTCGGGAATCCCTTCGTTATGCGTGGAAGCTACACCACCTCGACCCGGCGGCGGGCACCGTCGGAGCCCTTGCCACCGCAAATCCCAATGCCCGGCTCAGTTGTTTCAGTTTTCTTCCCAGCTAAGGCTCAAGCCATCGCGGCGGTATATTCAACGTTCGCTATCGAGTGTTGAATCTCGCGTGCGAGTGTAGCCACTTGCGGTCGCGACAAAATCGTACGGTGATTGCCGGGAACGAGACGCGCCTCGCACTCGCCAAGAATCTTGCCCTGCCACACGCTTCTGGGGTCCTCATCGCGTCCCGGCTCATCTTGCGCGATGAACAGGACGAC
>DATBAT010000348.1:0-31204 GCA_036271375.1 Terriglobales bacterium
CGGGCGGACAAGAGTGTCCGCCCTACATTTTTGATGAAGACTTCCGAACTTATTTACGATTGGAACCAGTTCTCGCCTGAGTCTTTGCGGCCTTCGCATTCCGTACTCATCAACGATGAAACGCTGCGCGACGGGTTGCAGTCGCCCTCGGTTCGTGACCCTTCGATCGAAGAAAAAATCAACATCCTGCATTTGATGGAAGCGGTGGGAATCAATTCGCTCGACCTCGGCCTGCCGGGAGCCGGCCCGCGAGCGGTCGAGCACGTGGAAGCACTGGCGCGCGAGATCGTCAGCAGCGGAATGAAGATTAAGGCCAACGCTGCAGCGCGCACACATGAAAACGATATTCGTCCCATCGCCGAGATCGTCCAGCGCACCGGGCTTAACATCGAAGCAGCGACGTTTCTGGGATCAAGTCCCATCCGCCGCTACACCGAAGGCTGGACCAACGATTTTCTCCTGGAAACCACAGAGAAGGCGGTGAAGTTCGCCGTGTCATTGGGATTGAACGTGATGTACGTCACCGAAGACACGTCGCGCTGCGATCCGGAAACAATCAAAAACATGTACACCACTGCGATCAACCACGGGGCGAGCGCCATCGTTGTCTGCGACACCGCCGGGCATGCGACGCCGATGGGGGCCTACTCGCTAGTGCGGTTCGTGATCGATGAAGTAGTGAAGCCTTCGGGCGAGAAAATTCGCGTCGATTGGCATGGACACTGCGACCGCGGCTTTGCGGTTGCCAATTCGATTGCCGCGCTGCTGGCGGGAGCAGATTGCGTCCACGGTTGTGCGTTGGGCATCGGCGAGCGTGTGGGCAACACACAGATGGACTTGATGCTGGTGAACCTGAAGCTGATGGGGATTGCTCCCTGGGACGCTCAAGATCTCACTAAACTCAAGGAATACTGCCAGGCGGTATCGGATGCAACCGGCGTGCCGATTCCGCCGAATTATCCGGTGGTGGGGGAAGATGCGTTCCGCACGGCGACCGGCGTGCACGCCGCGGCCGTAATCAAAGCCTACAAGAAGAATGACATTGAGTTAGCAGACGCAGTTTATTCCGGAGTGCCCGCACAGCTATTTGGAATGGAACAGGTGATCGATATCGGCCCTATGAGCGGCAAGTCGAACGTGCTGTTCTGGATGCAGCGGCATGGCCTGCCGGAGAGTGAAGAGTTGGTGGAGCGAATTTATCGTCGGGCAAAGGCGTCGGACCATACCCTAAGCGAAGAAGAGATTCGGGCGTGTGTGGATGTAGATTGATCGGAGATTTGTGGGCCCTGTCACAAATTCTTCTTGTGCAATCAATGCTATCAATGCAATCATTGATGTATGGCCAGCATCACCATTCGAAAGCTTGAAGAAACCACCAAGCGTAAGCTGCGCATGAGGGCGGCGCGGCACGGCCGCTCGATGGAGCAGGAAGCGCGGGAGATACTAAAGTCGGCCCTTAGCCGGTCCGAGGAAAAACCCAAGGATTTGGGTCAAGCGATCCGCGACATTTTTGCTCCTCTTGGTGGTGTCGAACTCGATATTCCTCCGCGCGGCCCAATTCGCGACCCGCAAATTCGGTAGATCTCGATTCTGCAAGATGATCGTCCTTGACACTAACGTCGTTTCAGAACTGATGCGACCGGACCCGTCAACCGTGGTCGGAAAGTGGTTTGCAGCGCAACGTCCCGACGAACTTCACATCACGGTCATCACGGTCGCAGAAATCTTATACGGCATCGAGCTCCTGCCGGCAGGCAAGCGTCGTGATGTGCTCGTGACTGGCTCTGAAACGATGTTCAACAGAGTTTTTGTAGGAAGAATTTTTCCTTTCGACAACGACGCGGCTCATTCCTTTCCAACGATTGCCGCGCAACGCCGTAGGAATGGCAGACCCATCGCTGAACTCGACGCCCAAATCGCAGCGATCGCCTCCATTCATGGCGCAGCGATCGCCACCCGCAATACTTCGGACTTTGAGGGTTGCGGCATTCGCGTACTGAATCCCTGGCTCGATTAGACATGTTGTGGAGGTGTCTGTGCGTCGTACGTCTCTCGTTCTTACCCTTCTTGCGATCTTGGCCTTACCACTCGCCGCCCAAAAGCATCCCTTCACCTTCGAAGACATGATGAAGTTGAAGCGCGTCGAGGAGCCGGTTCCCTCGCCCGACGGCAAGTGGGTGTTGTTCGCAGCCGTGGATGTCGATCTGGCGGCCAACACAAAGACGCCGCATGTGTGGATTGTGCCGACGGCTGGCGGGCAGGAGAAAGAAATCATCAGCGATCAGGATGCCGACCGTCCGCGCTGGGCGCCGGATGGCAAGCGCTTTGCGTTCATCTCGACCAAGCAAGGCGGGTCGCAGGTTTGGATCGCCGACTTCGACGACGCCACTGGCACTGTGACCGATACGCACAAGCTCACGTCCTTGGCCACGGAAGCCAGCGGCGAACTGTGGTCACCTGACGGCAAATATATTTTGTTCACTTCGGATGTATATCCCGAGTGTGATGGCCCGCCGGGCCAAACCGCGGTGTGCAACGCCCGCAAACTCGACGAAGCCAGTAAATCCAAAGTTAAGGCGCAGGTTTTCACCCGGCTGCTTTATCGCCACTGGAATGCCTACAAGGAGGGCAAGCGCAGCCATCTGTTCGTGGTGGAAGTCCCGCCGATGAACGGAAGTCTCGGCGGCTTCTCATCTGACGTTCCTCGCGACCTAACGCCCGCAGACTTCGACTCGCCGCGCTTCAGCCTCGGCGGCCAGGACGACTACGCTTTCTCGCCCGATGGAAAAGAAATTTGTTACGCCTCGAATCACGACGCGGTAGAGGCGACTTCCACCAACAACGATCTGTGGATTGTTCAGGTGAATGGCGGCGCGGCAAAGAACATCACTGCCGAAAACAAGGCCAGCGATTCAACGCCGCTCTATTCGCCGGATGGAAAGTACATTGCGTACCGGGCGCAGACGCGGCCGGAGTATGAGAGTGATCGGTTCCGACTAATTTTGTACAACCGTAACAACTCGCAGAAGACCGAACTCACGGAAAAATTTGAGCAATGGGTGGACGGCTTTACCTGGTCTCCCGATTCCAAGACTATTTATTTCACCTCGGAACACATGGGGCACTTGCTCGTCTACGCGATAAATACTTCTGGGCCGAAAAATACGCGGACCCTGGTGGCTGGCCACAATGATGACTTAGCACCGACGCCGGACGGGAGCACTTTGCTCTTTACCCGGATGTCGGCCAGCGAGCCCAACGAAATTTACCAGAGCAGTTCCGCAGGTGAGGCATGTCCGGCAACCACTGGAGACGTCGATCCCGGCAAAGACAGCTGTTCGCTGAATAGTGATCGGCCGCTCACCCATCTCAATCAGGCGATCCTGTCCGAAGTGATCGCGGCGAAGGCTGAGTCATTCTCTTTCCGGGGAGGTTTGGGCGATAAAGTCGAAGGCTTCCTCGTCAAACCTCCCAACTTCGACGCCAGCAAAAAATACCCAGTGAAATTCCTCATTCACGGTGGCCCGCAAGGCGAATGGGGTGACGACTGGAGCTACCGCTGGAACGCTCAACTCTTTGCGGCCAATGGATACGTGGTCATCATGATCAATCCGCATGGCTCGCTCGGTTACGGACAGAAGTTCACCGACGCGGTAAACGGCGACTGGGGCGGCGCTCCGTTTGAAGATCTGATGAAGGGACTCGACTACGCCGAGCAGCATTATCCATTTATCGACAAGGACCGGGAGTGCGCGCTGGGCGCCAGCTACGGCGGATACATGGTGAATTGGATCCTCGGCCACACCAACCGCTTCAAGTGCGTGGTGTCCCACGACGGCCAGTTCAACACGACTTCGACCTGGGGCACGACCGAAGAACTTTGGTTTCAGGAGTGGGAGTTCAAGGGCACTCCCTACAGCAATCGCGCGATGTACGACAAGTGGTCGCCGCATCTTTTTGCGGACAAGTTCAAGACGCCCACGCTAGTGGTTCACAGCCAGAAAGACTACCGGCTGGATGTGTCAGAGGGATTTCAATTGTTCACGACGTTGCAACGCATGGGTGTTCCGTCAAAGATGCTCTACTTCCCTGACGAAGGGCACTGGATCCTGAAACCGCAGAATTCGCAGCTTTGGTACAAGACGGTGAACGATTGGGTGGACCAGTGGATTGGGACAAAGTGAGAGCTGTCGTGACCCAGACGTAGCAGAGCTACGTCTCTACACTAGGGTTTCCAAACTGTAGAGACGTAGCTCCGCTACGTCTGGCGGATACACAATTACTGGGTTAGCCTGAACTCCCCGTGCAGCTTCGCAGTCGAATCGCCCCCTGTCCAAACATCAAATGCCTCGGGCTCAACCACCCATCCCTTAGTCGCCGGACTCCAGAACTGCAACTCATCTTTTCCTAGCGTGAAGTGAACGGTCTGCTTTGCCCCTACCGCCAGATTTATTCTCTGGAACCCTTTTAGCTGCCTTACCGGACGCGACGCGCTCCCCGCGCGCTGATGGATGTACAACTGCACGACCGCGTCGCCTTCGCGTCCGCCGGTATTAAGTACATCGACCGAAACGTCGATGTCTGATCCAACTTTGGCTTCTGATTTATTCAGCTTCAGGTTGTCGTAGGCAAACGTTGTGTAGCTCAATCCATAGCCGAAGGGATAGAGCGGCGAAGTCTTAATGTCCCAGTATCGCGAAGTGAAATTCGGCGCGTCTTCCGGAGCCTGCGTGAGGTTGTGGTTGTAGTAGAGCGGGAGTTGTGCCGAACTGCGCGGCCAGCTTACCGGCAAGTGGCCGGCGGGGTTAGCATCGCCGAACAGCAAATCGGCGATTCCGTTTCCGCCTTCGTTGCCGGGATACCACGCTTCCAGAATCGCGGGCACATGTTCGGCGGCCCAATTGATTTCGAGAGGCCGGCCATTGATGAGCACCAGAACTACCGGCTTGCCGGTGGCGCTGATGGCTTCGAGCAATTCTTCCTGGCCACCGGAAAGTTTCAACGAAGAGCGTGACGCGGCTTCGCCGCTCATCAGCGCGATCTCTCCCATCACGACTACCGCGACGTCGCATTTCTTTGCCGCCGCAACCGCTTCGTCAAACGCCTTGCGCGCTTCTTCAGGAGTTTGTTTGGGCTGTTCCTTCATTTTCATGATCGGCAAGTCTTCGAAGAACGAGGGGATATCCCGACGAATGTTTACCCCGCGGGCATACTCCACCTGTATCGCGTCGCCAACTTTGTTTTTGATTCCCTGCACCACGCTAACCGAAGGACCGGGCTTGGTGATCGATCCCCACATGCCGTCCATGTCGATATCGGCGTCGCCAAGGGGGCCGATCACCGCGATTGATTTGATCTTCGAGCCGCTCTTGTTGAGCGGCAGTAATTTATTTTCGTTGCGCAGCAGAATCACGGAACGCTGCACCGCGGTGCGCGCCTGTTTCAAGCGGTCAGGATCGTTGAGCACTTTCGCCAGATAGGCTTCATCCATGTAGGGATGCTCGAACAATCCCAGCTGGATTTTCGTCTGAAGAATGGTACGGACGGAATCATCGATTTGCTTGATGTCGATGCGGCCACTCTTCACCTCCTCAGGAAGGAATTTGAAGTAGGTGCCGCTGGCCATGTCCATGTCGACGCCGGCGTTGAAGGCTTTGTAGCTGGCATCCTGGCCGTCGCGCGCGTAGCCGTGAACGATCAGGCTGTGGACGGCGTTGGCGTCACTGACCACGAACCCTCTGAAGTTCCAGGCGGTGCGCAGCACGTCGTGCATCAGCCAGCGGTTGCCGGTGGCGGGCACATCGTTCAAATCCATATAGGCGCTCATAAATGTTCCGGCGCCAGCGTCGGCGGCCGCCTTGAATGGCGGCAGGTAAACATTCCACATCAGTTCTTCCGGAATGTAGGAGGAATCGTAGTCACGTCCGCCGTCGGCTGCTCCGTATCCGGCGTAGTGCTTGACGCTGGCCACTACGTGATCGGGAGTACCAATCTGTGGTCCCTGAAATCCGCGCACCTGGGCGCGAGCCATGGCAGCGCCGAGGTACGGATCTTCGCCCGCGCCCTCGACCATGCGTCCCCATCGCGCATCGCGCGCGATGTCGACCATGGGACCGAATGTCCACGCGATGCCGGCGGCGCGGGCCTCGCGAGCGGCCACGGTTTGCGAGGCCTCCACCATCTTCGTGTCCCATGACGACGCGAACGCAATGGGCGCGGGGAAGATGGTTTGGTAGCCGTGAATCACGTCGAGCCCGAACAGGATCGGGATGTGCAGCCGCGATTTGTCGACGGCGAGATGCTGCCAGCGATTGATCTCCTTGGGTTCTGTGACCCACAGCACCGAGCCCGCACCATATTTCGCGGCAACATCCTCCGGCTTCATTCCCACTTGCTGCATGAATTCTGGCACCGGGAAGCCGGGGAGCTGGGAAAGCTGCGCGACCTTCTCTTCGAGGGTCATCTGAGTTAGCAGGTCGTTGGCGTTGGGCGGGTTCTGGGCCGGGACCAACGAAGAAAGGATCAAAGTTAGGAGCAATCCAGCTAACGCAAGACGCATGACGTTCGGTCTCCCAGTCAATTTTTGCCGGGATGAGTGTAAGCCTGAAAGGCGATTTGTGCCGTCGTCTGCGAAACAAAAAGTGTAGGGCGGACACTCTTGTCCGCCTGCTTGCAGAGGCAAGCCAGTGATTCGCGATTCGCGGCATGGGTTTAAAACTTCCTCTTGAATACCGTGATCTTTAGGCCGCAGTGGATCCGTCCGCTGGGCGGACAAGAGTGTCCGCCCTACATTTAGACTGGGTGAGATGGATGACCTTTCCACGTTGGTCGAGTCGGCGGCTTTGGAAGCCGGCTTCGAACTCTCCGGCATCGCCCCGGTGCGCGACTTCCCCGAACTCTCCCGTTTCTCTGAGTGGATCGAGGCCGGGCACGCCGGCGAGATGAAATATCTCGAAGCCCGCGACGAATCAGGCAAGCTGAAGCGGGCGTCGCTGAAAACTACCGTCCCGTGGGCGCAGAGCGTGATCGTGTGCGCCATCAACTACAACACCCCCAAACCCTATTCGACTGAGGTTAACGATTCCCAGCGGGGATGGATCTCGCGCTACGCCTGGGCGCAAGAGGATTACCACGACAGCGTGCTGCGCCGACTGCGTGCCGTCGAAAGCAAACTGAAAGAGGCCGCCGGGGACATTCGCACCTGGTGCTACGTCGATACCGGGCCGCTAGTCGAGCGCGTCTATGCCAAGTACTCCGGCGTGGGATGGGTGGGCAAGAACACCTGCATCATCAATCAGAAAATGGGTTCGTGGTTGTTTCTCGGGGTGATTCTGACATCGCTCGAACTCACCGCTGATTTGCCCGCTCCGGATCGCTGCGGCACTTGCACGCGCTGTATTGACGCTTGTCCGACTGACGCTTTAATCGGCCCGTACCAGCTCGACTCGAATCTATGCATTGCCTATCTCACAATCGAAAAACGCGGTGCGATTCCGGAAGAAATGCGGGAAGGCATGGGACGGCATGTGTATGGCTGTGATATCTGCCAGGATGTTTGTCCGTGGAACAAGAAGGCACCGGTCACCGAGGCTTCGGAATTCCAGGCGAGGGATGGATTGTTTAATCCGGCTTTGGAGTGGCTGGTAGAAATGTCACCGGATGAATTTCGGCGCGTGTTCCGCGGATCGCCAATCAAACGAACGAAGCTTAGCGGGTTGAAGCGCAACGCGCTCATCGCGATGGGCAACAGCAGGGATGAACGGTTCGTCCCGACAGTAGAAAAGTTGCTGGCCGACGAAGACGCCGTGATCGCGGAAACCGCGCAATGGGCATTGCAGCAGCTCCGCGAATCTTAGGGGAGAGGCTCGGGCTTGCGTTAGGAAAGGCATGGACAACTACAAAGGGAAACAGTGATAGCATTTTCCCGATAGCAGATGTGCCTCCTGTCCCGCCTTCGCGTAGTGATCGTCCTGGCGCTACTCTCCCATCTGGCATTCACCGCCGATGCTCCAAAGATCAAGTGGGTTCAGGCCAGCACAGCGCACTTCGCAGTGCTCTCTGACGCCAGCCGCGAAAAGGCCTCTGAAGCCGCACTGCGGATCGAGCAAATGCGCTCCGTCGTGGCCCAACTGTTACTGAAGTCCAAGCTGAGTATGCCCGAACCATTGGACGTAATCGCATTCAAGGATTATGCCGAGTACGCGCAAGTCGCTCCGCTGCGCGACGGCAAGCCGATCGCCGCGCAGGGGTTTTTCCTCCCCGGCCAGGACCGCAACTACATCATCCTGAATTTGTCTGACGGAGAAAGCTGGCTCTCGGTCGCGCATCAATTTGCGCACGTCTATCTGAACTACAACTATCCGCCGACGCAGCCGTGGTTCGACGAAGGATTTGCGGAATACTTCTCCAGCCTCCACATGGACGATAAGCAGGCGCAGATCGGGGCCGATCCCGAGGGCTTCACGGAAATTCTCAACACGCAAAAATGGATGCCGCTGCCCGCGCTTTTTTCGACAGCATCCGCGGCGGTCAACGAAGGCTCGCATCACAATCTTTTCTTCGCCGAATCCTGGATGGTGATGCACTACCTGATCAATCAGGAAAAATTTCAGCAGACGGGAACATACTTCGGCCTGGCGTTGAACGAGAAGCAGCCGCCGGAAAAGGCCATCCAGCAGGCGTTTGGCATGAATGCCGAACAGATGGAAGAAGCGGTGAAGGACTATTTTCACTCTCTGGCCGTCCCCAAGAAGCCAGCATCTCCCAAGGCTCCGCCCCTCCCGCCCGGAGCCACTTCTTTCATTCCGGTTGGGCCGAACGAAGTTGGCGTGAGCATCCAGGACATTTTGTTGCCGGAAGCGCAGGCGCGTGTCGCTGAGGCGATGGTTCGTGTTCCCGATCATCGCGACGAGGCACTTAAACAACTCAATGCTCTGGTCGATGATCCGAAGACTGAAACCGCCGCGGCCCATCGCGCCATTGCTTGGGGGCATTTGCAGAAGAACGAATTCGAAGATGCCGCCGACGAACTGAAACAGGCGTTTCAGCTTCAGCCGCAGGATCCGTGGTCGCATTTCTATTCGGCGTGGATGAAATACTACGAAGCCCAGGCCAACGGCACGCTTTTCCCCGGCCTCGCCAACATGATGATCGACCTGCGTATCGTACTCGACTGGAACGAGCAGGTCGCCGAGGCCTATCACATGCTGGCCATGGCCCGCGTCGAAGGCGGAGGCGTGCAGTCAGCGGTGCAGTCCATTCAGACGGCGGTGCGGCTTAATCCGCGCAGCGACAAATATTTGCTCGACATGGCGCGCGTCTACATGGCGGCGAAAAAATGGGACGCCGCCACCGCATTACTGGAACGATTGAAGACCGACGCGAATCCGCAAATTGCTTCGGCGGCAAAACAGAACCTGGACGACCTGCCTACGCTCAGAAAATACGGGCTGCTTCCTCAGCACGTTCAGGAAGCTCCGAAGGCTGTGGCGAAAGCCAAGCCCAAGCCGGTGACCGCCGATGACCAGCCCCTGCCCGAACGCCCGGCAGCCCCACAAGTTGACCGTCGCAAAACGGAATTCCTGAAGGGAAGGTTAGTCAGCGTGGAGTGTATCCATCCGCAGATCGCTGTCTTGACGATCTCGACGGGATCAAAACAGGTGCGCCTACGCACCGAGGACTACAAGGCACTACTGCTGATAGGAGCCGACGAGTTTTCCTGCGACTGGAGCGGACGACCGGTGTCGGTAAATTACAAAGCAGGTGGAAAGTCGGATGGGGATCTGGTTTCAGTGGAAGTGCATTGAAGGCAGTTCCGAGCTTCGGGTTTCGGGTTTCAAGTTTCCAAAACTGAAGCGCTCGCTGGCGGATTCTTTAACGCGCTCTCGAAACTAAAAACTCGAAACTGCCCCAACAAAGAAGACCCTCCCAGGGGAATGGGAGGGCTCAAGTGAGGGGGTTGGAAGCTGGCCTATCCGCGGGTTACATTTGCCGCTTGGAAGCCTTTGGGACCTTTCAACAGGTCAAACTCGACGGTCTCGCCTTCGTTCAGCGTACGGTAACCGTTCTCTTGTATAGCCGAGAAATGGACGAAAACGTCCTCCCCGGTGGAGCGCTGGATGAAACCGTAACCCTTGGCTCCGTTAAACCACTTCACTGTACCCTTCTCTCTCACAAACGTTACTCCTTTCGCCTCTGTTAAAGAATTTTCCAGCCCTCCGGCAGGCTCGCTCTACTACCCCCCTCTCGGAGTAAGCTGGAACCGTGCATTAAAGATTGAATTCGCGCCGAAGCTTCTAACTCTGCAAAAAAAAAGGCCCCCGAGTTTCGGCCCATGCTGAAGCACGGATCGAAGCTCCGGGGTCCTTCGAGTTGCTCGGTTTTAGACTGCGAAACACGGACATCAACCTGAAAACGAATTTCGTTACCAAAGTTCGGCAACGAGCAACGAATAATATTCATCAACTGGAATTCTGGCAAGATGAAATAGAGACAATTTGCTCCATCAACCGTAAAAATTTGTAAAGTTTGCGTTGCGAAACAAAATCGAAGTTTTTTCGGGAGCAAATCGGTAGTCGCGTTCTTGCACTAAGCTGTTGATATGAATGGAGATATGTGCCTGAAACCGAGATAACCCAGGAGCGCAGGCAGCACGGAATCATCTACGCTGTATTGAAATATTTGTTACATACCGAGGTACATACGTTTGCATTCTCGGTTGCGGCCAACGCTATCCTCTCCTTCTTTCCCTTCATGCTGTTGCTGATGACGGTGATTCGGGACGTGTTCCATTCCAAGGCGATGTACGACATCGTGGTCCAGTTGCTGCGTGACTACCTTCCCGCCGGCCAGGATTTCGTAATTCGCAACCTTAATGCCATGGTCGGCGCCCGTCAGCGGGCCCAGCTGTTCTCTTTGTTAATTTTGCTGGTCACCTCTACGGGGATTTTCATGCCGCTGGAGGTGGCCCTCAACCGCATTTGGGGATTCGCCGAAAACCGCTCGTATTTCGGCAACCAACTGATCTCTTTGGGACTTGCTTTCGCCTGTGGCGTGCTGGCGTTGCTCTCCGTGGCACTGACTGCCGGAAACCTGGCGCTGATTGAATCGTCGATGCACGGCCACGGAGTCTTCGTGACCCAGGTCATCGGGTTCCTGGCCATGAAAGCTTTCGCCATTCTGGCAAGCATCGCCATCTTCTTCTTGATCTATTGGCTGTTGCCCAATGGCAAAGTGAAGCCCCTTTCCGTCTTGCCCGCGGCCATCATGATGGGATTGTTGTCAGAACTCCTGAAATACGCCTACATTCTGGCGCTGCCACGGCTAAATTTTCAGGAAGTCTACGGTCCGTTCTCTCTTTCGGTCAGCATGATGTTTTGGGCATTTCTTACCGGAATGCTGCTGCTGACCGGTGCCCATCTCTCCGCGCGTAGCGCTTTGAAAGACAGATAGCCTTGATGTTTATCCGTCACATCGAAGTGTGACGGCCGTCACAGTGCTGTGAATTCCTCCACGTTAAGCTGGATGTCCCTGTCAAGGTTGGCCTCGATTCGAGAGGCTTGCCGTGTACCTGTGCCGGGCTTTGGTTCTGACCATTTCTCTTGCTTGTTGCGTTCAAGCGGCTGAGGTGCGCGTGGCCGCGCCCACCCTGCGGCAATTGGCCCTGAAAGCTGGTTACATTTTTGCCGGGACAGTCGTTAGTGTGCGTAAAATTCCACCCGCCGGCCCTTACGGTGTAGCAACCATGCAGGTGTCACTGCGCGTCGATCAGGCCATCCGCGGCGTGAAGTTCGGCCAAGTCATCGCCATTCGAGAATGGATTGGCCTGTGGAGCGGTGGTGTTGATCGCTATCGGCCGGGGGAGCAGATGTTGCTATTCCTCTACGGAAGAAGCAAGTTGGGATTGACCAGCCCCGTGATGGGCTCGTTTGGCCGTTTCGAAATCGATAGCGGTGGCGAAGTCGTGCTTGAAGCCGCTCGTGTTGCTGCGCTGACGCGCGACCCGATGCTCAAAATTCCCTTACGCGGAATTCCACAGCGAAGCAGCACGACTGTGGGTGCCCGCGACTTTCGCCGCGCCGTGATCCGAGCCATGGAGGACGAGCGATGAAGCCGTGGCTCATCTCAATATTGGCCTTTCCCGTCACGCTCATGGCGGGCGGACCGCGTTTTGTAGCAGGCAGCAGCTTTTTCGATCCGGCTACCAAGGGAACACCGATTACCTGGGCGCAGGGGGCAGTCCACTACTACACCGATCAAGGCAATCTAAGTCCGTTACTGCCGGGCGCAGCCGCCGACGCCTTCGTCGCCGATGCCTTCAGCCGATGGACCAGTGTCCCCACGGCGATGGTGACCGCGGTTCACGATGGCCAACTCGGGGAGGACGTAAGCGGCCTTAACGTTTCCGCATCTGGTGACGGCAGTATCAGCATGCCGCTCGACATTCTGGATGCCGCCACCGACAAGCCTCTCGCTGTCGTCTACGACGCTGACGGTAAGGTCATCGATGCCCTCCAGGGTACAGGTGCGTCCTCGTTGTGTTTCACCAACGCGGTTGTAGAAGCACCGCCGGTATTCACCTCCGACGCCCACTTCTCGCACGCGCTGGTGATTCTTAACGGAAACTGCGCCACCACCACCGACCAACTCGCCGACATGAAGTATCGCCTGGTGCGAACCCTCGGGCGCGTGCTGGGACTGGGCTGGTCGCAGACCAAAGTCAACCCCACCACGGCGGACCTGCCGGGCTTCGCCTTGATGCACGAAACCGATCCGATTTCATGTCTTCCCATTTCTGTCTGTTACGGCACAACCGCTGATCAGTTGAAGACGGACGACCGCGCGGCGCTCTCACGGCTCTATCCCGTGACGGCGGCAAATCTAGTTACAGGCAAACAGTTGTTCTTCGAAAACGCGTTTCGTATTCACGGCTCGGTGCGCTTCATCGACGCGAACGGCCGCCCCGCGCAGCCCATGCAAGGCGTCAACGTGGTGGCGCACTGGTTCGATCCCACAGCCAGGGCGACTTCGGGAACTTTTGTGGCCAGTTCAGTCTCAGGATTTCTATTCCGCGGCAATGCGGGAAACTCCGTCACAGGGTTTACCGACTCAGTCGGCAATCATTTCGATCAATTCGGTTCGGACGATGTAAATCTCGAAGGATTCTACGACCTCTCTGGATTGGAAATTGGAGATCGGGGTCTGGCAGAAGAGTTCCAGATCAGCGTCGAACCTCTTGATCCCACCTGGTCCGCTGATGTTGGCCCCTACGGGCACGCCCAAGTGTGGCCTTCAGGGAGTTCGAACCTGTTAGTTGCCAGGCCAACCAGAGGCAAAGACCTTGTGCTCGATATCGTAATGCAATCCAGCGCGCCGCAAGTCGCGGACCGCTTCGGGCCGCAAACTTTCGTGGCGCCTGCGCAAATCCCGGCAGGCGGAGATTGGGTGGGATCGATTAGCGGATACGGCACCACCGACTACTTTCGTCTGCCGGGGAAGGCCAACCGGACTCTGGCGATTGAAGTCACATCGCTCAACGAAAAAGGTTCGGTTTCCCAAAGTAAAGCCATGCCTGCGATTGGAATCTGGGCCCTGCGCGACACGCAGATTCCGGCGCAGGAGTTTTCTCCCTTTGCCTTCAATACCGGCGAATTCGGATTCACCCGCCTCGACCAAATTACTCTGCAAGAGAACACTGACTTCCGCATTGGCATCGCCGACTTCCGCGGTGACGGACGTCCTGACTTCCGCTACCACGCTCGCGTTCTCTACGGCGATCGCGTCATCCCGGCGCGCGCCAGCGTGGCCGGGGGCACCGTTCTAACCGTTCAGGGATTAGGCTTTCGCCCGACTACGGCAGTCCAAGTGGGAGGCGCGACCATGCCAACGCTGGGAATTTCCGCCAACGCGCTGCTCGCCAATGCGCCTGCTGAACTCGACGGAATCGAAGACATTGCGCTGGTCGATCCTGATACCGGGTCCTCGTCCGTGATGACCGGCGCGCTAACGTTCGGTGCTGGCCCCAACGATCAGATTCTGCCGGTCTCAGTGACCAACCCGCCCGTGGTCGTGGGGGCGGACGCTCCCAGTCCAATTCGTGTTCGAGTCGTGGCCGCGGATGGCGTCACTCCAATATCCGGGGCCAGCGTAGCTTTTCAATCGAATCCACCCGCGAGTTTGTCAGCGTGCGGTGGAGCAGGGAACTGCACTGTATTGACCGACCAGAACGGCTTAGCCTCGACCCGCGCTGCATTGAAGACCCGCGCTGCGGTCACGCTGAGCGCGCAGCTCGCGCCCAGGTCTTACTCGCCTCCGAAGCAGGTGCTGGCTACATTAGCACCCAACGCTTCAATTCCCCTCGACATAGTTCTGGCTCCCGAGACGGTCTGGGTTGCGCAAGGGGGCGCGATCGATTTGTCGATGACTGCAATTGCCTTGGCTTCAGGCGACCCACAGCTTAAACGCACGCTCAATTTTCTGATCACCAAGGGAAGTCCAACTCTGAGTGCAAGCAGCGGAGTGACCGATTCCGCCGGACGAGCCAGCGTAAATATCCACCTGCCCGCGGTAACGGAAGAAGTCCATCTGGTCGCCTGCGTGGCCCCGGCGAATCTTCCGTGCAGCCGCACCTTTCGGATAATTCCCGTCGCCTCTTCGGCGCTGCGATTGCAACCCGTCTCCGGAAATCTGCAATTTACCTTCGGAAGCCAGCCACTTCAGCCTGTAGTGGTTCGGGTAACCGACGCATCTGTTCCGCCAAACCCAGTGACCGGAGCCGACGTAATTTTCCAGGCTCTACTTACGCAACCGCAGAACAACCCGGCTCCTGTGAGTATCGGCGACACCAACATCACCCATAATCCCGCGCCGGGAGTTTTGGGTTCCTATCACCTAACTAGCACGTCCGACGGTGACGGCCTTGCCACATTCCATTTGCCGCCATCGAATTTTCCCGACATCGAAATCATGGGCACAGCTTTCGCCGGGATAGCCACGCTGCAACTGCAACTGCGGGTGCTGCCAAACATGCCGGTGCAAGTAACGCCCGCTAGAGCAAAGTCATTTACCGAAACCGCAGCAACCCTAACTCAGCAGAAAAAAGCGTCGACTACAGAGGACGCTAAGATCCGCAAAGGAAATCGGAAGAATTTGCGCTAGCGCCGAAGCCTCACAGGGAATGGCGGTCCTGGAGGGACATCCGAAAATGACCCGGCGTTTCCAAGGCCGGGAAGGCATGAAAAAAAAGGCGTCCCTTAGGACGCCTGAAACGCACAAAAATCCGCGAAAATCCGCGGCTAAGGTTTACGCCACGAACTCCTCATGCCCCGCCGCAGCGGCCGGCTGCGGCAACCGGTCGGTGACCTCCGCGATATGCGCCAAGCGCTCTGCCATTTCGCGGGTCAGCGCTCCGTGCGAATAGCGCCAATGATAGTTTCCCGTCGGCGTACTCGGAGTATTCAACCGCGCCTCGCTCCCCAGTCCAAGCACGTCCTGCACCGGAGCCACCGATAGTCGCGCCACCGAACTCTGCGCCAACCGGATTAACGCCCAGTTGATGCCCTCGCCATTTCCGTCGCGCCCAACCAATGCCTGCACAGAGCGGCGTTCATACTCCCCAGCAGTCCGCCACCAGCCGAGCGTGGTGTCGTTGTCATGCGTTCCCGTATAGATCACGCAATCGTGCTGCAACCGGTGCGGCAAATAAATATGTGCCCCCGGGTCACCGAATCCAAACTGCAACACCGCCATCGCCGGAATTTTATGGCGCTCGCGCAACGCGGTCACGTCGGGAGTAATCACTCCCAGGTCCTCGGCAAAAAACGGCAAGCTGCCTAACTCTTCTTTCAGTTTGAAAAATAGATCGTCGCCCGGCCCATCCACCCAGCGGCCGCGGATCGCGGTCGGCTCACTCGCCGGAATCTCCCAGAACTGCGCGAACCCGCGGAAGTGATCAAGCCGGATGTAATCGCAAGTCTTCGCCGCCCAACTTAATCGCTGCACCCACCAGCGGTAGCCCTTGTGCCGCATCGAATTCCAGTTGTACAGCGGATTTCCCCAGCGCTGGCCGTCGGCGCTAAACGCATCCGGAGGTACGCCTGAAACCACCTCCGGATCTAAATCTTCACGCAAGCGGAATAGATCGCGGTTCGCCCAAACATCGGCGCTGTCATAGTCGACAAAAATTGCAATGTCGCCGACCACGCGAATCGACCGTTGCGCGCAATATTGTCGGATCGATCCCCACTGCTGATAAAACGCAAACTGCAACACTCGTCGAATTGTTAGCTCGGCGGATAACTCGGTCCGTGCATATTCAATCGCGCCGGCCTCGCGTCGCGCCAACTCAGACGGCCAGCGGTTCCAAGCCTGCTTTCCGTAGCGGTCACGCAGCGCGTCGAACAAAACATAGTCTTCCAGCCACCACGAATTGTCCGCGCAGAATTGTTCGAAGCGCGCATGCTTCCAATCCTTGGAACGCTGCAGAAAATTTTGCGCCGCTTCGCGCAACAACGGCAACTTATTCTTCGCGACTTCCTCGTAATCAATCGCACCAACGTCACGCGGCAAAGAAGAAATTCGTCCCCGGTCAATCCAGCCGTGGTCGGCAAGCCGCTCCAGGCTGATCAGCAGAATGTTTCCCGCAAAGGCCGACGTCGATGAGTAAGGCGAGGTACCGTGTGCCAGCGGCCCCAGCGGCAGCACCTGCCAGAGTCCCTGCCGCGCCTGGGCCAGGAAGTCGACGAATTCGTAAGCGGCCGATCCCAGGTCTCCAATGCCGCCCGGCGATGGCAGGGAGATGGGATGCAACAAGAGTCCGGTAGACCGAGGAAACGACATGCTGGAAACTTTCCGTTGCAGAAGTTCGGCCACATCGGAGTGGCGAGGTTTTTGAACGGGCAGTGATGCGCCGGAACAATTTCCGGCGCAAAGAAACGGCGGGCTTACTCGCCTTCCACACCGCCGCCGGTTGCGCGAGTCAATTTTTCTTTTTCTTGCGGATTGATCTGGATCTTCTTCGACTTCTCCATCTGTTCGCGCAGATTGCCTACGAACAAACCGAAAAGTTCAGCTTGCTTGCTCTGCAAGAGCCCGTCGCGAATTTCGTCTTTCTTCGCGGTAAAATCCTGCTCGGTCGGCTCTTGCTTTTCGGCAACGGAGAACACGATCCCGGCATTGGCGGCCTGAATTGGCCCGCTGATCTCTCCCTGCTTCATGGTGAACGCCGACGACGCTTGCCCGCTCATCGAGCCGATGTCCGGCACCTGCCCGTCCGGCAGGACCAAGTCGCTGGTCTTTACCGTCGCGTTCAATTCTTTCGCGGCCTTCTTCAAATCGTGACCGGTTTTGGCGCGGTCGGAAAGTTCCTGCGTCTTCTGCGAAAGTAACGTACCGGTGCGCTCATTTTTGAATTCAGTTTCCACTTTCGAACGAACTTCTTCGAAGGTCGGCGTCGAAGGCGGCTTGATGCCTTGCACCTGGAAAACTGCCGAGCCTTGTGGCAACTGCGCTGAAGCTGGAGGAGCTTTTTCCGTCGCGGCAAACACCGCGTCCATGAACTGTGGCGCGGTCCCGATTCCCGGCAGCGCGTCGTTGCGGGAAACGAAATCCGTGTTGATGACTTGATATCCCTTGGCCGACGCGGCTGCATCGAGCCCCTGCGTGCGGGCTTGCGAAACTAGGCCGCTGGCTGCTGCTTCGGCCGCACGGGCGACTTTCTGCTGCTTCAGAATCGGCTCGATCTGGTCTTTCACTTCGGCCAGAGTCTTGAGGTGCGCATCCTGCTTGTCATCCACGCGAATGATGTGGAAGCCGTAGCTGCTCTGCACCAGGTCGCTGGTCGCGCCCTTGGGAAGCGAGAACGCGGCGCTCTCAAACTGCGGTACGGTGCGGCCCTTGCCGATCCAGCCAAGCGATCCGCCGTTTTCAGCGCTTCCAGTATCTTCTGAATTCTTCTTGGCTAACGCGGAGAAGTCCCCGCCCGCCTTCACCTGCTTGAGAATGTCTTCCGCCTTCTTGCGCGCGGCGTCGAGCCCCTTTTGATCAACCTTGCCATCCGCACCGGCCAGCGGAGTCTTGATCAAGATGTGACGGACATTCACCTGCTGGTCGACCCGGTATTCGTCGCGATGCTGGTCGTAGTAGCTCTGCAACTCCTGCGGAGTGACCTGCGCCTGCGCCGCCAATTCGATGTTGCCGATAACGGCGTATTTGATCTTCCGTTTCTCGGGAACCGAGTTGTTGTAAGCCGCTTTCGTCTTCTCGTAGAAAGCTTTCAACTCCGCATCGCTGGGGTTGATGCTCTTCGCGATCGCGTCTTTATCGAGGACCGCGTACTCCAACTTCACCTTGGTGTTCTTCTTGTCAAAATCTTCGCGGACTTGCGCGTCAGTCACGGTCGCGCTTCCCGCAACCAGATCACGCAACTTCTGGAACAGAATCTGATCTTTGATTTCGCTCTCGAACTGAGGAATGGTGATGCCGGCCTGATCGAGGCGCGCCTGGTATTGGTCCTGACCAATGAAGTTTCCACCGGGAAAAAATACCTGCGAGTAGCGGCCAAACTGAAGTTCGTCACGGACTTCGGCGTCGGTAGCGCGCAATCCCAGACGATTGGCTTCCGCCAAAATCGCCTTCTGCGAAATCAGGTTCTCCAGTGCGCGCTGCGCAAAGTAAGGACGCAGCATTGCGGCCTGCGCGCCCGCTTTAGGAAACTGCTCACGCAACATGTTGTCGGCGGTGCGGTTCACGTCGAGGGTCGTCACTTGGGAGCCGTCGACGGTCGCAATCACACCTTCGCCGGGACCACCTAAGCCGACCGTGGAACCGAGACCACCAGGCACCAGCGTGATGACCATGGCGCCGCAAATTACTAAAAGCATCCCGCCGAGCACGATCTTCTTAATTGGCCCAGGGGTTTGCAGGAATCGAATCATCTTGTGCTACTCCAATGAAATAGGCAGATATCTAAATTATAAACTACTGGAAATGGCGTTTACAGAATGGTACCGTTCGTAACGCAATTAAATCGATTTTGGCCGTTGCCCAGGGAAGGCGAATGAAAAAATCCGCAATCTGCTGCCTCGCACTAAGTCTGCTTTCATTCACTGCACTCGCCCAGAATTCTTCGACCCTTCCTCTCAAGACCGGATGGCAACTACAAAGTTCAGCCAAGATCACCGCTGACGGCGCCGCCCTCTCCACGCCGAAGTTTGAAGCCCAAACAAAAGACTGGCTGGAGGTGGAAGTCCCTACCACGGTGGTGGCGGCGCTGGTCAAGCACAAGGTCTATCCCGACCCCGACTTCGGTATGAACCTGCGCTCGTTCCCCGGAATGAACTACGACATCGGTATCAACTTCGCCGAGCACCCGATGGCGGACGATAGTCCATTCAAGGTGGCCTGGTGGTATCGCAAGGAATTCACGGTGCCCGCCGCAATGAAAGGGCGATCTGTCTGGCTGAACTTCGACGGAATCAACTACCGTGCCGCCATCTGGCTCAATGGCAAGTTGCTGGCAAACTCCAATGACGTTGCGGGGGCCTGGCGCACTTATCAGTTCAACATCACGGATGCCATGGTGGCCGGCAAGAATGTGCTCGCCGTCGAAGTTCATGCGCCTACGGAAAACGACTTGGGAATCACCTTCGTCGATTGGAACCCGCTCCCGCCCGACAAAGACATGGGTCTTTGGCGGGGAGTCGAGATCACATCCAGCGGACCGGTCGCGTTGGAATATCCGACTGTAGTGTCAAAGGTGGACACGCCGGAAAACCAGGCCGCACATCTTACGGTGACTGCGTTGCTGAAGAATGCGACACAGAAAGCGGTGAAAGGCACGCTCAAAGGCCGCATCGAGAAAATCAACTTCTCGCAGGAGGTTGAGTTGGCGGCAGGCGAATCGAAGGACGTGACCTTTACGCCTGATCAGGTGTCGGCCCTCAACATGGATCAGCCTCGCCTCTGGTGGCCGGCGCAGATGGGCAAGCCGAATCTCTACAAGCTGGAAATGGAATTCATCGTCGACGGAAAGGTGTCCGACAGTTCGATTTCTGAATTCGGCATTCGCCAGATCACGTCGGAACTGGTGGCCGCCAACAGCCGCGCTTTTTCCATCAACGGAAAGAAAATCCTGCTGCGCGGTGGCGGTTGGTCGCCCGACATGATGCTGCGCGAAGATCCCACGCGCATGGAAGATGAATTCCGTTACGTGCAGGACATGGGCCTCAATACCATCCGCCTCGAAGGCAAACTCGAGAATAAAGAATTCTTCGAGATGGCCGACCGCAAGGGCCTGCTGATCATGGCGGGCTGGTGCTGCTGCGATTTCTGGGAGCAGTGGCCAAAGTGGACCGAAGAAACTCACCGCGTCGCGGAACAATCTCTGCGCGATCAGATGTACCGCTTGCGCAGCCATCCCAGCCTGGTGATGTGGCTCAACGGCAGCGACAATCCTCCGCCGAACGATGTCGAACAGAAATATCTGGCAATCGAGAAAGAGCTGTTGTGGCCTAACCCAACGGTGTCTTCCGCCACTGCGAAGCCCACGCCTACCGGGGCAAGCGGAGTAAAGATGAGCGGCCCTTATGAATACGTTGCCCCCTCGTACTGGATGACAGACGCGGTGGGTTCGCAACATCCTCAGGAATGCAACGCAGGCGGATGCGGCGGCGCTTACGGCTTCAATAGCGAAACCAGCATGGGGCCGGCGGTCCCGCCGATCGAAAGTATTCGGGCCATGCTCCCCAAAGAACACCAGTGGCCGATCGACGAATTCTGGAACTACCACGCCGGCGGCGGCGAGTTCAAAGACCTACATGTCTTCACCGAGGCGCAGGACACTCGCTACGGCAAATCGAATTCATTGGAAGAGTTCACTTCGAAGTCGCAGATCATGGCGTATGAAGGCGTACGCGCCATGTATGAAGCCTACAGCCGCAACAAATACACCTCGACCGGCGTCGTGCAATGGATGTTGAACAACGCGTGGCCTTCGATGATTTGGCACCTCTACGACTTTTATTTGCGCCCCGGCGGCGGATACTTCGGCGCGAAGAAAGCCATGGAGCCGCTACATCCTGTGTATGGCTACGATGACCATTCGGTGTGGCTGGTCAGCAGCCAGTATCAGGACGCGAAGGGCCTGAAGCTCACCGCCAAGCTTCTCAACCTGGACATGTCGGAGAAGTTCTCCAAACAGGTCACGCTCGACGCGCCGGCGGACAGCACCAGCAAGGCGTTCGCTCTCCCCGACGTGGACGGCCTCAGCACTACTTACTTCCTGCTGCTCAAGTTGGAGGACGCCAGCGGCAAGCAAGTGGGGTCGAATCTGTACTGGCTCTCCACCAAGGCTGAAACCATCGACTGGGCGAAGTCCACATGGTGGACCACTCCGACCGCTACCTACGCCGACTACACTGCGCTGCAAGAGTTACCGAAAGTGAAGTTGAAGGTCAGCAGCGTCACGCAGAACAAAGGCTCGGACGCGGTCACGCACGTGATCGTCGACAATCCTTCCAGGAGCGTGGCGTTTTTCGTGCGGTTGAAGCTTAGCGCGAAAGGCGATGAGGTCCTGCCGGTGGTCTGGGAAGACAATTACATCACGCTGTTGCCGGGTGAGAAGCGCGATCTGACGGCGACTTATCGCGCTTCGCAGTTAGCGGGGGCCAAACCCGTAGTGGAAGCAAGCGGTCTCAACATCGAGTAGCAATGTGGATGGATGATGTGGGACGGACACTCTTGTCCGTCCGGCGGACGGCACGGCTGCCTCCGTTAGGCGCGAATCGCGAATTGTGGGATTGCCTCTTACAGCAGTCGGACAGGAGTGTCCGACCCACATTTCGACTACGCCTCTTCCGGCGGCAATTCGAAGTCGACCAGGTCGCCTCTGAAGCCGCGTGTTTTCCAGGCCCCGAAAGCTATGCCGACCGCCATCC
This sequence comes from Terriglobales bacterium, assembly GCA_036271375.1. GTDB lineage: Bacteria > Acidobacteriota > Terriglobia > Terriglobales > Acidobacteriaceae > DATBAT01. Next base: position 21,933 of record DATBAT010000348.1, read on the forward strand.
AGATCACGCCGCCGATCATCGCGGGGCGGCTCAGGTTCAGCCAGAGTAGAAGGCAAATCAGGAATCCCAGCACCGGCGGGACGAAATTCCAAAATTTCTTTTTCTCTTCGCGAACGAAGTAGCGCATAAAGGCCGCTGCGTTCACGCCCATGAACGCGATTAATGCTCCGAAGTTCAACATCTCGGCGCCCAGGCCGAAGCTGAAGACGCCGATACTCACCAGCAACGCTCCTGCGAGCGCGACTCCTCCCACGAAGATTACGTTGTTGCGGGGCACATGACGTTTAGGATCGACCACTCCGAAGAAAGATTGCGGAAGCGCTTTGCTGCGGCCCATGCCGTAGAGCAGTCGTGCGGCCCCTAATTGTGCTCCCATGCCGGAACCGAAGTTGGCGACCAGCAGAGTGAATCCGACGATGGCGAACATGGGCTTCCAGGCGCGGGCGGCGGCGAAGACGAATCCGGTGTCGACGTTCGGGAAGGGCTCTGACGCTGGCCACAACAACTGCGCTGCGTAAACTTCCACCGCCGACAGTATCCCGATGACCACGCAGGTGAAGACAGTCGCCAGCAAGATATTGCGACGCGGGTTCTCCGCCTCTTCCGAAAGCGTCGAGATTCCGTCGAAGCCTATATAAGTGAGCACCGCAATCGAGGTTCCGCCCAGCACGGCTTTGGTATTCCACAGTGCCGGATCGTAAAACGGGCGAGTGAAAAATCCCGCCGCATCATGCGGCACGCCAAAAATGTAGCGCGCGGCAGTCACGAAGAAAATCGCAATCACCACGCCCATGCCGATCGCCAGACCGGTATTCACACGCGCCGAAGTCTTGACGCCCTGAATATTTAAGCCGGTAAATATTCCGGCGAAGAAGATGGCCCAAATCCAGTAAGGCACGCCAGGGGCGAACACGTGCGCCTGCTGGCTGCACCAGATGGTGCAGATCATCGGGTTAAGCATGTAGTCCATCACCATGCTCCAGCCGGTGACGTAACCCAGGGCCGGATTAATTTCCTGTCCCACATAAGTGAACGCAGAACCCGCGCTCGGGTAAGCCCGCGCCATGCGTCCGTAGCTGATGGCGGTAAAAAGCATGGCGACCATCGCGATCAGGATCGTGGTGATCACATGTCCGTGGCCGCGGTCGCTCAGCACGCCGAACACCGACATCGGCGCAGTCGGCTGAATGACGATGATGCCGTAGAGAATCAGGTCCCAAAGCGTAAGGGAGCGGCGAAGGCGCGGGGCTGAGGAGTCGGAGGTGGCCATTGGTCAGGTTATTGGATTAGGAAGGGCAGGAATTGTCAAATGTTGAGGAAACGCTTGCCCTGTAGAGACGTAGCTCAGCTACGTCTGGCGAATGCCAACAGATCCAGTTCTGGCGTTTCCCTTCGTGGCCTTCGTGTTCCGTGCTTCGCGGAGAGGTCATAAACCACAAGGGACATTAAGGTACACGAAGTAAGACGAATCCCCAACAATTTAGGGATTTTTTCTTACACTTAGCGCCTGATTGCATGTACCAAAATATACGTACACTCAATTGGGCGACGTTCGGGCCGGTCGACCGTCGAGACGCCCGTCTCAGGGCAGCCTGACCCTCGCAAAGGGCATCCAGAGGAGCTTTGAAACCCGCAATTATCAGCAACTTACGCGTGCCGCAATTATCAACGACTTAGCGATGACCGGTTGGCATTCGCGAGACGTTGCGAAGCAACGTCTCTACCCGAGCTCTTACTTTCGCTCGGGGTAGTCGAAGCGATATCCCTGCGGTTCGTCGCCGGAGACCTGCCGCGTGTTGTAGTTCAGGAAATAATTGAGGTGTGATTCGTCCAGCGGGAATTGCTTTTCTTTGGGATAGGGATACGTTCCCATCTGGCGGAACGGAAGCGGTTCTACCGTCGCGCCTTCGGCGGCGTAGAAGTCCATGTCCTTTTCGTAGCCGTTGCTGACGAAGAAATAGTCGCGCTTCCACCCGGTGGGCAATGCAGGCAGCGACGCGGGATCAAATTCCAGCGCGACTTGCTCGCCTGATCCGAAAATCGTCAGTTGGTCGTCCGTACTGGTAAGCAACGGCAGCACGTCACCATAGCGCGTGTAGGTACCGGACTGGCGCGCGTAGGGACCAGTCTTGCTTACGTTTTCGTAGACGTACTTCACTACTCCCGGCGGTTTCGCTTCGGTTTGCTTGGGATATCCGTGGAAACCGAGATCGGCTGAGGCCAGCGGGACCGGCGTCATGGTCACTTTCTGGTTCTGCGGGCTGCGGTCGATGAGGATGTTGTCCCAGTAGATTTGCAGATTCGTCCAGATGCGGATGCGCTGCGTGCCCTTGGGCAGCTTGTCGCTCAGGTCGGCAGTCATAGTGCGCGGGCCGCCGGCGGGGAACCCCATATCGTCGATCACGCGATTCCATTTGCCCTTGGCGTCGAGCGCCTCGACATAGGGAGCGATCGCCTGCACGCCCGCCTGGTTCGCCGCGTACATTCCCGTCGCGGTGAAGTATTCGATCTCGCCATGCATCAGCAGCCACAGAGACCCGCCGTTGTAAGGCGAATTGAGATCGATCTCTAGGCTGTGCAGTTTGGTGAAACCCTTGAAGGGCAGCAGTTCGAAATCGCCGACATATTTGTGCTTCAGCAACTGCGGCAATAGGTTATGGCGATGGTCGTCCCACACGCCCGCTGGCACGCGCGGCATCGTGCTGGTCACAACTTTGAATTTGGGATACGGCGGATTGCTGGCGAAATACTCGTTGGGGTAAACATCCATCTTCGCGGGATGGTCGACCGCCAGTAGCTTCACTTGATCCAGATAGACGACCTCTTCCATCGGCTCCATCAGGCGGAAGCTGAGCTTGCCGTCTTTGTTCTGGATGGCGGTACCATCAACTTTTAGATACTCCGTAGGCCTTGGAATATTTTTCTCGCCGGGAGCGACCCAATGGCCGACCACTCCAGCGCCGAGCACGTCGGCGATCAGCTCGTAGTGTTTGCCATTCCATGCGAACAGCGTGGGGCACGAACTGCCGCGGCGGTCCATTTCCATGAACTCGTGCTGCTTCATCCCCGCGACCTGGATTTCGTCTTGCAGCACGCCGGTGGGCCACAGCATGCGGACGACGTCAGCGTCTTTATTTTGGCCGAGGCCGACGATGATGTCGGTGGAATTCTGCCCGAGGTATCCGGACGAGCCCGCGATCTCCCACTTCTGCCGGCTGCCGCCGGCGAAGACTTCAACCTTAGTGCCAATGGCGGATTTGTTGTCGTTGAGTCCTTTGAGTGAAAGCCGCAGCCAATTGTTCTTGTTGCCGCCCTGGTTGTGCAGGAGAACTGCCGGCCCGTGATTTTGGGTGATTAGCAGATCGGTTGCGCCGTCGCCGTCGTAGTCGGCAGTAGTGATGGAGCGTGCGGCCTTCCACGGAATCTTGTCGAGTCCCACTTCGGACGTCACATCCTTGAAACCATCAGGGCCAAGATTGCGGAACAACCGCACTTCGCTTTTGCCTGCCGAGGTTTCGCCCGCTGCGATGATGTCCACCCACCCATCGTTGTCATAGTCGAAGGCAGCGACGCCATACCCTTGCCGCCAACCTGTCGATGGAAGCGTGACGGGCTCAAAGGATTTTCCTGCTTTGTTCTTCCACAACGTCAGTCCGGGAGAAACCCAATTCGTGGCCGCGATATCCATCCAACCATCGTGGTCGAAGTCGAGCACTGCCATGCCGACTCCCTGGCTCGAGTTCGCAAGCTTCTTCTCAGGAAACTTTCCTTCGCGAGGGTTTTCAAATATCTGTTGCGGTCCGGTGCCAGTAACAATCAGGTCGATTGCGCGGTCGTTGTTGTAGTCCGAACCCAGGGCCGCGACATGGTTGCCGTTTCCGCCGAGTCCAACCGATTTCGTAACATCGGTAAACGTGCCGTTGCCGTTGTTGCGAAACATTAGGTTAGGGACCGAGATTTCTTCGGCGGGCAGAAGAATCGCCCCTCCGGGCTGCGGTGCCTGCAATTCGGCGAAGGTGGTCACATACAAGTCGACATCACCGTCGTGGTCGTAGTCGATGAAGGCCAGACCCAGGTTGTCCGCGCTATCGATACCTGCCGCTTTGGCTACGTCTTTGAACGTTCCGTTTTTTTCGTTGTGCAGCAGAAAAATTTTCGACTTCGCGCTGACCGCCAGGTCCGTCGAGCCATCGTTGTCATAGTCGCCGGCGGTGCAACCCAGTGCGTGGACGGACGAATCGATGCCGGCCCGCTTGCTGACGTCTTCAAACTTCCCGCCGCCCAGGTTGTGGTACAGCGCCATTCCACCTTCCGGGCCGTTGTCGGCGAGAAATACATCCGGCTTGCCGTCGCCGTCGTAATCCAGGAAGCACGCGCCCGGCCCAAGAAACGAAGCGAGATCGCTCGAACTTCCGGTTGCTTTGCCAGTCAGCGCAGACGAAGCCACAAACGTGACAGGAATCGCAGGCAGTGCCTTCTGTACCACGCCGGGAGATTCTTCCACGCGCGAATATTTCCCCTGTTCGCCGTAAGCGAGGCTGATGGGTGAGCCTAACTTGTTCTGTGTGATGTATTGAAATCGTTGCAAATGCTGGCGCGCGTTGGCGACATCGCCCGACTGCTGGTAGGCGCGCGACAATCCAAACTCGGCGGAGGCGTGCGCCGCGTTCAACTTTAGCGCGTGTTGAAAGGCTTCGATCGCTTGCGGATATTGCTTGATTTGCGAATGCGCGCTGCCCAGGAAGTACCATGTGTCGGCATCGTTGGCGTCGATTTCGGTCACGCGGCGAAAGGCGTCAACCGCAGCTTGCGAGTCGCTGGAATTCTTGTAGAGCAATCCCAGGTTGTACCAGGCGTGGGGGTTTTTCGCGTCCTGTTTCACCACATCTTCGAGCAGTTTCTTCGCCTCATCCACTTTGCCAAGGTTCAAATAGGCCACGCCCTGGTTGAGCTGAATGATCAGCATCTTAGGGTCGAGAGTGGCGGCCTCCTGAAAAGATTTCAGCCCCTTCTCGAATAGCTGCTGGTTCATGTAGGCCTCGCCAATGGTGTTGAGGCGGGCGGCGTCAGCGGCTTTTGGAGATTCAGGAGCAGCGGCGAAGATGGCGGTTACGGCAAGAACCAGGCCGCTGAGCGTAATAACGGTTTGGCGGGTCATGGATTAGGAAATTTAAACACGGGTAGATGGGAAAGAACACAGAAGATTTGCAGCCTAGGGCGGCGTTCACCGAAGACGGCGAGATCGTTTTCACGAGAATCAAAAATGAGTATGGCAGGGGAACTTACGAGATTGGTGGAGCCTTCCATTCGCCGAGTTGCGACTCCAGCGCTTCTGCGACGGCGAGCAGAGACTCTTCTTCCCACGGTCTTGCGGACAACTGAACTCCGATTGGCAAGCCTTCCTTCGATTGGCCTGCCGGCACTGTCACTGCGGGATTTCCCAGCAGGTTGAACCACTCGGTGTAGCTCCAGGCGTCGAGATATTTCACCATCTGGGCATCGACCTGCCAGCTCCGTTCGCCATGCTGGAATGCCGGAATGGCCGCCACCGGGCAAAGCAGAATCGGATACCGCTTCATCTGTTCGAATATCTTCATGCGTACGATGTCGCGCTGAATCCAGGCATCGAGCAGGGTATCGGCAGTGTGAGATGGTTCGGCGGCAACCCATCCCAAATATTCTTTGAGCACCGGACTTAACTCCGCCTCATGCCCCGCGACCAGCGGACGCAGCAACATGCCCCCGGCAATCCCAAAATATTTCCACCAAAGTTGTCGCGCCTGCTCAAGTCCCTCAGGGCGGAAAGGCTCGACCGTGAAACCTGCGCTCTGTAAGGCTTTCGCCGCAGTGCGTACGGCTTCGCGCGTCTCCGGCGTCACCGGCGTGCGGCCATCGTCTTCGAAATAGCCAACGCGTAATTCTCTTACTGAAGCTGGCCAGCGCAAGGGCACCGGCGCGGCTGACGGATCCCCAATGTCAGGTCCCTGCATCGCGGCAAACAACAACTTCACGTCGCCGATGGTCCGCGCCATCGGGCCCACCACTCCGGTCAGAGCAAATGGCCCTACGGAGCCCGGGAAATGCCCAGTCGCCGGAATGCGGCCGGGTGTGGGCTTCAGTCCGCAGATGCCGGTGAAGTGCGCGGGTTCGCGGATGGATCCTCCTCCGTCGCTGCCGACTCCGCCGGCGGAACATCCTGAAGCGATAGCCGCGGATTCACCTCCGCTCGAGCCGCCGGCGGTGCGAGATAAATCCCACGGGTTATTGGTTCGTCCATAGAGCAGGTTGTCGGTTTCCCATGCCATCAAGAGTTCGGGACAGTTTGTGGTGCCGAGAATGATGGCGCCCGCCGCACGAAGCCTCTTGACCAGCGGCGCATCTTCTCTCGCGACGAGGTTCGCACGAAGACCCGTGCCCGCTTCGCAGCGCAAGCCTGCGACGTCGATGCAACTCTTAATGGTTAGAGGAACGCCGTGCAAGGGGCCTTGAGTACAGGTTTGCGCCTGGCGGCGCGCACCTTCGGCGTTTACCTCGACGAAGGCATTCAGAGCAGGATTCAGGAGTTCGATGCGAGCTAGATGCGCTTCGACCAGTTCAATTGGAGATATTTGTTTACTGCGAACGAGCTCCGCCATGGCGCTGGCGGAAAGATAGTGGAGGGCGGGCATGGTAGCTGGCAAATAAGTTTAGCAGCCGGTTGGAGACCGCATAAGCTAAACAGTTTGCCCAGAAATTCTCTTGCCGGGATTTTGGGTGGAGCATGCGCTTCAGCGCTGCGGTTAGGTGCTGGATTGATGCTGCGCTTTAGCGCCCGAGGCTCGGTGTTCTATCCCCCGCAAGATTGATCTAGGGCTCAAACCATGTGACCGCGGCGGCTAAAGCCGGGCTCTCCAGGCGGAACCCATCTCCGCAGCGCTAAAGCGATTGCTCCACCCAAAATCTAATGCGACAGGCGAGTAGTCTTGCGCAAGCGTTCAGGACGCATCAAGATTTTGACCGCGTCACGTTTTTTCGCGCCACGTTTCAGCAGCCAGTTGTTTAAATACTTCCGCGAGGCGGGTTTGATCTGCGAGAAAAATAATCCCGCGCGGCCGCTGTCGTCCGACCAGATGACCTCGCCTGTCGCTTCGATCACGTGGCTGGTACCGGGAAGCCCGAATCTCAACGGCACCTCGCGCACCCGAGGAAACGGTTCCGGCGTCTGCAATGCCAGGCCCTGCTCGCTGAGATCGAGCACCAGGGCCGGCATGGCTGAGATACCTAACTGCAAATAGACAAGGGTCTCAATGCGATGCCGGGAAGTCTGCCGGCGGTCGGCGCGCATCAGTTCTCTACCCGCCCGCAATGAACATCGAACCTGCTCGATCTCCAATGGCTTGTAGAGAACTACGTTAGCGCCGGCCTGTGAGGTGTCACTCAGCGAACTCGACGCGCCCACCAGCGCGAAGAGCACCGAACGACGCTGCGGCGCCGCGACCCGAGCCAGTTTGCCGACTTGGGCAGCGCCGTCCAGATCGAAATCCAGAACCAGCGCCGAATATTGGCCGCGTACCGCACGCTCCATGGCATCGCTGCAAGACTGGCAAGACTCATGGCCAATCTCCAGCTCATCGAGAACGGACTCCAGCGACTTCAAAGAGTGCCGCTCCGCACACACCAGCAAGGCATTGAGCCCCATGTCCTCCACCTTAGGGGAGGTTCGCGGGATGCGTAAACGTCACAGCGGTAATATTTTCGTGGTTACTTTCTTCCGGAATCCCTTACTGGGAGCGGGTTTCGGGGGAATGGACGTAATTGGGAATGGTCGCAGATCGCCAGCGGTAAAATGGATGGCAAGTCACCGTCGAAAAAGTATTGGGAGGGACAACATGCCGCCGAAACATTCGCCCGGGTTCTTGAAGATCGTGGAAGACGCGAAACTGCGTGTTCGCGAATGCAGCATTGATGACGTAAAAGTCCGGATCGATCGCGGCGATAAATTCGTGCTGGTCGATGTCCGCGAAGAAAGTGAGTTTGCCAAGGACCACTTGCCCGGTGCGATGCACCTGGGTAAAGGCGTGATCGAGCGCGACATCGAAGACCGCGTTCCGGATACCAAGACTCCGATAGTCCTCTACTGTGGTGGCGGATTCCGCTCGGCCCTGGCCGCCGACAATCTTCAGAAGATGGGATACACCGACGTGCTGTCCATGGATGGCGGCGTCCGCGGCTGGCGTGAGAAGAATTTTGGCATGGTTAAGGGCTGACCTTTCAGCAGGTTGCAGCCTACCCCGTTGGTAACTTGCGACTGAAACTTTAGGCAGGCAGGATTGATTCAACGCAAGCGTCCGTCTCAGCACAAACACAATTTGCCGTAAAGGATTTAGATGAAAACTACCGTTTTATTGATCGACGATAGCCGATTCCTGCGCAAGGCCAATGAATTGGCGCTCGCACGCTCCGGATACAGCGTGCTGGCCGCAGGCGACGGAGAAGAAGGATTGCATATCGCGTGCGAAAAAGTTCCAGACCTTATCGTGCTCGACATGATGTTGCCGAAAATGCCGGGTCAGCAGTTGCTGCACGAGCTGAAAAATGATCCACGCACGTCGGGCATTCCCGTAATCGTGCTTAGCAGTTTGCCGAAGAGCAATGCTGAGCGGCTCAGGAATGAAGGCGCGGTCGCCTACTTTGAAAAGGCCAGTCTCGGCATCGATCAGGGTTCTTCTAAGCTGATCGAAGCCATCGGCAACGTTTTGAGTTCAAACCGGAGCGCCGTAGCTGCCGCTGCGAAATTCAGCAATTAAGGAAATTGTGGACAAGGGCCAGAGCAATTCGGGAACTGCAACAGCGACAGCTTTAACCACGGATGCACTACGCGGGCTGCTGCAAGCGGGCTCCGGACCGGAACGAATCTGTCAGGAACTCGCGGGAATTTTCCGCGTCAGCCTGACCGAAATCGCACTGCTCCATTTGGACGATAAGGTATTGCGCTTTCTTTTTCCGGAGGAGTTGAAGGCGATGGGGATGATCCCCTTGTCTTCTCCGTCGATTGCGGCGCACACCGCAGTCAGCAGCGAGCCTGAGCTTTACAACGATTTTCAACGGGTGAAGCACGCCAGCGTTTTCGAAACTGTCCGGCTGGGTAAAAGCGCGTCTGCTGGCAAGCCCGTGCAACAAGCCATCCAGAAGATCATGTCGGCGGCCGTGGCCAATGAGGGTGCTCGCGTTTTGGGCGTAATTCAAGTTTCGCGCAAGGGAACGGAGCCATCGAGTGCTGGTCCCGATTTCAC
>DATBAT010000349.1:0-3302 GCA_036271375.1 Terriglobales bacterium
GCCTGCCGCAGTTGACGGATTTCCCGCCAGCCAATGGATGGTGCTCGATTATCTACAAGTGGTCGTCCACATTTTTCATCGCGACAAACGCGCCTTCTATAGCTTGGAAGGTTTGTGGGGCGATGCACGGGCGCTGCAGTGGGAATCGGTGTCAAGCCACTAGACGAGGGAGTCGGCGCGCATGAAAACGCCGCGCCCACTAAACGTATGCTACTTCGGCACGGGCGCCCGCTGTCTCGCGAGACGGCGACGGGCGTTCACTGTTTCGCGTGCACAGGAGTGACGCGGCTTGCCTATGATGTCTTCGCGGCTACTTCTTGGTCGGCGCCGGCGACGGCGGAGGCGGAACCTTCGAAGAACCCTGTGGACCAGGCGTTGGAGGCGGTTTCACATCCTGCAATTCGACCTCAAAAATCAGGGTAGAGTTCGGACCGATATCCGGGCCCATTGCACGTTCGCCATACGCGAGGGTCGAGGGAATGAACAACTGATACTTCGATCCCTGCTTCATCAGTTGAAGCGCTTCGGTCCAGCCTTTGATCACTCCGTTGACCGGAAACGTCGCCGGTTGGCCGCGCTTGTACGAACTGTCAAACTCCGTCCCATCGATCAGAGTGCCCCGATAATTCACAGTCACCATATCGGTGGCTTTGGGCTGCGCTCCGGTTCCATCCTTGACGACTTTGTATTGGAGACCGCTGGCAGTCGTCTTTACACCGGGTTTCTTTTTATTGTCTTCGAGATACTTTGCGCCTTCGGTCTTATTTTTCTCTCCGACTTCTTTCTGTTTTTGTTCCATGTCTTTTTCGAATTGGGCCATGATGTCCTTAACTTGGTCGGTCGTCAGTTGCGGTTTGCCTGCAATGGCGTCTTTAATGCCGGCCGCCAGGATGTCGGGGTTAACGTCCACCTTTTGCCGGCCGAGATTAAATCCGATTTGCATGCCGATGCTGTAGCTGACCTTGTCCTTTTGGTCTTTAAGCTGTGGTGATTTTTCTTGCCCGAACAATGGGAATGCAAGTAAGGATGCGCTGACAATAACAATAAAACGTTTCATAAGATCGTGTTTCCGCGCCGTTTTGGTTTAAGGTTGGTCGCCGCAGAAAGTCGCACGCTAATGGATAAATGCCGCCCGTCAAGAAAACAGCTTTGCCATCAATTTGGCGGCACTGGCTTGCCATTTGCAGTGGTCGCCACCGGACTGATTTCCCTTTGGCCGGAATTAGCGCAGGCGATCGCGATTTCGCACAGCGACGCCTTGAAAGTCGGGAAACGAATCTGGCAAAACGAGTGCAATGGAACTATTTCGGGGCTGACTTCATGGAACCAAGGTGAAGATTTCGCATCGCTCGGCATCGGCCACTTCATCTGGTACACGAAGGGACGGCAAGGACCGTTCGAAGAGAGTTTCCCGGCGCTGGTAAGCTTCGTGTCAAGTCGCGGCGCGAAGTTACCGACATTGCTTCTGGGCGTTGGCCGCGTACAGCCGTGTCCGTGGAACTCGCGTGCCGAGTTTCTAAAAGCGCAAAATACAGGTGAGATGAACCAGTTGCGGCGGTTTTTGGTCGATACCATCGATCTCCAGGCAGAATTTCTTGTTGCCAGATTGGAGGCTGCTCTGCCTAAGATGCTGGCCGAAGCGGCGCCCGCCGACCGAACTAACGTGCAACAACAATTTGAACGTCTTACGAAAACACCACAGGGGTGCTACGCGCTCATCGATTACGTCAACTTCAAAGGCGAAGGCGTCCTGCACACGGAGCGCTACCAGGGACAGGGATGGGGTTTGCTTCAGGTGCTGGAAGCGATGCACGGTAATTCGGATTCAGGCGCGCCTGAAGAATTCGCGCGCGCGGCCAAAATCGTCTTGACCCGCCGCGTCCAGAACGCTCCTCCCGACCGCCATGAATCACGGTGGTTAACGGGTTGGCTTCGGCGCGTAAACAGCTACAGTGGCGGCTAATATTATGCGGTGAACATTTCGGATCCTTCTTTGCGCGCTCTTGTTGACGGCTCTTGCTTCCTCAATCAGCGCCCAGTTTCGCCTTTTCGGACCAAGATCACCGAGGCCGACGCCGCAACCAAGGCAGATGCGCAAAGCGTCAGCTTACATTAGCAGCCAACCACCGTTGAAGGTAAATCAGTCTTTGCTTAACCAGGCGACGCCGGACAACGTCCACGTTGTTGTCTCCCTTCCCAAGCAGCGCGCCTATTTGATGATCGGCGAACAAATCGCGGCCGATAGTCCGATCTCTTCCGGTAAGGCCGGGCACACCACACCCAGTGGTAATTTCTCCGTTCTCGAAAAGGATCCGGACCATCGTTCCAGCATCTATGGCGACTTCGTCGACGGCTCAGGTCGGGTTGTTCGCGCCGGCGTCAGCGCCAAGATTGATTCCGCACCCAGCGGAACACACTATGTCGGTGCGCCGATGAGGTGGTTTATGCGGCTAACAGGCGAAGGGGTCGGAATGCATGTCGGGATTCTGCCGGGATATCCCGCATCCCATGGGTGCGTTCGGATGTCGGCGGATGGAGCGAAGTTATTTTACGATACTGTGAAAGTCGGCACCCCGGTGAAAGTGGGCGATTACTAACTTCGCAAGTTCAAGAAGGGACGACTTGGGCACTGATATCTTTAAATGTGGCGGCTGAGAAGCTATCACTTTTTGAGTAATCTCCGTCGCAAAAGATCGAGTGCCGATTGGGCCGCTAATTGTTTGAATGTCTCGCGATCCGTCGGGAAAACGAATTTCCTGACGACAGTCTCTGAATCTCCCGAAGCCAGCGCGATGTAAACGGTTCCAATCTGCTTTTCGTCCGAGCCACCCGTTGGTCCGGCAATGCCGGTCGTAGCGAGCCCGAAGGTGGAGTTTGCTCGCGCGCACGCGCCCTCAGCCATCGCGCGCGCGACGGCTTCACTCACTGCGCCATTTTTGTCGATCAACTTCGAATCGACATTCAAAACGTCGCTCTTTGCTGAGTTCGCGTATGTCACATAGCCCGCCAGAAAGACTTCCGACGCACCCGACACATTGGTGATCCGGTTTGCGATCAAACCGCCGGTGCACGATTCGGCGGTTGCCAACGTTCGTTTTTCTTCCTTCAGCAGTCTCACGACAACTTCTTCAAGCGTTTCATCGCTGTCGGAGAAGATCGATAGTCCCAATTCGCCACGAATGATGGCATCGGCTGCTTGGATCGCATTCGGGTCACCGATTACGCGCACTTCAACCTCGCCTGGTCGCGCGCAATAGCCCAGCTCGATGCCTGGGATCGCCAGAACTTTTTCGCCAATCGCT
>DATBAT010000350.1:0-24402 GCA_036271375.1 Terriglobales bacterium
AGCGCTTCGTTGCCGTTCGGGCCAGCAAATATGTATTTCTTGTCGACTCTCTCCCACGGCAATTCGAGGCGTTGCCGACTGATCTCGTCGCGCAAGTGAGTGAGTTCCTTCTCTTTGCGAAGAAGCTCTTTGCGTGCTGCGAGGTACTGCTCCGCGTTGACTACTTTGTGGTTGTGAACTTCAGCAACGACCGTTGCTTCAGGCATTTCGCATTCCCCTTAAGATAATTTCTTGATTGGCACCCACACTTCGACATCACCCATTCCAGTTTTCGGATCGAACTTTGGCCCGTAATACTCAATCATTCCCGGCGAATCGGCCGAGTCGCGCTGCAGTTGATACCCGGACGAAGGCAGCCACTCGCGCCAGATCGCGGTTATCGTGTCTTTGAGTTTGGTCACATGCTCACGGTGGGGAAACACCGCATAGTGCCGGGCAGGTAGGCTGACACTAACCAGTTCGCTGGGAAGATTCGCCGCGTTTGAAATTTCAATTCCGGCCACATAGTCGAATTGCTTTGAGTCGCTTAAATCGATTACAAGGCCGTAAGCAGACCGTCCGACCTGCTCTGGCAGCGAGTCGAAGTAAGGGCCCATCCGCTGCCACAATGCCGGAATGTCTTTCACGGTATTGCCGTCAAATCGTTGGCGGAATCCCGCGACGATGAAGGACGCGCCGTCTTTAAAGGTCGGTTTTTCCAGTTGAGTCATATTCAGCCTTAATACCAACTAGTCCGTATGATCACTGGGGACACAAATCAAGCCGGACGTAGAGTCTCCAAATACTGTGCCAAGGCCTTGTTGCCCTGGCGTAACAAACTTGCATCCTGAGAGTTTTTCGAAAGCGAAATGTAGCCCTCATAAGCGGCCATCAGGAATGTGGCGGTTTCGTCAGCGTTGACGTCCCTCCGCACTAATCCACGCTTCTGCGCGTCTCGTAACGCGCCGGCGATTGCGCCATGCCACAGTGCAAATACTTTCGCCAACCGCTTGCGAAATCCTTCATCCAGCGGAGACATCTCCTGCGCCAGATTATTTAGCGGACACCCGCCAGCCACATGTTCTGGCCGCAGCGATGTACCGAGAAAAATGCCTTTCAACGCCGCCAGCGGGTCGGCCGCCCCCCGCAAAGGTTCAAGCCACTTCTCGCGAGTGATCCCAGTGAGGACTTCGTCCACCACCGCGTAGCCGAGGGCTTCCTTGTTCTCGAAGTGGTAATACAGCGCGCCTTTGGTAACACCCGCCGCGTCGAGGATGGTTTCGAGGTCCGTGCCCTGAAAGCCCGATTTGTAGACTTCCTGAGAAGCAGCTGACAGCAGGCGTTTGCGCGTCCGCTCGGGATCGCGAGGAGCAGAAGCCTTGCTGCGGCGTGTCCTGGGGACGGTTAACATACCGACCAGTATGTATGTGACTGAGGTACTCGTCAAGAACAAAAATGCGAACCGCGATGGAAAATTAGCGGGAGATTTCCGCCAAAGCCTTCAGCAAGCGATCAACTTCTTCCGGAGTGTTGTAGTGCACGAGGCCGATGCGCAAGAAGCCGCCATCCTTTTCCACGTCCAAACGTTCCGTTAGGCTTAGAGCGTAGTAATTTCCGTCCCAGGTGAAGAAGCCGCGCTCGCCCAACTTGGTGGCGAGTTCGAGCGGAGTGTGGCCTTCGATTCGTACCGCGACGGTCGGGCAGCGTTGGGAGAAACGCTTCTCGTCGGCGATTCCGTAGAGCTTCAGGCCTGGAATTTTCAGCAAACCACGAATTAGCGTTTCCGCCATCGAGCGTTCATGCTGTTGGATCGCTTCGTATGCGGCGAGCAATGCCTCTCTTCTTGTTGCGACGCCGGGCTCAACCTCGCGCCCGAGGTCAGCGAGGTAGTCTACGCAGGCGGTGATTCCCGCAATACACTCGTGGTTGAGAGTTCCCCATTCCCACCGGAACGGAGCGGTGTCGCTGTTGGCGCGCAGCTTATAAGGGCGTAATCGTTGCAGATGCTCGCGTTTCCCGTAGAGAACGCCCATGTGCGGACCGAAGAATTTATAGCTGGAGCAAACCAGAAAATCGCAGTCGAGTGCGCGCACATCGATCGATCCGTGCGGTGTGTAGTGGACCGCATCAATGTAAACCAAAGCGCCTTGGGAGTGGGCCAGTTTCACGATCTGGTGTACGTCGTTGATGGTACCAACCGCGTTTGACGCGTACCCCACGGCTACGAGTTTTGTCCGCGGTGTGATTTTGCGTGCCAGATCTTCCATGTCGAGCGTGCAATCACTCTCGTTAATTTCCGCCCGCTGGATTTTGATTCCTTGCTCTTCCAAGGCAAACCACGTAGACACATTCGCGTCGTGATCCAGGTGCGTAAGCAGGATTTCGTCGCCAGCTTTGAGTTCGCGTCCCATGGCGCGGCTAACCGCGTAGGTGAGCGTAGTCATGTTCGGACCGAAGACGACCTCGTCGGGATCGCTATTGAACAGGTCGGCCATGGCCGCGCGTGCCCCGTCGATGACTGCGTTGGTGCGGTGGCTGGTGGCGTACGCACCGTTGGTGTTGGCATTCGAGGAGCTTAGGTAATTCGAGATGGCGTCAATCACCCGCTGAGGAACCTGTGTGCCCCCTGGTCCGTCGAAGAAGACGGCGGGCTGCCCGTTGACGGTCTGGCTTAAAGACGGGTATTGGGCGCGGATGGCGGCTAGGTCGAGAGCGGATTTGGTGGGCATGGTGTGGCGATTATAGCCGGGAGCGGACGCGCAAAAAGCTTTCGTTACGGACAGTGAGTTACGATCAATCTAACGAGTTCAACTTTCTCCCCATGCCTGAATTCTGTGACGTCGCCGTTCCCGTTCCGCTCGATGGAGTCTTTAGCTATCGCATTGCCGATGGGCAGATACCCGTGGTCGGCGGGCGCGTGCTGGTGCCGTTTCGCAGCCAGCGGCTGTCGGGCATCGCCACGGAGTTGCATGATCGCAAGCCTTCAGTAAAAACCAAAGAGATCATCAGCGTGCTCGATGACGCGCCAGTGCTTGATGCGCAGCTTCTATCCTTAGGCAAATGGATTTCTGATTACTACCTCGCGCCGATGGGGGAAGTATTTCGAACCATGTTGCCTCTGGCTGCTGAGTTCAAGAAAACGATCGTCTATCGAATCACCGATGCGGGACACATGATCCTGCACGAAGCCGGAACGACCGGTTCGTCCGCCCGGTCGCGTAAAACTCCTGAAGAGCAGTTGGAAGAGTTTCGCGTCCTGGAAATTTTGGCGGAGCGGGATGAGGCGCGGGAAGAAACCTTGCGGGCGGCGGCACGGGTTTCCAAGCGCTTGTTGGCGGGCATGGCGAGCAAGAAATGGATTTCGCGGGAGGACACGTCAAATGTCCGGGATGCCACGCGCACGGTGAAGGTGGCTTTGCTCAAGGCCAGCGAAGGCAAGCTGAACGTAAATCAGCAGGCCATTGTCGATGCACTAACCGCAGCGGGCGGAAAACTGACCGTGGATGCGCTGCGGGAACTGGATGTTCCTCGCACCACCTTAACCACGCTGGTGAGACGCGGGTTTGTTGAACTCACCGACGAGGCGGCGGCTTTTTCCGTCTCGACCATGCGAGCGCGGCCGTCGCCGTTTGATTTTCAGTTCAATGCACCGCAAGCCAAGGCACTGGAAAGCATTCAGCAGGGTGTTGCCTCGCGCGAATATGGCGGCATGTTGCTGCATGGCATCACCGGATCCGGCAAGACCGCGGTGTATCTGGCAGCGATGCGTTCAGTGCTAGAAGCGGGCCGTTCATCCATTCTGCTGGTGCCGGAAATCGGACTGACGCCAGCTGTTGCTGCTGACCTGCACCAGGTGTTTGGAGAGGAAGTGGCCATCCTGCACTCCGCGCTAACCGATCAGGAGCGGGCCGAGCAGTGGCATCGCATCAAGCGCGGAGAGGCGCGGGTCGTAGTGGGCACCAGGTCAGCGGTGTTTGCCCCGGTGGCCGATCTGGCATTGATGATTGTTGATGAGGAGCACGATTCGTCTTACAAGCAGGAGGAGAATCCGCGATACCACGCGCGCGATGTTGCCGTGGTCCGCGCCAAGATGGCGAATGCGACGGTCGTGCTGGGATCGGCGACGCCATCTCTCGAGTCGTATTTCAATGCGACCAAAGACAAATACAAATTGCTGCGCCTGCCGGACCGGGTAGAACAACGTCCGCTGCCGGAGGTTGAGATCATCGACATGCGGCTGGAGTACCAGGAAACCGGCCAGGAACAGGTGATCTCGCGCAAGCTGGCACAGGAGATTCGCGAGCGGCTTGAACTCAAAGAGCAAGTGATGGTGCTGCTCAACCGCCGGGGATATTCCCCTGTGGCTCTGTGCCGCACTTGCGGCAAGACGTTGGAATGCAAAAACTGCGCGATCGCCATGACGCACCACAAGCGGTCGCAGCGCATGGAGTGCCACTATTGCGGGTTCACTGCGCCGGTGCCAAAGAAGTGCGTGCATTGCGGCAGTGAGTACGTTCATTTCCTGGGCACTGGATCGGAAAAACTCGAAGAGTTATTGCACGGCCTGTTCCCCCAGGCGCGTATCGGCCGTTTGGACCGCGACACGGTGCGCGGACGCGACGATGTCGAACGAACGCTGGCCGCGCTGAACGAAGGCGAGCTTGATTTGTTGGTCGGTACGCAGATGATTGCGAAAGGCCATGACATTCACGGTGTGACGCTGGTTGGCGTGGTCGGTGCCGACATGGCTCTGGGCTTTCCGGATTTTCGTGCGGCGGAACGGACATTCCAACTATTGACGCAGGTGGCCGGCCGTGCCGGGCGCGGCAAGACGCCGGGGCGTGTCGTAGTACAAGCGCTTTTCCCGGACCACTATGCCGTGCAATACGCGGCACAGCATGACTTTGTTGGTTTCTACGAGAAAGAGTTGCGCTTCCGAAGTTGGATGCACTATCCGCCATACAGCGCGCTAGCGAATGTGCTGATTCGCAGCGACAAACTCGACGAAGCATTGCAGTGGTCGGGGACTTTAGGCAAGTGGTTCGAGAAGACTCGGCATGAAGGAGTGCGCGTGCTGGGTCCGGCGGCCGCGCCGATTGTGCGATTAAAAACCGACTATCGCTACCACATCATTTTGAAGTCCCCTAGTAGAGAGAAGCTGAACGCCACTTTGCGGGGAATGTTGGCGTATGCAGCGCAGCAGAAAATTCCGCGCACGCAGGTGATAGTGGATGTCGACGCCGTCTGGCTGATGTGATCAGCCAAATCGCAATGAGTACGACCTGTCCTTGGTAACGTTTAGTGAAACGGCGTCGCCGCCAGCTGTCTCAAATTCGGCCTTCACGCCATCCGAAGTGACCGAAATAATGCGCTGCCCTCGTGGCGCGCGGAGCTTATGTTTCGCCGGTGAGTTTGGTGTTATTAGTGCCTCAGTTGCTTTGCCATTCTTCCACGCCAGGTTCACGCTAACTCCGCCTCGGGCCCGGAAGCCGTGGAACTGGCCTTCACTCCAGGCTTTTGGCAGAGCGGGCAGGAAGTGGATTTCTCCTGCATGGCTTTGCAGCAGCATCTCCGCAATGGCCGCTGTATTTCCAAGATTGCCGTCAATCTGAAACCCTACGTTGTATCCGCCAAAGTTCGCCATGCAATTGGGATTTACGTTCTTCGTCAGGTGCTGATTTACCACAGACATTGCCGACTCCGCGTCGTGCATGCGAGCGAACCCATTAGCAAGCCACGAACCCTGCCAGCTTCCGGCATTCTTCGCCGCAGGCTGCCGAAAGTCGATAACCTTTCGAAGCGCTGCGACCAAGTCCGGCGTCGCGTCTGGAGTGAACTGTCGTCCCGGCATCAGTCCCCATATCTGCGCGACTTGCCCGTTGTGCGGTTCGGCTGCGTCCCAGTCATCGATCCATTCTTGAAGTTGTCCAGTGCGTGGGCTGATTTGCATCGGCACGAGTTTGGCGATAGTGGCAGCCAGCTTTGAAGAAAACTCCGCATCTTCAGCGAGCATCCCGGCCGCGTCCATCGTGTTCGTGAACAGGTCGTGAATGATCTGCATGTCCATTGCCGGGCCGAGGCAGCACGTTGACCGAGTGCCGTCGGGTTTTAGAAATGGATTTTCAAACGATGTAGAAGGATAAGTGACCAACCAGCCGTGTGATTCGTCGGCCAGGTGATCGAGGAAAAATCGCGAGGCCTCGCGCAAGGTTGGATAGGCTTTTCGCAAAAATTCTATATCTTGAGTGAAAGCGAAGTGCTCCCAGAGGTGCCGGCAAAGCCATGCCCCGCCCATCTTCGAGATCGACGGACTCCAATAGACGGGAGAAGTCGTCCGCCACAAATCGGCGTTGTGATGCGCGAGCCATCCGCCGCAACCGTACATGTTCCGCGCGGTGCGTGCGCCGTCCACTTTTAGTTCTTCGATCATGTCGAAGAGAGGTTGGTGGCACTCGGAAAGGTTGGCGACTTCAGCCGCCCAATAGTTAATTTGCGCGTTGCAGTTAAGCGTCCAGTTACTGCTCCACGCGGGCCGCAGGTCCTTGTTCCAGATTCCTTGCAGGTTTGCCGGTTGGGTTCCGGGCCGGGAACACGACATCAGCAAGTAACGTCCGAACTGGAAATAGAGCGCGGCCAGTCCAGGGTCGTCGCTTACGTCGTATTTTGCGAGGCGTTCGTCGGTTGGAAGACTGGGAGCCGGCGAACTTCCGATTTGTATTTGCACCCGGTCAAAAAGCTGTCGATGGTCGGCGCGATGCGCAGCCAGCAATTCGTCGTAGCTCTTCCTGGCTGCCGCGTCCAGGACGCGCGCGCATGCAGCTTGCGGGTCTTTGCCCTGGGCGCTTGGACTCTTGTCGAAGCCGTTGAAGCTTGTGGCAGCGGCAAGCAGCAAGACAACTCCATCGGCACCGCGAATGTGGAGGCGGCCTTCTTCGTTCGTCACGTTGCCCCCGATAGCAATCGCGCGTACCTGCGCCTGAAAACGAATCCCCTTACCACGTTCGCCGTCCTCCCAAACGACGGGGTTGGGATGCTTATCGACGTAGCTAGGCTCAACGTGGGCCGGCGCGCGTCCCGACATGGTCAGATCGCTATTGCGGGCTGCAGTTTGAAAATGAAGCTGGCTTCGCAGAGAAGTGGCGAGGTTGAGCCGTCCCTTATGATTGCACCGAAACTGTACGACGATGACCTGGTCAGGAGTTGAGACAAAGATCTCGCGGACAAACTCGGCGCCATCGGCGCAAAACTGGACCTTGACGACGCCATCGCGGAGATCAAGTTCGCGGCGGTAGTCGGTGGCCTCCGCGGTGAATTCGCAGTCAATCAATAAATCGCCGAGCGGCATGTAGGATTCATTCCACGGCCCGATGAATCTGGCTTCGACCAGGGCGTCTGCCTCGCGGTTCTTTCCTGCCAAAAGCAGTTTCTTTACATCATCGAGATAGCGGATCGCTTCGTAATTCTGAAGATCGCGCGGTTCGCCCGACCAGAGCGTGTCCTCGTTCAATTGCAGCAGTTCCTGCGTCGACCCTCCGTGGACCATCGCGCCAAGTCGTCCGTTGCCGATGGGCAGTGCTTCCGTCCATTTACTCGCAGGGCGGTTGTACCAGAGCAGCGTGTCCGGGATTGCCGTTTTTTCGGACGTCGGTTTCGTCGCCGCAAAGCACGGGAGTGCCGCGGCTGCGGTCATGGAAGCAATGAAGTCGCGACGAGTCAGGTCAGGCATGAGGTTTTCGATTAGAACATAAGCATCGACCAACAAATAGTTGACAGAGTCAACTATTTTGCGCAGACTTCTCCTATGACACTGCGAGCCCAGATTGAGGCGTTAAGGGAGTTCAATCGCTTTTACACCAAGCAGATTGGCGTTCTTCGCGAAGGGCTGCTCGGCAGCTCTTTCTCACTGACCCAGATACGCGTGCTTTATGAGCTCGCGCATCGCAAGGATTGCACGGCTTCGCAGCTTTGTTCGGAACTGGGGACTTGATCCAGGATATTTGAGCCGGTTGCTGCGCGGCTTCGTCAGCCGGAAACTTGTCGCCAGGACCAGTTCCGCTCAAGATGGGCGGCAATCCCGCTTGCGGTTGACTCCGGCCGGGCAACGAGTTTTTCGGCAGCTCGACGGCCGCCAGGAAGATGAAGTCCAGCAGAGGCTTCAAGGACTTTCTCCCGGGCAGCGGCAACAACTGGTTTCTTCGCTTCGAGCCGCACAACGGTTGCTACGCCCCGAAAATCCCACCGGCCAGTGTTACAGTTTGCGCCCCTTGTTTCCGGGAGATTTGGGGTGGGTGGTACACCGGCACGGAGCGCTCTATTTTCAAGAGGAGGGCTATGACGAACGTTTCGAGGGTCTCGTGGCAGAGATCGCCGGGGAGTTCGTCAAGAATTATGACGCTGCGCGCGAGCGCTGCTGGATCGCGGAGAAGGACGGCGAGGTCGCCGGCTTTGTCTTCCTGGTGAAAAAGTCGCTGACGGTGTGCAAGCTACGCTTGCTACTGGTGGAACCGTGGGCCCGAGGGATGGGAATCGGTCGGCGATTGATCGCCGAGTGCGTGAAGTTTGGACGGGAAGCCGGGTACAAGAAGATGATGCTTTGGACCCAAAGCGATTTGTTGCCGGCGCGCCGGCTCTATAAGGATGCAGGATTCAAGTTGGTTGCCGAAGAGCCGCACGAAAGTTGGGGACGGACGGGAATGGTCTCTGAGACCTGGGCGTTGGGGTTGTAGCTAGCAGGAAGGCCGATACTTAGTTTCGGGATGCGCTTGCTAAAAACAGCAGGCCAGCGTCCGCCCTGAGGGGTATGAGGCAGAGTGTCCGCTGGCCTTACAACGTCGTGGGAGAGTTGTATACCCAGCCATCCACAGCGGAACACGTTTGCCTGTGGATGTTACGAAATCCGAACACAACCGGATCGCCTGCCAGACGGGCGGTTTGGAGACTCACCTGCCGAGAACCAAGATTGCCAGCCAACTGTCTTACACAAGACAGGCTGTCATGTGCCGCATTTCATGTGCGCGCTTGAGTCCGGGGTGGAAGACGTTGCGAGCAACGTCTTTACAGAGCCTTGATTTTGGATTCCAGGTCCGCTCGGGGGACTGACACCTGATCGCCGCTCGTCAGGTTCTTAAGCGCGAATGTTCCAGAGTTCACTTCGTTTTCACCCACAATCAGCGTGTAGCGCGCCCCCAGCTTGCTGGCGGTCTCGAAAGATTTCTTCAGCCGAAACGTCTCATCGCCCAGCTCGACGATGATGTTCTTCTGGCGAAGTTCCCTCGCCAATTTCCCCGCCTCACGGTTCATCCCCGCACCCAAAGGCGCGATGTACACATCGGGCTTGGATTGGACGGATTCGGCAGTCTGCTTCAATGCCAACACCAGCCGGTCCTCGCCAATAGCGAATCCAATGCCAGGCGCCGGCGGACCACCGAGGTCCTCGGAGAGCCCATCATAGCGGCCTCCGCCAAGGATCGCGTTCTGCGCGCCCAACGCGCCATGGGTGAACTCGAACGCAGTGCGGGTGTAGTAGTCGAGGCCGCGCACCAGGCGATCGTTCAGTTGGTAAGGCACGCCGACGGCGTTCAGAATTCCCAGCACATCTTCGAAATGTTTCCTGCAAGGCTCGTCGAGAAACTGGCTGATGCGTGGCAGCGTTTCGATGATCGGCTGGTCTGCTGGAACCTTGCAGTCAAAAACACGCAACGGATTGGTCGTCGCCCGCCGCTGACAGTCGACACACATCTGCGCGGCCACAGGCTCCAACGCCTTACGCAGCGCTTCGTTGTAGGCGGCGCGGTCGTTTGGGCATCCGACGGAATTGAGCTCGAGATTCCAATCGTTGATGCCGAGCCGGTCGAGCAGGGTCGCAAGCATTTCCAGAATTTCCGCGTCGCGGGCCGGTGACTCACTACCGGCGGTCGTCGGCCCCAGGCTCTCCGCGCCGATCTGGTAGAACTGGCGGTAGCGCCCCTTCTGCGTGCGCTCGCGCCGGAACTGGGGTCCAATGTAGAAAAGCTTCTGTAACCCCCGCTTGCCCAGGTCGTGCTCGATATACGCACGCACTACTCCCGCGGTGTTTTCCGGTCGCAGCGTCAGCGACTGGCCCTTCTCGCTGGCGGCACGTGCGTGGTCCTCCCACGTATACATTTCCTTTGAAACGATGTCGGTTTCCTGTCCCACGCCGCGAGCGAAGAGCTCGGTCTTCTCAAAAATCGGCGTGCGGACTTCGTGGAAGTTATAAGCGCGGCATACGGCGCGGACCGTGTCCTCAACAAAGTTCCACAGTGCCGTATCCGGCGGCAATAAATCGCGAGTTCCCTGTACAGCTTTGATCATGGTAGTTGTCAGGCGATTGGATGCGGATGGAACCAAATCGATGCGCAAGCGTCAGCCTGCAGTCGCCCTTCGCGGATGATAGCAGACCCACCGGACGGAAGGACATTGGCAGGAGCAAAGTACGGCAGGTGTCCTCACCTGCCTGAGCAACTTTCACCACGGACCTTTAAATTTGAGGTGCCGTCGAGGCTGGTCAGGTGAGTACACCTGCCCCTACGTTGTGGTTTTGTGGTTATATGTTTTTATGAACTTGACCCCAGCAAAGAGGCCGGAGCGCACCACACTGCGAGGCCGCGTAGTTTCGATTGTTCCACTGAATCCGGAGGCTCATGCGGAAGCCATCTACAAAGGCAGTCACGGAGGCGACCGCGACGCCTTGTGGGACTGGCTTTTCGACGGCCCATTCCCGGATCTGGCGGCATTCAAATCAAGCTTGCAGCAGAAAGCAAAGTCGGAAGACCCGCTGTTCTTTGCCATCGTTGACAACAAAACTGGCCAGGCTGTGGGACACGCGACATATATGCGCATCGAACCCGCGCACAGAGTAGTTGAGGTTGGCAACATTCTCTATACCAGGGCGCTGCAAAGAACTTTCGGGGCGACCGAAGCCATGTACCTGATGGCCCGGCACGCGTTCGAAGATCTCGGTTATCGGCGTTACGAGTGGAAATGCAACGCCTTGAATGCGCCTTCGCGGCGGGCTGCGTTGCGATTTGGTTTTACCTTCGAGGGAATTTTCCGCCAGCACCTGATCGTCAAAGGGCGCAATCGCGACACCGCGTGGTTTTCCATGCTTGACTCAGAATGGCCCGCGCGGAAAGCTGCATTCGAGCGCTGGATGGCCCCGTCAAATTTCGATGCGGATGGAAAACAGAAGACCAAACTGGGCGAATAGAGTTCCTGCAGCGTGCGATACTTTAACCATGCCCGGTCCAGACCCGAAGTCAGTCAAGGTTAATCTCACGACGGGTACTGGCGTCGACATCGAATGGAAAGACGGGCACGTCTCCCACTATCCGTTCCCATTTTTGCGCGACGCGTGTCCTTGTGCGTTGTGCGATGACGAGCGCGAGAAATCAAATCGGAAGCCGGGAGAGAAGCCGAAGGGGTCCCCCGGCGCGCTTCCCATGTTCAAGGAAGCGGCCAAGCCGTTAGCTGCCGAGGGCGTAGGCAAGTACGCAATCAAGTTCAGTTGGAACGACAGCCACGATCTCGGAATTTATTCCTGGCAGTTTTTGCGGGATATTTGTCCGTGCGAAGAGTGTAAGGCGGTACGCGAAGCCGTCTGATGCTCTCACTGGCAAACCTTCTCTAACTCCGCGATCCTCTCGTCGCCTCGGGGATTCTCTCGAATATGCTTCGCCGACATCATCTGCTCTAAGAGCGTCCCATCCCAGTTTGCCGTCAGCTCGGGCTCAATCGCGTAGGCTTTATCCGATTCCGCCTCGGGCAGAGAAACTATCCTGAAGCCGTGCTGCTTGAACAGGTCAAGCAGTGAGGGAAACATGACTGTTTCGAAACTGCCGATGTGCAGCAGCATGATGTGCTTGATGTCCCGTCCGTATAAAAAATTGGAGTTTTTCTGCGCCTCAAAGAGCGATTCGCCCGCGCCTTCCATGTAGCTCTTCTTCAACTGCTCGATTGCATCCTGATCACTCTTCGCTAAACACCGCACGTAGGGCGCGTTGTAAGCATAGTCGCCGAAGCTGGCCGTCACCTGGGCCACGCGATAGCCGTGCTTCTTCAAATCGGCCACCGCTTTGTGCTTCTCAGTCGTGTCACCTTCATTTAAATAGGGGTACCGCAGCCAGTGCCAATCCTGGCCCGCCATATATTTTTGGAGCGTCGACTCATTGCCGAGCACGTCCTGTTCAAATGCCTCGGCGGAATTCTTGTCGAGATTCATGTGGGTGAACGCATGATTGCCCAGCGGCAATCCGGCGTCCCGCCAAAGTTTCAGCACTTCTTCAGACTCCGGCTCCTTCGCGATTCGAGCCGCATTGACAAACCCAAACGTTGGCGGCGCGTTCGCAGTTTGCAGAGCATGGATGATGCTCTTAGCGACCTCGGCGCGTGTCATTCCTGGCGGAAGCGGTCCGTGCGAAGGAAGATCGTCGAACGTTAATGCAATCTCCGGCGCCGGGCCGCCGAAGTACCGGCTGGCAAAGGTCAGGAAGGTCGGCCAGTTCGGGCCGGCGGTGTGGCCCCCACCGTGTTGGCGGAAACCGATATCGCCATCGATCAGCGTGGTTTCCATCGGTGGAAATTCCGTAGTGCCAAGATCTTTCTTGCCGAGAAGTTTGTATACCGGACCGGCTCCGACACCGCCGAGGAACATCCCCCTCCCGTCGATCCAGCCGCCTTCCACTTGCAGCGAACCACTGCTGATGAACACCGGACGCGGCGCACACAGCGCCACCAATTCGTGCGCGTCAACTGGCAAGTCGTCCGGAGTCAGCGGTCCGGCATATTTGATGAAATTGTCGGCCATCCAGTGATACTCCGAAGTAGCAGCGACGTTCTCCACCTGCTCTCCGAACTTGCGGCGCATGATTTTCGCCCCGCCTTCGCCCGACGACGCGATGAACCCAACGGCAAACCGTGAGTCGTACGCCATCGCAACCAGCGCTGCTTTTCCATAGCGCGAAAGACCTTCGATCGCCACTCGCTTTGCGTCCACCGATTTGTCGGTCTCAAAATAGTCGAGCGCGCGGCTCGCTCCCCAACCCCACGCGCGTAAAGAGCCCCAGTCGTCCAACTTGCGGGGTTGCCCTTTGTTGACCAAGCCAATGATGCCTTCGGTCAGGCCTTCTCCGTTGTCCGCCTGCACGGAAGTCGGAATGATCGTGGCGTATCCCCAACCCTTCGCCAACACTTGTTGTTGCCACGGTGGCCCGCTTCCCACCAGCGCCGCCCATTGCGCATCGGTGAATCTCTTCTTGATCAGCGCCAGTGTTTCGGCGCTCAGGCCGAACTCCATGATCACCGGCACGGGACCCTTGGCGTCAGCCGGCGTAGATAAAGTCAGGTCAATGTTCACCGTGACCGCAGGATAGGAAGTGTTGTCCACATGCCCAGCGAGTTTCTTGGTGATGACGGGGAAGCCTCCGTTGGCTTCTTTGGTTGTGCTCACCACTTCCCAATTCACTTTCGGCAAGGCCTTCGGCATGCGTCCGTAGACTTCGCGATCAAAATCTTCCACGATTTCCGGACGCCGCTGCTTCCACCATATTTTTGCGTTTTTCACCTTCTTACCGTTTTTCAACACCAGCGGATCGGGCAGCGAATAGGCAGGCGTCTTCGATTCGTCGACATTAGCTGCGTTCGGCGACTTGGGATCGCCATCCGGACCGCGCCGTAGCGAAGTGATATGCAACTCGTCCATCACACGCTGATGATCTTGTTCGGACGTAAGATGGGCGGGGGGCGGAGTCTGGGCGACACAATTAGATAAAGCGAAAGCAAGAATCCAGAGACGGTGAGTAGACAATCGTTCCTCCTTGCAGTGGTTGGGCGCGTCCATATTACTTAATTTTTCTTTTCGTCGCGTACCGAGGCGACTAGGGGAAAATACCTGTATCTTCCACCA
The DNA here is from genome assembly GCA_036271375.1 of Terriglobales bacterium. Classification (GTDB taxonomy): domain Bacteria; phylum Acidobacteriota; class Terriglobia; order Terriglobales; family Acidobacteriaceae; genus DATBAT01. The sequence goes on from DATBAT010000350.1 coordinate 13,901, forward strand.
GGACCCGAGCATCAGTCGGAGAAGTGGTGAGGCGCGAGGGAATAAACATGCGTGGTCGAAAAGTTGCGATTCTCTTAGGAATGGTCACCGCGGCACTATCGGCCTGGACGCAACCGAGTCAGAATGCGCAATGGGCTGAATTCGGCAACGCGATGCACACCATGCATGCTTCGATGGCAGCGGTACACCCTTCAGGGGACGGCGATGTCGACTTCGTCCACCTGATGTTGCCGCATCACCAGGCGGCAATTGACATGGCGAAGCTGCAACTATTACAAGGCAAGGATCCCCAAATGCGCCGCCTGGCGCAGGAAATCATTACTGACCAGCAATCCGAAATAGAATTGATGCGGCTCTGGCTAAAACAGCACGGTCCACAGAAAGAAAAACCATGATGAAGATTATTCAAAGATTGTCGCTGCTCTGTTTACTCTCAACCGCGTGGGCCCAGCAAGCCCCCTGGGGGCGTCCCGACATTCCAGTTTCCTCCCACGACCGCGTCTACGCGGCCGATCAGACGTCCAATACTGTCTCGGTCATCGATCCTTCTACCGATAAGTTGCTCGGCATAATCAGGTTAGGTGATCCCGTGCCGGGGGCACTGAGCGCACTGTACCGCGGCCAGCTGCTGGTGCATGGTCTGGGGTTTTCACCGGATTCAAAAACGCTTGCCGTGGTCTCCGTGGGTTCGAATTCGGTTACGCTGATCGATACCGCGACCAACAAAATTAAAAGCACGATCTATGTCGGACGCTCTCCGCACGAAGCCTTCTTCACACCCAACGGCAATGAACTCTGGATCACAGTTCGCGGCGAGAATTACATTTCTGTCATCGATCCGGTCCGGATGAAGGAAGTCCGACGCATTGAGATGGCAAACGGTCCCGGCATGACGGTGTTCGGCCCCGACGGGCGCTACGGTTTCGTGTGCTCAAGTTTTACGCCAGAGCTAACCGTCGTCGATACCGCGTCGCATCAGGTGACCGCACGCCTGCCGCAAGCGAGTCCGTTCTGCCCCAATATCGCGGTGACGCCAGAGAACGACGAAGTCTGGATCACTTTAAAAGATGCCGGCAAAATTCAAATCTTCAACGCCAAGCCACCGTTTGAGCAGAAAAATGTAATCGAAACCGGACCCATCACTAACCACGTAAACTTCGCCAACAATCGCAACGGCAAGTTCGCCTACGTGACCATCGGCGGCGCCAATCAGGTCAAAGTGTTTCGCCGCGGCGCGACGCCAGAGCTGATCGCAACTATTTCGGTGGGGAATCTTCCCCACGGCATCTGGGCGTCGGGCGATGGATCGAAGATTTACGTGGCTTTAGAAAACGGCGAGCAGGCAGCCGCCATCGATACGCTAACTAACCAGGTGGTCGCGAATATTCCCATCGGGCAGACCACACAAGCGTTGGTGTATGTGCCCAACGCGGTTCCAAACGGCGCCGGGACAGACAATCTGGTTCCACTTGGAGCGGCAGGAAATGTAGCGCGGCTGCACATGGAAGCAGCCGGCAAGACGCAGGCGCAGGCGTCGGTAGCGGTGAATTCGCTGGGTCTTTTGGATTTGGTTCAGATTACCGCGGCTGGACTCACGCCCAAGGCGCAATACCAAGTCTATTTAACTGAATCCAACAACACACCCTTTGGAAAATTAGAACCACTGGCGGTTTTGAAAACGAATCCAGACGGAGCGGGGAGTGTCCAGACGATTGGACCGCTAAAGACTTTAACCAATCAAGGTCAGGCGGGGGCCACCCAGAGATTCCTGATCGTGACGGACATAAAAGACCCGTCCGATGTTGTGTTGCGCCAGGCTCCTTAGTGCCGTCCGGCGGCGCGCTGAGCGAGATCGTCTCGCCAACTTAACGGCAGCGCGCGCAGCCTGGTCGCGCGCTGTAGCCTATCGAGGTCATCGTCTTTACCGAAATACAATCGGTTGATGTCCGCCACCGAAATTTGATCAGGGTCCCGGCTCACGATTTCGATTTTTGATCCTGCTTCCAGTTCGCCTTCTTCCACCACTGCGAAATAAAATCCGCTGCGCTCGCTGGCCAGGAAACGCTTGATCATGTCGTCGCGGTTGAATTTGATCGTCAGTTTGAAACAAGGCAGGCGAGGCTGCGTGACCATTAAAGTGGCGGAGCCAACTTTGAGGCGATCTCCAATGTAGAGTTCTTCTTCGTTCAGTCCAATGGTGGTGAGATTCTCGCCAAACTCTCCCCAGGAAAATTCAATATTCGGCAGCTCTTCCTTCCAGTATTCGTAATGCTCCGAAGGATATCCGTAAATCGCCTTGGCCACGCCACCATGGACGGATAGATCCGCCTGTCGATCACCATCAAGATTCAATGTGCGAACCACGACTGGACCTTCCACGGGATCCTTGAAGATACCCGTCTCGACCCGCTTGCCTTTCCACACAACTTGGCGCGGCAGTCCGATATTTACCGAGAGAACGTTCATGAGAATTTCCAAATATCTGGTTCTATTTCCTTTTTTTCTTGTCCGTCTTCGCCTGGTCTCTTAACTGCACCTTGTGCGCATTCACGATCGACAAAATTAGTCCCGGGAATCGCTTGTCGATCTCTGCGCAGCGGGTTGTATTCTGCATTTCGACTCCGACGCGTTCGCCACGTATCAATCCTGCTTCCCGCAAGGCCTTGAAATGCTGCGACAAAGTGGATTTCGGTATGGGCTTGTCATTGACCTTTAGAAAATCCGAGCAGTTCTGCGAACACTTTGCCCCTACGATGTCGGTAAAGATCGCTACCCGCACCGGATCGGACAGGGCATGCAAAATGCCTTCCACGGTAACGTCCTCTATCGAAGGGTGAAAAAGCGGTCTCATTTGAAGGAATTCTAATGCGCCGCGGCAATTTGTTCAATAGTTCATTATTCCTGAACTATTGAATCGTTCCCACGACGCCCCACATCTTATCCCCAGCTGGTTGATTTAGGGCCAACGAAGGGAAAACATTTATGAGCAAGCTGAAGGGCAAAGTTGCAGTCGTAACTGGGGCATCCAAAGGCATCGGAGCCGCCATCGCTAAATCTCTTGCCGCCGAGGGCGCTTCGGTGGTCGTAAACTACGCCTCCAGCAAAGCGGGCGCAGAGAAGGTTGTCGCCGCCATCACCGCAACCGGTGGCAAAGCCGTCGCCGTGGGTGGAGACGTCTCCAAGGCTGCCGACGCCCAAGGCATCATTGACGCCGCCATTAAGAACTACGGACACCTCGACATCCTTGTCAACAACTCCGGCGTCTACGAATTTGGCGCTATCGCGGACTTCACTGAAGAATCGTTCCACCGCATGTTCAACATCAACGTGCTCGGCCTTCTGCTCACCACTCAGGCTGCGGTTAAGTATCTCGGCGCCGGTGGCAGCATCATTAACATTGGCTCCACAGTGAGCCGCATCACTCCTCCCAACAGTTCGGTGTACACCGGCACCAAGGGCGCGGTCGATGCCATCACTGGCGTGCTCTCCCGCGAACTCGGACCGAAGGGGATTCGGGTCAACACTCTCAACCCCGGCATGGTCGAGACCGAAGGTACAGTCACGGCAGGAATGATTGGATCTGATCTGGAAAAGCAGCTGGTTGCACAGGCACCCCTGGGCCGTATCGGACAGGTTGGCGACATTGCGACCATCGCAACTTTTCTGGCGTCAGACGATTCCGGTTGGTTGACCGGCGAACAGCTAATAGCCAGCGGTGGCATTCGCTAAGAAGTAGTTCTGCGCTTTGTCCAGCTGTCTCGGGGGCGTCTCGCCCCCGAGAGTTCATCCATAGGTAGGCTTCTGCGGCCATCCCGCCGGCGACACTTCAAAATCCTGCTGCCGCCCGTAAGGGGTAGTGTCCAGAATGGCGTAAGCGTCAGGCAGAAATTCGCACCCGCGCGCGTAGGTCGAGTAGGTGTGAAATACCTCATCACCGAGTCGGAAGAAAACGCTGAAGCCGTGCGCCTCACCTTCCATCTTGGCTGCATGTCCTTTGGCTGCTTCGGTCTCGGCCTTATCGCGAAAGTTATATTCCACCGGCGCGATCTTCGGATCGAGCGTGACATGAAAGTCGTAATTGAAATCGCTGCCGAAAGACGAAAACCACCGGATGCTCCATCCCTTCTGCTTCTTGTAGGCCTCAAGTTTGGCCAAGGGTGCGCGTGAGATCACGGCGAAAGTAGTATCGGCCTTCGCCAACAACGACAGATCGCCCAGGCTGTCGACCCATCCGGTGCATCCCGGACACCCCTTCTCCCACGCCGGATCGAACATGAAGTGATAGACGGCAAGTTGGCGACGGCCGTCGAATAAATCCTTGAGGCTCTGCTTCCCCTTGGGGCCGTCAAACTCATAGTTCTTTTCCAGATTCACCATGGGAAGTTTGCGCCGCTCGGCGTTGATGCGGTCGTATTCTTTTCTATTTTCCTTCTCGTGCGCCAGCAGCTTTTTGCGGTCAGCCAGCCACTGCTCGCGAGAAACGATCGGCGGATGTGGGATGGTTTTTTCTTCCATGCTTGTCTCTCTCCTGGATTTCTGTCTCTATCGTTTTTGATGGCAAAGCCGCCTACATCGGTCGCTCGCGATCATTGTTTGAATGAAACGAATCTTGACTCAAACTCACCATTCTTATAGCTCGAGTCGAGCAGAGATGAGGAATGCTCATGGCAACAAAACAGAACACCACCAATTCGAATGGAAGCACAACCATCAAGGTTAATGTCAATCTTGAAGAATCGCCGAATGGAGAACAACTCCCCAAGATATCGGCATACGCGTTTACCGCAAACGGCCGATTCATTGGCAAGGCGGCCGTGGATGAGAAAGGCAACGCCAGCCTTAAAGTTCCCGCGACCCGGAACCGTCAAGAAGTTCGCATCGTGGCTGGCCCCGAAACCACGGAAGAATCGCCAAGTTTGCAGAGCTTACTGCGCCGCGGCGCGACCACCAGTTACGTCGAGTTTGGCGCCGATGCAAAGCTATCGCCGGTCGTCTTCCAACTCGCCTCTGAGATATGGCGTTGCTGGTTCCGGCGCTGCGCTGTGAAAGGGCAACTGCTGAAGAGAATCTACAGCAGCGGCGTGGCCATCGACTATCCGGTCTGGGGCGCTGACGTGCAGATTTGGGAGGTGGAATCAATCCTCTATGTGATTTCGAAATTGGCGGACGTACACCTCAAAGCCATCAGCGAGTACATGTTGAATCCGCAACCGCTGCCGCCCGGCCCAGGACCAGATCCCGGACCGGAATCGCTCGCACGGTTCGGCAAGCTCGAGGTTGCTCAACCGATGTCCACCGTCAAGGAGTTCACCGCGGCCTCGCCCGAATTTGACGAGCTGCATGCCGCTGCGATGGCCGGAGACCTGGTGAATCTGCGGCAGGCGATGGTTTCGCTCCATGAACCGGCGGCGCGCTTTCTCATCTGCCGCCTGTTCCCCTATTTAATTCAGAAGTGGCAAGTTGGGACGCTCACCACCGACCGCTGCGGCCGCTTCAACGGATTCGTCTTTCTCGGATGCAACGAGGCAGCCAACCTCTACTTCACTGCCACGGAACGTTTCATTTTATCTGACATCACCATCTACGCTCCGCAACCCGTTCGCTGCTACACCCACTGGAACTACCAGTGCGGAACTGAAATCACGCTTTACACTAACAGCCCTTGCGCGCATTTGTGTTTCCCGTGCCAGCAGGTGGACGCACCCGAGAATTACGTGCTCATCCGTGCATTGGGCAATATTGCGCTCAGTGGAATTTATGGAACCAGCACATCGCTGAGCGGTTCCACAACTCCAGGGAACATTGGCCAAGCCGCCAATTTGTATGGCGCCGGACTCGACGCGCCCTTCGGAGGTACGGTGCTGCCACGATTTGAATTCGACAGTACACTGCGAGAATTCAATCTGGCCAAGTATTACCGTGTCCGCTATCGTCCGGGCACCACTGGGGCGTTCACTGAGCTTCAGGGCGAGATTGCGCGTAAGTACAACCACTGGGTTGGGACAACTTTACTTACATCTCCCTACCTGTTAGGCCCAAACCTGGTCAACGGCGTTTCGAACCTCTTCGAGATTCCGCCAGCTCTGCCTCCCGCGGGAGATTGGGCTTTCCCTAATCCTCCGGTGGATCTCGCGAACGCCCAGATCCCAACCTCCGATCTTCTGCCTGATGGAATTCGCCCGACGCATGGCAAATATCAACTGGAAGTGACGTTGTTCGATCAGAATGGTATCGAGGTCAATATTGCCGGCAAGGGCATTCGGTATTTCGTACCTACAACCGAAGACCCGGACGGTACGATTCACACGGCGGACGCGTCCTCACTTCCGGGATTGGTCGTGGGCAACAGTTTCATCATGACTGTGCACGTCGATAACCGTCCGACCAGCGGCTCGCTCGATGCTCCCACACTCAATGGCGCCGCGCCAGACGCCTGCGGCGTTTTCCGCTACGGCGCGGGCCCATCGGGGACGGTGACCATTCCGTTCACTGCTTCTCATCCGGATAACTTCGCCATCTACTCCTATCGCCTGGTGCGGAACGCAACGCCGCTGACTCCGCCTACTTCCTCGGGCAAAGTGAGTGCCGCTACCAATCCCGCCAACATCGTCATGAGCGTGGCAGGTCTGCTGACCCAGCCGGACGGAACGATCTGCGCAATCGCGGGATTTTCCGAAGACCTGTACGTCACATCACTCGCTACTGACGGGTGGAACCGGGTCGCCTACGACAGCGGCCTGTACCAAAGGGCGTTTGTACTGGCGCCGCAACCCCACCATCCATAGGTTGCAGATCCATAAGTGGAAGAGTTGGGTAGGGAAATAAAGGCACAGAAAATGAATAGCTGGGAACGGTTGGTTCTGGCCGTCCTCGCGACCTGGCGGATAACCCATCTGCTGGCGAGCGAGGACGGCCCCGCCGACTTGATCGTGCGATTTCGCCGGCTACTGGGCCAGAGCGTCGCCGGCAAACTCCTGGATTGTTTTAACTGTCTCAGCCTTTGGGTAGCGGCGGCGACGGCACTATTTGTTTCGGCCAAGCCACTGGATTGGCTATCTGTCTGGCTGGCAGTTTCAGGCGGTGCTTGCGCACTCGAAGAATTTCTACAGGAGCCGGTGGTTATCCAACCCACCGTAGGAGATTCAAGCCATGTGTTGTGGTCAGAAACGCTCACAACTGCAAACCACTCCAGCGCGGACGATGTCTTCGCCCGGCGCTAGACCCGCTTTGAACAGTCGAGATGTGACGGGTTCGATCCAGATTCCGGAGCCACGGGATGCCAGCGGGAGAAGTTTGTTACCGCGATCCTCGGTCAGCATCCGTTCGCTGCAAGACTCTCCCATCCGCGTTCGAGGTCCCGTAACCGGCCGCTATTACGAATTTTCAAGCTCGCGCATGGTCCAAGCTGTGGATGTTCGCGACGCCTCTGCCTTCCTAAATAGTCGCCTTTTTCGCCGCAGCTAACGGCGTCAAGCCACAAGTAGCTCCCGCCCGCGTCCCTCCAAAATTAAAAGCCCCAGAACTCTAAAAGAGTCCTGGGGCCCGAACAGCCCTCCCCCGAAGTCTGCTCACAGGTAGAGTACGATTCTCCCGGTTGGATGGGAATGGCACGAACAGGCCATGTGGGTTATCGTTCGGAAAATCCCTGAAATCTGACCTGTCCGCATCTGAACATCGGAACTCGTTCGTGGACAACCTAAGCCCCTAACGCGCAGAAAAATAAGGCCAATATCTGGCCAACCGCGTGCTGTCCAATTCCTGAGGGAACCCTATGCTCCAGGACATCCGCTACGCCCTACGCCAACTCCGCAAGACCCCGGCCTTCACCTTCACCGTGCTGCTGACCTTGGCTCTGGGTATCGGTGCCAACGCCTCGATTTTCACCTTGGTGCACATGGTTTTATTAAAGAGCTTGCCGGTAGCCGACCCCAAGACGTTGGTGCGGCTGGGCGACCAAAACGACTGCTGCGTTGGCTCGGGCTTTAGCGACAGCGGCGACTATTCTTTATTCTCCACAGCCAGCTATCAGAGGATTAAGAATAACGCGGCTGAGTTTGAAGATCTGGCAGCGATTCAGGCGGGATTCCTCTACCGCCCCGTCACCGCGCGTCGGGACGGAACCGGCGCCATATCCCGCTCGGTGATGGGCGAGTTTGTCTCCGGCAACTACTTCCGCACCTTCGGTCTTCAACCCGAATCCGGCCGACTGCTGATCGATACCGACGACGTCACCGGCGCGCCCATGACCGCCGTCATGAGCTATGAAACCTGGCGGCACGATTACGCCGGCGAATCGTCGGTCGTGGGCAGCACGTTCTGGGTAAATACAAAGCCGGTGACTATCGTCGGCATTGCACCACGGGGATTCTTCGGCGACCGCTTGTCGAGCACGCCACCCGATTTTTATCTGCCGATCATGTCGATGCCGGTGTTGGCCAACGTTGCCTACGTAACCGACCCGGATACTAGTTGGCTCTACATGGTCGGACGGGTCCGGCCGGGAGTATCTTTGCCGGCGCTTCAGCAAAAAGTGAGCGCCTTACTACGGCAAGCCTTCGCCACCAGTAAGCTTTTTTCCTCCTCCGATCATGACCAGCTCCTGTTATCGAAAGCTCACATCGTTCTCACCCCCGCCGGCGCTGGCATTCAGGCAATGCAGGAGCAGTATGGTTCCAACCTGCATCTGCTGATGTGGATCTCCGGTGTGGTGCTACTGATCGCCTGCGCCAACATTGCCAACCTTCTATTGGTGCGGGGTATGGCCCGGCGCTCGGAGATGTCGGTACGCACGGCGCTCGGCGCGATGCGTGTCAGAATTGTTCGCCAGCTGCTTACCGAAAGCATCCTGCTCTCCGGGTTAGGCGGCGTTGCCGGATTAGCCGTTGCCTACGGCGGAACCCGCATGCTGCTGATGCTGGTCTTCCCCGGATCGGAAGCCGTCCCCATTGACGCGAGTCCGTCGTTACCCGTAGTTGGCTTCGCCTTTGGACTGTCCCTGCTGACTGGCGTTCTCTTTGGGCTGGCTCCTGCCTGGATCGCGGCACGAACTCAACCGGTCGATGCCCTTCGCAGCAGCACACGAACCACGTCCAGCGGCGCGTCTCTGCTGCAACGCGGACTGGTGGTCGCGCAAGCCGCGCTGTCTCTGGTGTTGCTGGTCGGTGCCGGACTCTTCGCTCAAAGCCTCAACAAGCTGCAAAGCACGGATCTGAAGGTCGAGTCGAAGAACCGCTATATCGTTCACGTGAACCCGCAGACCGCGGGATATTCGCAAACGCAACTCGAAGCTCTATATCGAACCATGGAGCAGCGCTTCCAGGCCTTGCCGGGAATGGTGAAAGTCGGCATCGCAACCTATACGCCGATGGAAGACAACAACGATGGGTGGGGAATTCAGGTGCAAGGCCAGCCGGACATTGGTAAGAGCGCTTCGGTGATAAGGGCAAACCCGTCGTATTTCGATTCCGTCGGTACCCACGTCGTGATGGGCCGCGGCATTTCTGTGCAAGATACGCCTACTGCCCGCACCGTGGCGGTGGTGAACCAGGACTTCGTGAAGACGTTCATCAAAGACGGCAATCCCTTGGGACAACATTTCGGAGCCGCTGGCCCAACGTCGCTAGGGGACTTCGAGATTGTCGGAGTGGTTGAAAATTCCGTGTACACCAGCGTGCGCTGGGCCGATCATGCCATGGCATTCATCCCGTTGATGCAAAGGCCGGCAAGCGTCAAATACCCCATCGAGCAAGACGAGATCCTCTATTCGGGATCCATCGTCTTGCAAACCGACAGGCCGGTGAACGATATGGAAAACATCGCGCGACGAACGTTAGCGGATATCAATCCCAATCTGACGGTGGCAAAATTTCAGACCTTCGACGATCAGATTGCCGATCGCTTCAACGATGAACGCATGATCTCGCGGCTAACCATGCTGTTCGGAGGGCTGGCCTTGCTACTCGCTACCATAGGACTTTACGGCGTGACCGCCTACACCGTGGCCCGTCGAACGCCAGAGATCGGAATCCGTATGGCACTGGGCGCCGAACGAACCAGCGTCATCGTCATGGTGATGCGGGGAGCCATCCTCCAAATCGCTCTGGGTTTGGCGATAGGAATTCCAATCGCTTTGCTGAGTGTGCGGTTTGTTAAGGCCCAGCTTTACGAGATCACCAGCGCGAATCCAACTCTTATGTCTGCGACGATCGCCGTCCTGGCAACCGCTGCGTGCATAGCCGGAATGATCCCGGCAAGACGAGCGGCCTCCACGAATCCCGTGAAGGCCTTGAGGATGGAGTAGCGTCGACGGGGGTTTGTTACTCCCCGCCAATCCGGAACCGCATTCCCACTCGCACGTTCGCCCCTAGCGCCGGGTAACCCACCACCTCTTCGTAGTAATGATTGAAGGCATTTTCCAGATTCGCATAGGCCGTGATGCGCGACGTGAATGCGTACCATCCGCCCATGTCGACGCGAGCGTAACCGGCGGCGTGGTCGATGTT
>DATBAT010000351.1:0-8558 GCA_036271375.1 Terriglobales bacterium
ATCAAGGGGCCTGACAGCGCGTTCTCTCTTGAGCCCGCGGAATTTGAAGAGATGGTGCGTGCGGTGCGGGTGACAGAGGAATCTCTGGGTGCGGTCAGGTATGGCGCAAGTGCCAGTGAAGAAAAGAGCGTGGCCTTCCGCAGATCGCTTTATGTCGTAGAGGAAGTAAAAAAGGGGAATCCTTTTACATCGGGCAACGTGCGTTCTATCCGGCCAAGCCAGGGCCTCCACACCCGGTATTTCCAAGAAATTCTGACCAAGCGCGCCGCCCGTGACATCGAACGGGGCACGCCTCTAAGCTGGGACTTGGTCGCCCCCTAGTCATCGGGAACCTCGAACCTCATGAGAGTTTTGTTTCTTCATCCCGAGGATGGTGCTCCGGCCCAGTCTTTCCCGCAGAAATTTGACATGGTAGTAGATCTCGCACGCGCCCCTGCGGCCACCTATGCGCGCTGGAGCCGTCAGTTGGGGTGCGAGGTGAAAAGCATTTTTGATCTTGCCGACCCGGTTGGCGATCTCGCTGCACTAGCCAAAATTCTCCGCAATCCTCAATATCAACTTTTGGACGAGCAAGGCTTGGATTGGTGGAACCTGGCTTCTTATCTGGCGACGGACGCGCTTTCCGAGAGTCTGCTCCTGCATCGTCTTGCAAAAACAATTGGCGAGGGTGCCGAATTGGTTTGTACCCGTCCGGACCGTCGGGTCGAACTATTGCAGAGGCGATTGAACGCCTCACTCTTCAATTTGGCGTCTGATGGTCATTCCACAGGGCACCGGATTCGCCACTACCGGAAAGTATTTTCGAAGCTCGATCAAAAGCAGATTGCACAAGTCATCGCGGATAAATGGGACCCGCAACACAGGATCCGGCGGATATTTGGACGTCGTGAAGATTCCCAGCGAGTTCCTGTTGTTTTGTTACCCTCCGCCTACATAAATGTTTCTCGAACCGCTGTGGCTTACGCGCGGCTGTTGCCGGAGCAACAGTTTTTATTGATCTATGCGCGCAGCAGCGGGAAGCTGTCGGATCTACCGCCCAACGTTAGGTCTGCCCCGTTGCATCCTTACTACGAATCCGGAGAATCAAGAGACCTTGCCGGACTACTCGATCGCTGGAAGCTCCTCAAGCAGGAAATGATCGCGACCTCCGAAGAATTGAACCAGGCAGCTCTTCTCGGCGGGTTGGATGTCATCCCCGATTTCATCGCGCGCGGAGCAGGCGCGCGCGATGCATGGAATCAAGTGTTTGATGCGCACAACGTGGTGGGCTGTCTTTCGGCCGACGATACCAATGCATATTCCCGTATCCCATTGGTCCTGGCGGAAGGCCGTGGAATGCCGTCGGTGGCCTGCCACCACGGCGCACTGGATTTTCGAATGGCGATCAAGACGCGCTATGGGAGCGCCTTCCTTGCCAAAAGTGAAATGGAACGTGATTATCTGGAAAATGTATGCAAGGTGCCTGACGAAACCATTGCGCTAGGAGCGCCGCACACCCCGCACTTCGAAGCGTCCGCGCCAAGTGGTCGTTCCTGGTTAGCATTCTTCACCGAGCCTTACCAGGCGGACCGGTGGCGAATGGAAGAGGTCTACGCCGATCTACTGCCGAAGCTGTTGGATCTGTCGCGTTCGGGCGGCATGCGGCTGGTGTTGAAATTGCATCCTTTTGAAAGCGTCAAGGAGCATAGAAATTTGCATGCCCGCTTGCTCTCTCCATCACAACGGGGTGAACTGGATATTTTGGATGGTCAGCTCGCGGCCAAGACGTGGAGCAAGATCAAGATTGCCCTTACGGTCCAGTCCAGCGTGGCTCTCGAATGCACTCAACGCGGCGTGCCGGTTTTTCTTTGTACGTGGTTGCGCGCGCGATACGGAGGATACGCCGAGCAGTTCGCCAGGTTCGGGGCGGGCCAAATTGTCGAACAGTCCTCAGACTTGGCATTCATCCCCGGGCGTTTGGCGGGTTATAAAGTAAGTAGTCCTGAGAAGCTCGGCTCCGCCATCAATCCAAAGGACCTGCAGAATTTATTGGTAAACCGCGTAACTCAGATTCCTGAAAAGGCAAGGATCCTTTAATTGCAATTCTCCGACGAATCGGCTGGGTCTTTACCAACGAGCATTGAATCGAAGGTGCCGGGACCGATTTTCATCCTGGGCCTTAGCCGATCGGGGACCACCCTCCTTTCGCGAATTCTGGATGTCCATTCGAGAATCGCCATCCTTCCGGAAACCTGGTGTTTTTCCACCCTTGATTTTGCCGGTTGCCTTGAAGAGTTTTCCCACGACTGGCAGTATATGGGTTTCATCAATCGGATGTGGGACTACATGTCGGGCTACGAGGATGTCGCAGCCCGGGTGGTTTCAGAATTTGCCGCCAAACTACCCCGTTATTCCGGCCCGACCCGCCCTATCCTGGATGCTCTAGGTAAGGCTTATGCGAAGGAGCGAGGGCGCGATATCTGGGGCGAAAAGACACCGGCGCACGTTTTAGTGCTCCCGCAAATCCAGAAGCTTTTTCCCGAGGCGCGGGTCTTGGTCTGTGTCCGCGATCCGCGAGACGTGGTTCTCTCCTACGATGAGGCATGGGGTGGAGACCGAAGAGACCCTAAGTTCCTCATGCGTGCCTCAGCGGTGGTGCGCGACTATATCGACCATATTTTCCACCAGCCAGGATTCCCCCGCGAACAATTGATGCAGGTGCGGTATGAAACCCTGACCAGCGATCCGGCTGCAACTCTGCAAAGTATCTGTTCGTTTGTAGGGGTTGAATTTGAACCGCAAATGTTGGATTTTTTCCAGAAATTTCCAGAGAGTGGCAAACCCTACACTCCGTATCACAAGTTGTTGAGCCGTCCGGTCACCGCTGAGCGGGTTGCAAGATATCAAACCGGCCTCAGTCCCCAACAGATCGGACTTGTCAGCCAATTTCTCAAGAAGGAGATGGAACTGCTGGAGTATCCGTCGACCTCAGAAGACCCGATTACGCCAAACCGGACGAGTAAGTCCGCCCAAAAAATGGCGGACTCCCTATGGCGCGACATGAAGTCGGGCCGCCTTCGTGTTCGGGAGCGGCGCAAAGAACGGTTCCGCCTTGCGCTCTATCGATGGGCCGGTCCGCTGATGACCCTCCGGGGCAAAGACTTCGCAGTGACTCGAGAAGATTGGGTGGAACGAACTCGTCTACGGGCGGAAGACGGTAATCAGCCATCGAGCCAAGAGGGAAGAGGAGGAGCGAGCGTTGAAACGCCGGTCGTCGAACTGCCCATGGGGCAGGCGCCCGATTTGAGCGAGAAAGGCGAGCAATCGCACGTCGCCTTCCGGCAGCAGATGAGCCACGTTTCCCAGCACTCTGGTGTCTTCTTCGCAGGCACCATTCTGTCGGCCTTTCTCGGCTACGTTTTCAAAATCTATTTAGCGCGCCATTTGGGCGCCAGGCTTTTGGGTCTGTACAGCCTTGGTATGACGATGGTGGCCCCGCTTAGCATTTTCAATGGAATGGGGTTGACGCTGGCGGCGTTGCGTTTTGTGCCCGTGTATCGGGCGAAGGATCGTCCAGATCTGCTGCGAGGGTTTCTAGTACGCAGCCTCGGACGCCTTCTGCTGTGCAATGTGTTGTTGGCGTTTGTGCTGTGGTTCGTTGGCCCTTTTGTGGCCCGCGAGTTTTATCACGCCCCTGAGCTCGGCAAATTCGTGTTGCTGTTTGCCGTCCTCATGGTGTTGGGAGTGATGTCCAATTTTTTGGGGCAGGTTTTAGCGGGTTACAGGCAAGTCGCCCGCCGTACCGTCATCATCACTCTGGTTGGACCCTTGTTGACTATGGGGCTGTCGATTGCATTGATCTCCTGGCGTATGGAACTTCGCGGCTACATTCTTGGCCAGGTGATCGCCTCCGCCATCATTACGATAATTTTGACAGGCATGGTGTGGCGGTACACCCCTGGCCCGGCGAAACAATTTCGCCGAGGGCTGCCACGGATCGAGTCGAGGGTGACTTCCTATGCCATTGCCACGCTGGGGTTGGGCGTCCTGGAATACCTGATAGGCCACGCCGACCGCATCATGTTGGGGTTCTATCGAAATGCGCGGGAAGTAGGCATCTATTCGGTCGCGGCGGCCGTGGTCACGTTTGTCAGCATCGTGCTGCGGTCGATCAATCAAGTTTTTGCTCCCATGATTTCGGACCTTCACGCGCGTCAACAACAACAACTTCTGGGAAGGCTGTTTCAAACTCTCACCAAATGGATCATAGGATTGACGAGCCCATTGGCCGCAGCAGTCATCATCAACGCGGGGCCCATTCTCCATATATTCGGGCCGGAGTTTGAAGCCGGATGGCCGGTCCTTGTGATTGGTTCTCTCGGGCAACTGGTCAACTGTGGAGTGGGATCGGCCGGCACTATCCTGCTCATGTCGGGACACCAGAGTTCTCTGGTTTGGATTGAGGGCTTGTCGGCGGGCATCATGGTGCTTTTGAACGTGCTATTGATTCCTCACTGGGGAATCGGGGGCGCGGCCATCGCAGCCGCCACTACGGTGGTTGTCACCAACGTTCTTTATCTGATCCTGGCCCACAAAAAGACTGGATTATTTCCTTACAACCGTAGTTACCTTCGCCTTCTGATGCCGACGTTAGCGAGTTGCGGACTGCTGGCTCTGCTGCGATATGCGGGTTTTGCCAGAAGTAGTCCGATGGTGGCAATTGCGATTGGATTAGTATTGGCGTACGGAGTTTTTGTTGGTCTTTCATTGCTGTTTGGACTGGATGCAGAGGACAACCTCATCGTGGATGCGATTCGTAGCCGCCTCCGCAGCGCGTTCTCAAGGTCTTAACACACGGGTTGATTTAACGTGCATGGAGTCTCAGACTAAAGAATTCGGGGGCGACGCTGCCGGGACTGCGTATTGGGACCAAGTTTGGGACAAGCTCCCACCTGTTCCAACTTACCCCGGACCGATTTTCGAGCAGCACCCAGTGTTCGCCAAATATCTCTCCAAGACGAACGGAGACGCTATCGAAATTGGCTGCGTGCCGGGAAATTTCATGGTGTACCTCCACCATGAATTCGGTTACCGCGTAGATGGACTCGACTATTGCGGCAACATGGACTACGTCCGGCGAAATCTTCAACATAACAATATTCATGATTCGAACCTCTTCAATGCCGACCTGTTCAATTTTGTATCTGGAAAGAAATATGACTTGGTATTTTCCGGCGGGTTCGTAGAGCATTTCGATAACTATGAATTGGTCGTTCAGAAGCATGCAGATTTGGCTAAGAATGGGGGATATGTGGTCATTTTCTTCCCTAACCTCACGCACATCCACAAGCTATTGTGCGGGTGGTTTGCTCCGGAAGTGCTTAGAATTCATCGTTTCGCGTTGATGAATAAGCAAACTTTGCGAGATACGTTAGAGAAAGCCGGCCTCCGCGTTCTTCATTGCGATTATCAGAAAACATTTCGCCCAACTTATCAGTTGCCAACGGCACTTCAGTTCGGTTCGCGGGCTTTTCAGAAACTTCTGCGGATGACCCGACTGGACAACATCGGAAATCGGTACGGAAGCCCCTACCTGATTTCCGTTTCAGTGAAGACCTAGGCCGAGGACTTGTCTGGCGATCAATACTAAAAGTGGTTTCAGAATGATTAAAGTTTTCACCCCTTCCTATGCCGACGCGGAAATTACCAACGCGCAGGCATTGACGGTGAAAGAAATCGTTGCGCGACTGCCGCCTGACAGGTTCAGGGTATTAATGCTTTGCAAGGGCGCTCCGGACTGCCGTTTGACAGAGCGCTCAAATACGGAGTTTTTGCCGTGGTTGCGGCACGGGAATGCGGTAAACATCTTCACCAGATGCATGAAGTTTCAGCCGGACATCTATTTCTACCCTCACGCTGGACCACTAGATAGCGCCCTCTTCTGGAGCAAGCGCAAGTTTCGGTCTCCGGCTGCGATCGTCTCGCATGTCGTATCCGGTTCGTTCGATGATGCGATCCTGCGGCCAACGATGGTGCGTATGGTTCGTCAATCGGATGCGGTCTTTGGGAACAACAGTTATCTTTCTTCGGTTTTGGAAAAGCGCACCGGCACAAAAATTCGCACAATTCACAATGGCATCAATCGCAAGGCCTTTTTCCCCGCGGAGAATAGACGGCCAGGAGGATCCAGTCTCAGAGCGCTTTATGCAGGTTCCTTTCGCCCGTACAAGCGGGTAGATGTTGTGGTACGCGCTGCGGCAGTGCGGCCCAATGTCGAATTCCGGCTTGCTGGCATCGGGGAAGAACTGGATAACTGCCGAAAGCTGGCTCATGAACTGAACTGCCAGAACATCAGTTTTATTGGCCATCTTTCGCAGTCTGAACTGGGAGAAGAAATGCGCTCCGCCGATGTCTTCTTTTTCCCTAGTGAAGTGGAAGGCCATCCGCAGGTACTCGGACAGGCCGCCGCTTGTGGACTTCCCAGCGTCGCGTTAGACCGATACCATGCCGATTACGTGATCAATGGACGCACCGGTTTTCTGGCGGGATCCCACGAAGAAATGGGCACCCGGCTTTCTGAATTACTTGGGAACCCAGAATTGCGATGCTCAATGTCCAAGGCAGCTATCGAACATGCCGGCCATTTCGACTGGGATGAAATTACCAGGCAGTGGCAGAGTGTTTTCGAAGAAGTTGTTGCACGACGGCGGAGAGACTGATGTGCGGAATCTACGGAATCTTTAGCCCGGGCCAGGTTCTTGGTGAAAGTGACTATTCATGGGCGCAAGAAGCAGGCCGGCGTTTGCGCCATCGTGGACCCGATGGCCACGTTTGCCTCGAACGCTCGGCTAAACATTGTCTGCTGGGCCACGAGCGGTTAGCGATCATCGACCTGGAATGCGGCACTCAGCCGCTCAGCAATGAAGACCAATCCGTCTGGGTAATCTGCAACGGCGAGATATACAACTACATCGAGTTGCGCCAGCGACTGATTGCCAAGGGTCATCGTTTCGCTTCGCAAAGTGATTGCGAAGTCCTGGTGCATCTTTACGAAGATAAAGGAACCGAACTTCTGGATGACTTGGAAGGAATGTTTGCCTTTGCCATTCTTGACGAACGCAAGGGGACGATCTTCCTAGCGCGTGACCGGTTTGGTGAGAAGCCTCTGTATTGGACGGCCCTGAAAGGCCGGTCTGGCGTAGCTTTTGCTTCAGAAATGAAGGCGTTGTTTTCGCTTTCCGGAGTGGATCGTGAATTCGATGTAGCCGCTATCGCTCAGTTTTTAACGCTCGGGTATATTCCTGCGCCTCGCACTCATCTTCACGGGGTGCGGAAACTGATGGCCGGCGAGGCCATGGTTGTCGGCGAGAAATCCGGCGGGAAGACCTGGAGATACTACGTACCTGAACTCCCGCCCGAAGGAAATTCGTCGCGAATCAGCCGGGACGATGCGGTGGAGCGTGTTCGAGAACACTTGCTGCAATCTCTTCGCATACGGCTGCGCAGCGATGTACCGGTCGCGGCATTTCTCTCAGGAGGGATAGATTCAACCTTCGTAGTGACTGCATTGAAAGAGATTGCGCCGTCCACCAAGTTCAGTACGTTTTGCGCTTCATTTGAGAGCGAACTCTTGGATGAAGCGCCTTTCGCTCGCGAGGTCGCGGAACAGGCTGGGACTGATCACCACGAAGTACGTTTTTCGACACCGGAAATACTTAGTTCTTTCGACGCCCTCATCGATCACTTTGACGAGCCGTTCGGAGACTACTCAATGTTTCCGACTTTTGCAGTATGCCGTGAGGCGCGGAAAATGTGTACGGTGGTGCTTTCCGGAGATGGTGGGGACGAATGTTTCGGAGGTTATACCAACCTCTTTCGTCACTATTCTCGGCATGGTATTCGCCGGTTTCCTGGCGTAAATCTTGCCGGCCGGGCCGCGTTGAAGGTCTGGAAGAAATCATGGAGGGGCATTGGGCCGCTCACTTTTTTATCGCACAGCGATGAGGATTTGTTGCGGGCGCCTTATCCGTACGGGAAGGTGCCCAGTTATTTTCTTCCGGAAGCGCGCACCGAGGCGTTGCAGGGTATATCCGAACTCGAGACTGCGGCCAGACGCCACGCCCGCCTGGCGTTTCCGCGTTCGGCGATTGAATCGGCCACCATGAGCTACTTGCCGGAACAGATTATGGTGAAAGTTGACCGCGCCAGTATGCGTAGCGCGTTGGAATGCCGTACGCCGTTTCTCGACCGGACGCTGGTCGAGTTCGTGAGGACCTTGCCCGATGAATATCACTTCGAACGCGGCCTTGGGAAAGCTTTGCTGCGCCGAGCATTGCCGGATTGGGTTTCCGACCGAATTCGCTGGCGCGGCAAACGCGGATTCACTCCTCCGCTGGCTGACTGGCTGCGCGGCGATCTGCGAGAGCAGATGAAATCGACTCTGGAAGATTTTCCGCCGGAACTCGAACGAATACTAAGTCCTGCTCCGGCGTTCGCGCTCTATACTAGCCACCAATCCGGCGAAAACCATGCCGACCAACTATTTCGCTGGCTGGTTTTAAGCCGACGGTGCCGCGCCG
>DATBAT010000352.1:0-7861 GCA_036271375.1 Terriglobales bacterium
TCCTTCGACGGAAGGTTGCTGCCCTTCAAGAAAGGCCCGTTCTACTTGGCGGCTGAATGCGGAGTTCCAGTGGTTCCCGTCACCATCGTTGGCACTCACCACGTGATGCCCAAGGGACGGTTTGCGATCAAGCGCGGAAAGGTCACGGTAATTTTCCACGATCCGATCGAGCCTAAGGATTTTGGCGGGCGGGATGAGCTTAAGGCCAAAGTGCGCGAGGTCATCAACAGCGGCCTGCCCGAAGAATTCCAGCAAAAAGCCGCCTAGCCCGAATTAGTGTGGTAGCGGGCTATCGAACGCCAGACGCGGAGTGGCGCAAGAATGCAGCCCAGCCCAGGCGTAAGCCCTGGGTTAGCATCAACTGACCGAGCCCTGAAAGGGCGAAAGACACTAACCTACTTCTTCTCCCGCGCCCGCAACGCCTTTGCCATCTCCGGCAACTTTGGAAACGCCGCCGTGCAACGCAACCACTGTTTGTGATCGAATCCTGGGGATCCGCTGATCATCGATCCCGCGGGAATATCGCCATGCGTCCCACTCTGCGCGGTAATGACGACCTTGTCGCCAATCTTGCAATGCCCGGCGACGCCCACCTGCCCGGCAAGAATTGCGCTCTTGCCAATCTCGGTCGATCCCGCGAGACCAACCTGCGCGCACAACAGCGTGTCATCTCCCACCCGCGATCCATGGCCAATCTGCGCCAGGTTGTCGATCTTCACTCCATTGCCAATGTAGGTTTCGCCGACACTTGCGCGGTCGATGCATGAATTCACCTGCACCTCTACGTCGCTACCCAACACCGTCGGTCCCGCCTGCACAATCTTGTACCAGTGCCCGTCATCATCCTTGGCGAAGCCAAAACCGTCCCCGCCGATGATCGCGCCATTTTGCAGAATCACGTTATCGCCCAACCGGCAAAACTCTCGCACCACGGAATGCGCATGGGCAAAAAGTCCCCTGCCAATCTTTACGCCGCGATAGATGACCACGTGCGCCAGCAACACCGAGTCAGCGCCGATCTCCACATCTTCAGAGATCACAACGTATGGGCCAAGGTGCACGTTTGCACCGATCTTCGCCGAGGGATCGACCACCGCCGTGGGATGAATCCCCGGCGCATATTTGGGGGACTGGTAAAAAAGCTCAATCGTCTTCGCCCACGAGAGGTAAGGATTCTTGCTCTTCAATACCGCCGTCGGGATCGCGGGAAACTTCTCGGCTACGATCACCGCCGCGGCTTTCGTGGTCTTGGCATTGGCGATGTACTGTGGATTAGATACAAACGTAATTTGTCCCGGGCCAGCCTCTTCAATACCTGCGACGCCGGTGATTTCCGTGTCGGGTGATCCGTTTTCCAGAACCGCGCCCAGAGCTGATGCAATTGCCGCTAATTTCATGGGCTGATTGTAGCGCGATCAAAACCATTCCCCACAAACACACAGAGCGAGCCATTTCCGCTCTTCTCTGTGAATCTCCGTGCACTCTGTGGTTGAAGACTTTCCAATGCGAAAAAAACAAAAAGGGCGGCGCGCCCAAACGCCGCCCTACCGCGTAGCTCCGGAGGCAGGGAGCTACTGGTTTGCCCTCAGGATCATCTCGGTACCACTGTCCAGGCGGACATTGCTGGTATTCGAGGTGATCATGCTGGAAGTCGAATTCGTTGCGGAGGAAGCCAGATTGAAGTTTGGCATTCCAACCGCGCCTTGACTGCTGGCCGACAACGGAGCGGAAACGGCTCCGCCCACGCTGCCTACAGATCCTGTAGTTCCCACCGCCGTGTTGGTCACACCGCCAGTCGCGGACGTCACGCCGCCGACTAATCCACCACCGGTCGACCGCACAGGAGACGCTGATCCGGCTGCCATTGCCGTGCTCGAAGCCATCATCGAGTCATCCTGCGCCTGTGCCGCTGCCGAGGAATTCCCAATGGCTTGCACCGCAAACGTGACAGGAACCGTAGTCCCGTCCTTCAAAACGGCGTGATCAAACGCCAACCCCAAAGAAGAATCCTGCTGGCCCTTGGTCCGTGCCTTGGCCTCGGTCACGTGGCCCACGATTTTCGACCCGCGCGGAATCACGACCTTGCCGTTGGATTTCACGTCCTGCGTGGTCTTGGCGACTACTTCGTCTCCCGGCTTGTTCTTGCGGACATCCACCGGCTTCGCGAGTTCAGCGTGCACCGTGCTGCCCGACTGCACTTGGCTGGCGGCGGTTGAGCCGCCCTTCGATACCTTGGTGCTGTTCGAAGACGCCGCGCTGGCTTGGTTGGTGGAAACTGAAGTATTTTGCAAACCCGAAGCTTGGGCAGACGTTTGGGCGTTGGCGGTACCAAGCAAAATCAAACCGGCCAGAGTTGAAGTGAGAATCCGTGGCATAAAGTTGGTCCTCCCGAGAAGGCGATTGAGCAATTGTCCTGCGGGGGAGTACGCCCATTCATAGTGCACCGGGCGTTCCAAACCGAGGTCCTGTGGAAGGCTCGTAAGTCTCGAAAAAACAATGGTTTGCAAGTGCTACAAGAATCTATGTATTACAGCTGTCACGATGAAAAAACTACGTGAGCAGGGAATTCATTGCCGATCGGCCCGGTAGCGGCTTTGTCACCTTCGCCCTTTGCCAACAATTGTTTACAATAGGTTGCCTTATATCCGGCCTTGCGCTTTGGTGGGTATGGGCTTAGCTTTTGAACGCTTGAGCCAGCCATCTCAAATTCCGGGGAATTCGCCTGTTTATTGGCGCGTCGAGGGCAGCCTATTGGAGCTGACCACCGTCCGCCCCATCGCCTTCTTTACCTGGAACGCGCAAACCTTCCTGGAGCGCTGGGTGCGCCGTGGCTTGGTCCTCTTAATGGCCATTCTGCGACCGTTGCTTTACGCCCTGAACCGGTCGTTTGCTATGAAAGTCGTGCACACCGTCCTGCGGGGAATCAGCCGCGACCGCCTCGACCTGCTGGGCGAGGAATATTTTAAATACAAAGTCCAGCCCCATCTGAAGCAGGATGGTGTTCGCCAGTTGGCCGCCCTGGTTGAGTCTGGCGCCAAAGTGGTGCTGGTCAGTCAGGGACTGGATCACGTAACCCGCCCTTTAGCCCAACATCTCGGCGTCAAGTGGATCATTGCCAACCGGCTCGAATTCCGCGACGGCATTGCTACAGGCAGGTTACAGTCGCCCGTAATTCGCTCGCGCGGCTTGTTCGCATGGATCTCCGCTGCCGGCCCCGACGGCAAGCGTCACCGCCAGCGCCTGGTGAAAGATCTTGCGCTCCCTCATGTGGAAAGCCTGGAGCGCGCCATCGTTCCGGCCATTCGCGTAGTCAGCGCGCCCGAGCGCCCAATCGTTCACTTCGACGACAAGCGCCATACCGAGCCGCTTTCGGTCCGCAAAGCTCTATCGGGCAAGCATGTCATGCTGGTAGGCGTCACCGGATTCATCGGCAAAGTTTGGCTGGTTAACACGCTGATGGATATCCCCGACATCGCCAAGATTTATCTGCTCATTCGCCGCCAGAAGTCGAGTCCCGCAGCCAAGCGTTTCGAAAAGCTGGTGGAAGACTCGCCGGTCTTCGATCCGCTCTACGAACGTTACGGCGCCGACTTGCCGCGCTTCATCAGTGAGCGGGTAGAGGTGATTGAGGGAGACGTAACCCAGCCGGGGCTGGGGTTGTCTACAGAAGGCTCGCTGTCGCTGCGCAAGAATCTCGACCTCATCATCAATAGCTCAGGCCTCACCGATTTCAATCCCGACCTGCGCGACGCGCTTGCCACCAACGTCGATGCTGCCATCCACGTGGTCGAGTTCATCCGGCAATGCGATCACGCTGGACTGCTGCATCTCTCCACTTGCTACGTGACTGGAGCGCGCGACGGCCGCGTGGATGAGCGTCTTCGTCCCAACTACACCCCAAAACACGTCGCGGGATTTGACGCCGAACGAGAGTGGAAGTCCCTGCATGACCTGGTCACCAATGC
This sequence comes from Terriglobales bacterium, assembly GCA_036271375.1. Lineage (GTDB taxonomy): Bacteria > Acidobacteriota > Terriglobia > Terriglobales > Acidobacteriaceae > DATBAT01. The sequence goes on from DATBAT010000352.1 coordinate 3,966, forward strand.
TGAGCAGAAGGCGGAAGGGTCCGAGGTCACCGGCGACCTGACGCGTCAGGCGCTCGACAAAGAGCATGCCGCCAAGAATCTAAGCGGCGCGGCGCTCGAGATTCAAATCCGCAAGAACCGCATCCGCTGGCTGCGTGAACATCTGACCGAAGCCGGCACTCAGCGCGCCATCGAGTTGGGATGGCCCAACACTTACACGCTGACCAAGAGCCTGGCTGAATCGCTGATCTACAAATACGGCGCAGGATTACCGATAGCGATTCTTCGTCCCGCGATCGTCGAAACCTCCACCCATAAGCCATTTCCCGGATGGAATGAAGGCATCAATACCTCAGCATCGTTGTCGTACCTGTTGGGAACTTATTTCCGCCAGCTACCCTCAAACGAAAACAAGCGCCTGGATATCGTCCCGGTAGACGAAGTTTGCGCGGCCATGACACTGGTCGCTGCCGCCATCGTCGAACGCCGCAACGACACCATCTATCAGATCGCCAGCTCGGTCACCAACCCCTGCGACATGCGCCGGTCGATTGAGCTGACCTCGCTGGCCCATCGCAAGCACTATCGCGCGCAAGAGGGGCTCGAGTACTGGCTTCGTCTGCGTTTCGACGCGATTCCTGTTTCCAAGGAACGCTACCAGCGCATGTCGGCCCCAGCGCAAAAGGCGATCATCAGATCGATCCGCGCCGTCATGGCCCCGCTGCCGCTCAAGCGCAAGCCACTTGCCCGCACTGAGCGCAGCTTGGAGCGCGTAGAAAAACTAATTCAACTGTTCGAACCGTTCATTCTGCACAACGAGCAGGACTTCCAGGCCGACAACGTGGAATTGCTTTCGCACGCGCTGATCGAAGAAGAAAAAGCAGACTTCGGATACACCACTCGCCAGCTCGACTGGTGGGATTACTGGATCAACGTCCACATTCCCGCGCTGCGCAAGTGGACCTATCCGCTAATCGAAGGCCGTCCACTTGAAGCGCGTCCGGCGCGCAATTTCCAATTCTCGGCCGATGGCGAAGCCGTAAAAACTGGCACCAACGGAGCAACGTGGCGATATTCCTGACCGGCTCGACCGGATACATCGGCGCTCACATCGCCGCCAATCTGCTGGATGGTTACAAAGACCCGCTGAATCTTCTGGTTCGCGCCAAGAGCCAGCATGAAGCCGAAGTCCGCTTGTGGCAGGCCTTTCAGCTCCACATGGATTTCCCGAAGTTCTCCGAGCACCTGCATTCGCACATAAGAATTTTTCGCGGCGATCTTACGGGAGCACAATTCGGCTTGGCCGATGACGATTACGGCAAGCTGGTGGAGACCACCGATTCCATCATTCACTGTGCCGCCTCGCTGAATCGCAAATCGGAGAAAAGCTGTTTGAACGTGAACCTGCGCGGAACTCTGGAAGTGTTGCAGTTGGCGTTGCACGCGAAGAATCATCACGGCCTGCGCCGCTTCAGCCATGTCAGCACGGTGGCGGTTGCCGGTGTACGCAGCAACGAAGTCGTGACCGAGGACGCTTCAATCGACTGGGCACGCTCCGACTACGATCCCTACGCCCGCACCAAGAAATTCTGCGAGCACATGATTCGCCAGCTTCTTCCGGATACGCCCAAGACAATTTTCCGTCCCAGCATAGTGCTAGGCGACAGCCGTTACGCGCAGACCACGCAGTTCGACATGGTGAAGGCCTTCGTATTTCTGGCCGGCCTCCCGGTGCTGCCGTTTCGGCCCAATGACAAGATCGACATCGTGAACGTCGACTTCGTCGCCGACGCCGTCGCCACGCTCCACCAGAAAGAAAAGACCAACTACGACATCTACCATCTCTCCTCCGGAACCAGTTCGCAGACTTTCCGTGAACTGACCGCCGCCCTCGCAGCAGCGCAAGGCAAGAGCAAGCCGATGTTCATCCCCAGCCTCGAAAAGCCGTTCACCAAAGTCGTCCACTGGATGGCTGATCGCAAAGGCAAGATCGGCTACGCCGGTTCGCTGATGAAAGTTTTCGTTCCATATCTCGTTTGGAACACGGTCTTCGACAACACCCGCGTGACCACCGAGCTAGGCCGCAAGCCAGTGCCGTTTTCCGAGTACAGTTTCCCGCTGCTCAAGTTCAGCCGCGACTCCAAATTTTCTTACCATTACGAAGATTGGCCGGCGCATGCGGGAGGTACTGCCGCATGATGGATTTCATCCTCGAGGCCTGGGTTAGCGGCCTTATTGAGCGTTCCAAAGCCGCATGGATGCTGGGCAAAGGCAAACCCTGGCAGCCGGGCGAAAAGTTAAAACTGCTATTCGCCGGATACAACGGTGCGCGCAACATGGGCTCTGACGTTCGCGTGGAAGAAATGCTCCGTCAGCTCCGTCACATCCTCGGCCCCGATCAAGTCGACTTCAGCGTGATGAGCCAGAACTTCAAGTTCACCGACGGATACTTCGAGAACACCACGCAGGTCCATCTACCCGACATCTTCCCGCCGTTTCTCTACGACGAAGTGCCCAGGCACCACGGCGTCATCGCCTGCGAGGGCTCCGCGTTCAAAAGCAAATTCGCCAATGCTCTGACCACCATGATGATCGGTTCGCTGGGAATCGCCGCCGCGCAAAATAAACTCTCCGTCGGCTACGGCTCCGAAGCCGGACACATGGATCCGTTAGTAAAGAAGATGTGCGGCCGCTATTGCCAGAAGTCGATGGTCATCACCCGTAACGAAGAATCAAGGGTAGTGCTTCGCGAGCTGGGCGTTCCCACTGAACTAGGCACCGACACCGCCTGGACCTTCGAGCCCGCCCCTCCAGAGTTCGGACACAAAGTGCTGACCGACTCTGGCTGGGATGGAAAAACTCCTGTGCTGGTCGTTTGCCCAATCAATCCGTTTGAGTGGCCAGTGAAAGCCTCAGTCGGAAAGTTCGCGCTACACGGAATCGCCGGAGCCTACAAAGACAGCCACTATCGCTCAATGTATTTTCACAACTCGGGCCCTGAATCCGACCGCGCGTTGAAGCACTATTTGACCAGCATCGGTAACGCCGTTGACGCGTTCCGCAAACAAAGAAACGTGTTCGTGGTACTCGCCGCCACCGAACGCCTCGATGCCCGTGCCGCCCGTCCCATCTCCGAGCGTCTTGGCGGCGTACCTATCTTCACCTCTGACCAATACAACATGTGGGAGATGGTCAGCATTCTGCGCTCCTGCCACATGATGGCCTCGTCACGCTATCACGGCATCGTAACTTCGATGCCCGGTCTCGTGCCATCCGCGGGCATCACCATGGACGAACGCATCCGCAACCTGATGCGCGAGCGCGGCCATCAGGATCTGCTGATGAACGTGGACGACCCAGATTTAGAGCAGCGGCTCCTGGCCGCATTGCTAAAACTAGCCACCGAAGGCGAGATGATAGCCTCCGGCATAGGCCGCACCGTCGTCAAGAATCTAAAAGTAATGGCGCGCATGGGCGGCTACTTCGAAGAAGAAGTGCAACGTCGCTACCCGGATTTCCCTGTGCGCAAAGGCGAATGGGGCTGGGACGACTACCTGCCCCCAATGAACCAAGGCCTGCGCAGCCTGATAGAAGCCTACGCAGCCTAACAATGCCTCGTAGAGACGTAGCTCCGCTACGTCTAAGCGGACGTATCGTACCTTAGGTCGTGTTATCCCGAGCGAAGTCGGGCGAGCGGCGCGAACAGGGAAGCCGCGAATCGGCGAAAGATTGCAGCCCAGAGCGTTAGCCCTGGGAAAACGCCAGGCGACAAAGCCCCGAAGGGGGCGAAAGAAAATGCCTCAAAACCAGAGCATGGAAATAATTTTGTCGGAACTGGCCCTGGTGCCCGTGCCCACATTTCAGCCCTGTCATCCCGAGCGAAGCCGAGGGACCTTGTGTTCCGCTCGTCCATCGCT
>DATBAT010000353.1:0-17094 GCA_036271375.1 Terriglobales bacterium
CTCTATATCAAGTCTAGCAATTCCGGCAGGCAAAATGGGACATCGCCGCCAACAATATATTTCCAATCGTCATAAGGGGTTGGGAGCAATCGTGTAATTTCTAGCTATTGACAAGAAAACGCGGAACTAGGGATTGATCAATCTCACTGCGATAGGCGATGAGCCGCCACCGCCTGAAACCGCGGCGGTTGTTGAACTACATCCTACCGCGTTCAGAATTACTGCTTCCATGCTGGTGGTCTGGCCGGCTTTGGCGGAAAGGCACGCAGCCGGATTGGTGCAAGTTTGCCGGATACCGAGTTGCATAAAACCGATGATGGTTGTGGAACCGGTGCAAGGCCCAGTCGGGCTGGGGCAAAGGTTCGCGCCGTTGAATAGCGGTACCGTCACGATCGAATCACTGCGGCTGATATTGGTCTGACCCGCCAAAGATGAGTTGGGGTTGTGAGCGCCGGCCGCGATGGTTATGGGAGCGCTTCCACCTGTCGGCGCAAACCTATCCTGTCCAGCATTTAGGCTATTGTCTGCATCGGCGTGGATCAGGCATTTCGTTGCTCCTATTGTTTCGGCCCCGTATCCACTTCCCAGTATGCTGGTTCCACCAGCACCAATTGACTTTCCACACGTGAGTTGTACCGGACTTGAACATTGAATGTCGTCGCGATAGGAGGCGTCACTGGTACAGACCGGGCCGCCAAATCGTGGGCAACTGGTTGCCGTCGGTCCAAAATTGAGAGGGTAGAAGCTATCTGCTGTCGGAGTGTCACCAGACCCCACTTTCGCAAGTGGAATAACCTCACCGATAAATGCGCCGCCATTCTCAAGCGATCCGTCGTTTTTAACAAAGACCGAAAATCCGGGGCAATTGGGATTAGGCGTGCCTGTCGTGTTTCCCTGATCGCAATTCGCCAGAGCCCATGGTTTTGCTCCGACTACCTGCACCGGTACTGTTTGCCCGGAAGCGTTGTATGCCTCAGCCGTTGCCTTCGCACTTACGGAAGTATTGCCGCTATTCCACAGCCGGGAAAAAAATGTCTTGATGTTGTCCTGTTTTACAGTGACGGTTACCTGTGGATTCCCAGTTGCAAAGACGCAGTTGATATCGGTAATCGCAGCGGTTCGGTTTGAAATCGAGTTTTGGTTTGCCGTAGCCATCGCCTGTTGGTTTACGGCGGCTCCAGATCCTGGATTACCTGATACGCAAAGATCTGATTCGTTGAAGACAGTTGGCCTGCTGACGAATGAGGAACTGGAGAACATGCGCGCACCCGCCAACGCAGCGGCATCTGCCGCACTTTGAGCCTCGTTTTTTGACACATACAAAGAGGAAACGTCAATCGCAAGCGCCGCAAGGCCCACGAGCGCGACCAGGGATAACGCCACTAGTGCGATGGTTTGTCCTTGTTCCTCTTTGCGTTTGGAGGCATCTTTGATTTTCATTCGATGCTCCTAGTTCAAGTTTTGTACGACCGCAACCGTGGTCAGTTGGGCGGGTCCTGAAAAATTGGCGCCGAGCAGACCGAGCGCTTTGTTGAATTGCCATTGATACGGATAGGTGAGCGTGACTCGAGTGCCCACGATTTGCAACTGATCTGCGGGGAATGGAGTCGCAAGGGTAGCTTGGTATACATGGCCCCTCTCGATCCTCAGGGTTAGTGCCGTCGGACAACCGCTGTTGGCCGTTATCGTCCAGGATAAGTTGCCACTGGATCTGGGACTTCTGGCGGACAGTCCGCAATCCTTTAGATTGTTGTCAAGGAGGGCTCGATCAACGACATCTCGAACCGCACAAACCGACACCAACTGATTGCAGTTTCTCGAGGTCACCGTGAGATCGTTCGAAGGTTGGGCGGCACCGACTCGGGCCGCTGTTTGCGCAATATTCGTTAGCTTTTCCTTAACTGTAAAGGCGGCACCAAAGTCAAAAATTCCTACCGCAAGTACCAATAGCAGCGGCAACGAGATTGCAAACTCGGCAATCTGATTGGCGGCGGAGTCGCTCCAGAGTTTCTTCCAGTGTGAGAAAGGACTTCTCACATCGTCGTCGCCGCTTCCATGCGACGAGGTCAATCTTTCTTCCGGGCGTCGAATTTTCGAGGTATCGATTTCCATTAATTTTCCATCTGCCGCTCCGCTACAGCGGTCATTTGGATATCCGTGAGATTGATGGAAGCAAAGGGAATTTGGATATGGTATGGATATTGAAAGCTCACAATCGCTCCGCACTGTTGAGGGCCGGTCCCTGGGGCGTTTATTTTTACATTCCGGCAAATCCTGATCTTGCTGCCTGACTCTGTGGAACAACCTCCTGAAGCGAAGCCTGTGCAGGCTGTTGGTTCCGAGGGCAAAATGTAGGTTGCAACTTGAGCAGGCGTCACTTTGGAAGCCTTAAGGGTCGCAGTCACCGCTTTTGCTACGTCATTGGTTGGGTCGGTCAGGGCGTTGCCGCATGCGCCACTGCATTCCGACCTAGCTGCCATAGCTGCTCCATCCTGGGCGGCGCGCGTGATCGTCGAGTAGACATTAAATGCCCGGCCAAACGACATGATTCCCAGCAGGATCATGAACAACAGCGGTAGCACGAATGCCGCCTCGGCGATTTGGCTTCCGCCTTCGTTGACTGCTACAGCGCGCAGATTTTTGAGAGCTGACCTCAAATCGCTATCCCACCCTCGCCATGTGTCCGACTGCCATTGCTACTACTGTCGCCGCCATCGCCACCCCGAAGGGAATCTTTAGCGACTCGGGATTGTCCAGCGATACTTCTCGTGACGGCATGTGAAATCTTACTAAGGCCACCAGCATTTGCCAGATGTTTCTTGCCGTTTGTCCTACGCGCCGCTTGGCGATGATTAGAACGATCGCCATCAATCCTGCTACCAGGATTGTACCCAACAAAACCGCGATCAGCCGCTGTGGGCCTACGAATGCGCCTAACGCGCCGGCCAGCTTCCAGTCGCCTGCGCCCAGGCTGCGCACCAGAACCAGCGGCAACAGCAACGCCAGTCCCAGGCCAACTCCGAGCAGCGACGATTTAACGCCTGTCCAGCCTTGGGTGAAGGCGTTGGCTCCGATGCCCACTACCAGTCCCGGCACCGTCAGCCAGTTTGGAATTCTTCTCCAGCGCCAGTCTGTGTAGCCGGCGGCCAGAGCTAGAATTCCCGCCAGGACCCAGAGCGCATCGCTCATGCGCCGCGCACGCGCGCTGCTTTCACGTTTTGCGGGCAGGGGAGGCAATGGGCCATGGAGCTTGCTCTGGCCTATTCTGGGCGGATTCCCACGCTAAGTCAACGCACGAAAGATACTGTGGTGTCTATCACTTGCAGCCGAGAGTTGAGGGAGAGCAGTATTCAGCACTCAGCATTTAGCATTCAGTCCTTGATAGCAATGAATAACCGCCACGAACGGTCGGGCACTGAATGCTGAGTGCTACCTCGGAGAAGGACTTCAAAGAAACAGAAAAATCAGCGTTCAGCACTTAGCACTTAGCATTCAGCCCTTGATGATGATGGGACAACCGCCGACGAACATCCGGGGCACTGAATACCGAGTGCCGAATGCTGATTGCTGCTCGCAGCAAACAAAAAGCCCGAGCTCGAAAGCCCGGGCCTTTGATCTACAAAAAATCTACCGGTTAATAACCCGTGCGGAGGTGCGCTCGGCGATGACCTTGCGCGCATTCTCAGCCAAGGTCTTGGCTTGCGGCAAGAGCTCGAGAGCTTTCAGTACCTGCGGATCGCCTTCCGCCCTGACCTTTAAGCCTTCTTCCTGACCGAAAGCATCGACGAAGAGCTCGCTCTTGATGTTGGAGCGGATCCAGTCGTTGTTTTCCAGCATGTCGGCTTCGGAATAAGGAATTTTCTGCTCGTCCATGAACTTGCGAAAGTCCTGAAGCAGAACGTCGTCGACTTCGAAGCTCTTGGTGACGTGGTGCGAAATGCTGTAGTGCTTGGCGAAGTTGAAGAAGGCGTAGTGCTGAAGCGTGGTGTCCTGGAAATGATTGCTCTTTATTTGAGGAATCTTTACGTCAGGAGTAATTCCGCCACCACCGTACATGGTGCGTCCGCTGTCGGTGAGCTTGATGTCTTTACTGTTGATCTCACCGCTGTTGTCGCGGTTGTAGTAGTAGTCGTAGAGCGAAATGTTCGAATAATCACGCTGGATGAGGCGTCCGCTGGGCGTGTAGTACTTCGCCGTAGTCAGAGCCAGGCCGGTGTTCTCGGAGAGCGGGAACACGGTTTGCACCAGACCCTTGCCGAAGGTGACTTCGCCAACGATCAGGCCGCGATCATGATCTTGAATCGCGCCGCTGACAATCTCAGCCGCCGAAGCAGTTCCGCGATTGACCAGCACAACCAGTGGATATTCCTTACCACCGTTGCCCTTGGTCGCGGTCCAACGCTTCTCCGCGGAGGCGCGTCCATGGTGGGAAACGATGAGCTGTCCCTTGCGCAGAAACTTATCGGCTACGCCCACGCCCTCGGTGAGCAGTCCGCCGGGGTTCTGGCGAAGATCGAGAATCAGTCCCTTCAGGTCGCCCATCTGGTCGAGCGCATCCGAAACTTCGTGTTCCGTGGTTTCGTTGAATCCGGTCACGTGCATATAGCCGATGCCCGGACGAATCATGAAATGCAGGTCAACGCTGTAGCGCGGAATTTCGTCACGAATCACCGCGAACTCCAGCGGCTTGTCGGTGCCTTCGCGCAACATGGTGATGTGAACGGTGGTGCCCTTGGGTCCCTTGAGCAGATCAGCTACATCGCCAGTGCTCATGTTGTCGGTGGCTTTGCCATCGACGGCGATGATGATGTCGCCGGGATGAATTCCCGCGCGGTACGCCGGGGTCCCCACGAATGGTGCGATGACGATAACTTTATTGTTGCGGGGTCCGACGGTCATTCCCACGCCGTAGTACTTGCCGCGCTGGTCTTCTTTCAACAGCGAGTACGACTTGGGATCGAAAAAGTTGGAGTGCGGATCGAGCACATGCAGCAGTCCCGGGATAGCGCCGTTGTAGATGGCTTTATCGGGATTCACCGGCTCGGCATAGTTCTGCTCGACCACGTCGTAGACCTGGCTGAACTGATGAACGCTGTCACGAACGTCGGCGTCCCCGCTGCTGGCCATGGTTGGCGCTTTTTGCGCGAAGAGCATGCCCAGGCAACCGCAAACCGCGAGAAAAAAAACTACGCTTAAGAGGGTGCGACGTGAACTACCAGCCATCGTGAATTCCTTCGATCGAGAGTAAGTGTCCCGAGAGTGAATATTTGTCGGAGTATAGCACTTCTAAACGCGCCAAAGCCCCTAGATAGGACTGCCCTAAGTAACCCTTGGTCAACACCTTTGGCATTATTTTATTGGATGCAATTTGCGGAAAAGCGGTTCCGGATTATCGAAACCTAACAGGCCAATAATGTTGTAGGCGTGCGGTTTGCTGGCAATCGGTTACGGGGTTATGATTAGGCCATGAATTTGGGCTTCCCAGAGATGATTTTCCTGTTTTTGATTGCCTTGTTGATCTTTGGGCCCAAAAAGCTGCCCGAAGTTGGCCGCCAGATTGGCCGGGCGCTGAATGAATTCAAGCGGGCTTCGAACGAGTTCAAGTCCCAGATCGAAAGCGAGATTGCCCAGCTCGAGCGGGATACCGAGCCCCAGATTCTGCCGCCCGAACCTCCGGTAGGCGCGGTTGCCGCGTTGTCGATAGGTCCCGAGCCCCCGGCACCGCCTGTAGAACAACTGTCTTTGGCATCGGAAACCCATGTTGAGCCGGTGGATGCCGAGCCTATGCACGCCGAGCCGATGCAATCCGATCCGGTGCCGTCCGAGCCCATGGAGCAGCTGTCGTTTTCGCCTGAGACGCACGCGGAGCCCGCCCCGTTGACCAAGGCACCCGATGCCTGAGATCACTGCCAGCTCAGACGAAGACGTTCCCGAGCAGATGCCAGCGATGAGTTTCCTCGAGCACCTCGAGGAGCTCCGCAAGCGCATCATCTATTCCATCATTTCGGTCGCTGTAGGGTTCTTTGTTTGTTGGGGATACGCCGAACGCATCTTCGGCCTAATGCAGCAGCCCATCATGATTGCGCTGAAGCGCAATGGGATGCCGGAGAAACTGGTCTACCTCAGCCCCACTGAGCCATTCAATCTTTATCTGAAAATCGGCCTGATGGCCGGCGTTTTCGTCGCCGCACCATTCATTCTTTATCAGGTCTGGATGTTCATCGCTCCCGGCCTGTATCGCAACGAACGCACCTACGTAGTGCCGTTCATGATCAGCACCATCGCCCTGTTCGTAGCGGGCGGCTATTTTGGTTACAAGCTGGTCTATCCGCAGGCGCTCGAATTTTTGATCGGCTACGGCAAGCAGTTCCAGCCGATGATCACCATCAACGAGTACACCGACCTTTTCCTGACGATCATTCTGGGATTGGGGGCAGTTTTCGAACTGCCGATTCTTGTGTTCTTCCTCGCCTTGATGGGAGTGGTCACGGCCGGGTGGATGTGGCGTAACCTGCGCTATTCGATTCTGGCGATCTTTACTCTCGCGGCCATCCTTACGCCGACCACCGACATTCTCAACATGTGCGTGTTCGCCGCGCCCATGATCGTGCTGTATGTGCTGAGTATAGGAATTGCGTACTTCGTGCATCCCAAGCAGCGGCGGGCGCGAACGGCCAAGAAGAAAAAATGAAGTTAGCACTCACCATTCAGCACTCAGAATTCAGCCGTTGGCTGATTGCTGGGTTGCTGGCATTTCTACTTTTAGGATCTGCCGGCGCTGAGTCTGCTTCTATTAATTCTGCCCGCACCATGCAGTACGTCAAAGAGGTAGTGGCCTTCGGGCCCCGGCCCATCGGCAGCGCCAATCACAAAAAACTTGAGCAATACATTCTTTCGCATTTCAAGGGCGATGAGGTTGAGGACGATGCCTTCGTCGCTGACACTCCAGCAGGGAAGCTGCCGGTGCGCAACATCATCGCCAAGTTTCCCGGAACGCGCGACGGCATCATCGTGATCGCCGGCCACTACGACACCAACTATCCGCTGCGTGATACCGGATACGTTGGCGCCAACGACGGCGGGTCTTCTACAGCGATTTTGCTCGAATTGGCCAACCAACTCCGCGGCGCCAAACGCAACGGGTACAGCGTCTGGCTGTTTTTTACCGATGGCGAAGAAGCGATAAAGGACTGGTCGAGTACCGACAGCGTTTATGGCGCCCGCCATCTCGCCGACAAGTGGCAAAAAGATGGAACGCTGAAGAAGATTAAAGCTTTCCTGCTGGCCGACATGATTGGCGACGCTGACCTCAACATCGATCACGAACAGAATTCCACGCCGTGGCTGGAAGATCTGGTGCTGCAATCGGCTACCAAGCTGGGATATCAATCTCATTTCTTTGAACGGCGGACCGTTATAGAAGACGACCACATTCCGTTCGTCCACATGGGCGTGCCTTGCGCCGATATCATCGATCTCGACTACGGCTACGGAAATGTCTTCCACCACACCCCGCAGGACACGCTGGATAAACTCAGCCCGAAGAGCTTAGAGATTGTGGGGAGCGTGATTCTGGAGACGGTGCGGGCGGTGGACGCACGGTAGCGGAAGTCAGCAATCAGCATTTAGTCAGTCACTTTTGGCTGACAACTGTCCTCCCTTTCCCTTTTTCGTGAATTCAGTTCTAATCCTCGCTCCATGAAAAAAGTCCTGCTGGTGCTGCCTTTCCTGCTCTACGCGGCCTTCGCGCAGACCGACAAGATCATCGATCAGGCGCTTAAGCCTTCCTCACTTGAAAGCAATCTGGCAAGACTTACCGACCAGATTGGCGGACGCGTCCCCGGCACACCTGCCATGCAGAAAGCTGTGCAATGGGGAGTCGACGCGTTTAAAGCCGCGGGCGCCGACAGCGTGAAGACGGAAGACTTTTCTTTGAAGGCATCGTGGGCAGAGGGCGCGACCGAAGTGAGTGTGGTCTCGCCCGAGGCATTCAAGCTGCGCGCGATCTCGATCACATGGGCTCCGGCATTGGCTGCGCACCGTCACGTTCGCGTGGTCGACGTGGGAGAGGGAATGGCCTCCGACTTCGCCAAAGCTGGCGATGTCGCGGGCGCGATCGTACTGGTTCACTCGAAAGAGATGAAAGCCTGGGCCGACCTTGACGCCGAGTATGTCGGAGCGCTGGTGACGATTACCGAGGCGGTCAAGGCAAAGGCATTGGCGGTGGCGTTTCAATCGACTCGTCCGAATGATTTGCTTTACCGGCATTGCAATTCCGATCAGGGGGAAATCGATCGCGTCCCCATGGTGCTAGTGGCGCGCGAAGACGCGGAGCGTGTGGGCCGTCTGCTGGCGTCGGGGCAAAAGCTCTATGCCGACATCGCCATTCCCAATCGTATTGGCGGGCCGATCACCGCGACCAACGTCATCGCGGAGATTCGCGGCAGCGAGAAGCCGGACGAGTTCGTCATCCTGGGCGCGCATCTTGATTCGTGGGACCTGGGAACGGGGGCTCTCGACAACGGCTGCAATGCGGCGCTGGTGGTTGACGCGCTGCGCGCGATTAAAGCGTCGGGGGTGAAGCCAAGGAGGTCGATGCGGTTTGTTCTTTTTTCCGGAGAAGAGGAAGGACTGGTTGGCTCGCGGGCTTACGCGAAGCAGCATCGCTTTGAATTGGATAAAGCTGCGGCGGTGGTCATTCTCGATTCTGGCGTGGGTCGCGTGACGGGATTTTCGCTCGGCGGCAGGAAAGATATTCTTGAAACAGTCACCATGCTGGCTGCCCCTCTAAGGCAATTTGACGCTGCGACCTTCACTACCGATGCGCAGACTGGAACCGACCATGTCGATTTTCTGCTTGAAGGCGTGCCCACGCTGGTGGCCAATCAGGACGAAGGCAACTACCTGCTCAACTACCACGCCATGTCCGACACATTAGATAAGGTTGATTTTTCGCAGCTTAAGAAGCATGTGGCTGAGGCTGCGGCCCTGAGCTTTGCTATTGCCGATGCAGCCGAACGAATTGGTCCGCGGCTTACGCGCGAGCAGATTGCCGCGACCATGCAAGAGAGTGGGTTCGAAGATCAGTTGAAAGGCTTCGGTATGTGGGATGATTGGGACAGCGGCAGGCGCGGAAGGGAAAAATAACCGTTGATCCTATTTTGGGTTCTCTTCAATGTGTTCGTGGTGGCGATGCTGGTGCTCGATCTCGGCGTCTTTCACCGCAAATCGCACACGGTAAAATTCCGCGAAGCCATGCTGTGGAGCGCGGCATGGATAACACTGGCCGGGGCTTTCGCGCTGTTGGTCTTCTTCTGGCACGGACGCCGGGAGGCGCTGGAGTTCGTCACCGGGTATGTGATCGAGCTTTCACTCAGCGTCGACAATCTCTTTATTTTTCTGCTGATCTTCCGTTACTTCAATGTTTCTCCGCCGCACCAGCACAAGGTGCTGTTCTGGGGAATTCTGGGCGCGCTGGTGATGCGCGCGCTTTTCATCCTGCTGGGCGTGGGCTTGATCCAAAAATTTCACTGGATCGTCTATGTATTTGGAGTGCTGCTGATTTACAGCGGCATCAAGCTGTTCTTTCAGGATGAGGCCAAGGTCGATCCGGAGAAGAACCCGGTGTTGCGGCTGTTCCGGAAACTGGTTCCGGTCACGGACGAATATCACGGCGACCGTTTTTTCGTGAAGCGTGGCAAGCTCTTCGCAACGCCGCTTCTGGTGGTTCTGGTGGTGGTGGAGACGACAGACTTGATTTTTGCGGTGGATTCCATTCCGGCGATTCTGGCGATAACGTTGAACGCATTCATTGTCTACACGTCGAACGTGTTTGCGATTCTGGGATTGCGGTCGATGTATTTCGCGCTGGCTGGAATGATGGAGATGTTCCACTACTTGCACTATGGGTTATCGCTGATTCTGGTTTTTGTGGGGACGAAGATGCTGGTGTCGCACTATTTCGATGTGCCGACTGAGTTGGCGCTGGGGATAGTGGCGGGGATTTTGCTGACTTCGGTGCTGGCTTCGAAAGCGTTTCCAAAGAAAGTGTAGTTCGGACACTGCTGCCGCATTCGATGAGTCCGCCACCCGGACAGGAGTGTCCGCGCCACATGGTCACTCGAAGGTGATCGAATCGTTTTTCACGACCGAATGCTTCTGGAACTTCGCGTCATCATGAAGCGGGAAGTCGGTGCGGTAATGCGCGCCGCGGCTTTCTTCGCGGGCCAGGGCGGAGCGGGCGACCAGCAATCCCGCGGTGCACAGGCTTTGCGCTTCCCAGGCGCGGCGGCCCGCGGGACGGGCGACTTGCGGCGTGATCTCTTCTAATTTTTCAACTGCACGTTTCAACCCTTCCGCGTTGCGAACTATGCCTACTTCGTTCCACATCAGGTCTTGAATTTCGCGGATGATCTCTTCCGTGGCGGAATCTTTCGACCCTTGGGGAGTAACGTCGGCGAACGTCCGTGCAGCCAATTGCCGCAAGTCCGATCGCATTTCATTTCCCGCGCGCGCGCCAAAGACCAATCCTTCGAGTAATGAATTACTCGCCAGGCGGTTCGCGCCGTGCACTCCGGTGGAAGCTGCTTCTCCGGCGGCGTAGAGGCCGGGCAGGGAAGTGACTCCCTCGAGATCGGTGCGGACTCCGCCCATGGAATAATGCGCGGCGGGGCGGATGGGAATCAGGTCGCGGGTAATGTCGATGCCGTATTGCAGGCAGGTAGCGTAGATGCGCGGGAAATGTGCCTTTGAATGCTCGGCATCAAGGTGCGTGATGTCGAGGTAGACCACCGGGTCTTTGGCTTTGCTGAGTTCGAGTTCGCGGACGATAGCGCGCGCGACCACATCGCGAGGCGCAAGTTCTTCCATCGGATGGTACTTCGACATGAAGCGGAATTTTTCGTCGTTCCGCAAATACGCGCCATCGCCGCGCAGTGCTTCCGAAATTAAAAAGCGCGGGGCGTTCTTCAGATAGAGCGCGGTGGGATGGAACTGAATAAATTCCATGTCGCTGACTTCGGCCCCGGCGCGGTAGGCCATGGCGACGCCGTCCCCGGTGGCAACGGGAGGGTTGGTGCTGTTGCGGTAAAGCTGGCCGAGTCCGCCGGTGGCGAGCAGCACGGCGGAGGCGCGCACATGTGCCGACTCTCCGGTATCGCGAATCAGATGAATTCCGGCGACCCGGCCTTCCTCAAGTACCAGACCGGTAGAAAGCTCAAATTCGAGGATGGTGATGTTGTCGAGCGTCTTCGCCTTGGCCCACAGCGCTCGCAGAATTTCGCGGCCCGTGGAGTCGCCGTGCGCATGCAAAATGCGGTTGCGGCTGTGCGCGCCTTCGCGGGCGAAGGAAAGTTTGGTTCCCTCGCGGTCGAATTCGGTACCCCACTGAATTAACTCGTCAATGCGCTCGGGGCCTTCTTCTACCAGAACCTTGGCGGCCTCGACGTTGCATAATCCGTCGCCGGCGTTGAGCGTGTCTTGAAGATGAAGGCCGATTTCGTCTTCGTCGCTGAGTGCGGCGGCAATCCCACCCTGCGCGTATTGCGTGGCGGAGTCGGTGACTTCGCGCTTGGTGAGGACTACGACGCGGCCGGCTGGCGCCAGTTCGACGGCGGCACGCAACCCGGCTACTCCCGCTCCTATCACCAGAAAATCTGTTTCGGGCGGTGCTTGCTCCATCACAGAAAATGGTATCACGCAGGGGATTTCACCACGGAGACACGGAGAAAAGCTACGGCTTTCGTGTCTCACGGTTCGAGAGGTTATATGATTATGAACAACCTTCTATGCAACGCGTAACCATTTCTGTTCCTGCGCAAACCTACGATGCGGTAATCGAGAACGGGCTCATTCAGCACACCGGCGAGTTGCTGCGTTCCATGCTGGGCACGCAGCGAAAATTATTCGTTGTCACTGTCGAGCCGGTGCGACGCAAGTGGGGCAAAAAGTTGATGGCCTCACTGAATGGCGCAGGATTCGCGGCGCAGATTCTCGAGATGGAAAACGGCGAGCGCTTCAAGCGCATGTCGACTGTTGAAGGACTCGCGGAGAAGTTAGTTTCGCTGGGTGCAGAGCGCAGCGCGGTGTTTCTCGCACTTGGGGGGGGAGTGGTTGGAGACGTCACGGGGTTTCTGGCATCGTCGTATTTGCGTGGCGTGGATGTAGTGCAAATCCCGACCACAGTGCTGGCGCAAGTGGATTCTTCCATCGGTGGCAAGACGGGTGTGAACTTGCGAGCCGGAAAGAATTTGATGGGATCGTTTCATCATCCCAAGGTGGTGGTGATCGATCCCGGAGTGTTGAGCACTTTGTCGGAGCGCGAATTCCGCTCGGGATTGTTTGAGTCGCTGAAGGCGGGCGTGATTGGATTGCCGGACCTGTTCGACCGGTTGGAGAAGATGTCGATCAAGGCTTTGCGCAAGGACGCGGCAAGCCTCGAGTGGGTCATCGCGCAGTCGGTGAAGTTGAAAGCGGAAGTGGTGTCGTCCGATGAAAAAGAAAACGGACTACGGCGCGTGTTGAATCTTGGGCACACCATTGGCCACGCTTTGGAAGCCGAAACGTCTTATAAACATTTTCTGCACGGCGAGGCGGTGGCTTGGGGAATGGTGGCTGCTGCCAATATTGCCAAGGCGGTCAACAAGCTCGACGAGTCGAGCGCGCGCCGGATTTCCGCTGCGGTGTTCAAATCTGGATCGCTCCCGAAAGTGACGGTCAAGAGCCGCAATATTCTGGGACGTCTGCAAGCCGACAAGAAAACCCGGGAAGGCGTGGTGCATTTTGTTCTGCCGCGTTCGATCGGCAAGGTGGAAGTCGTAAACGACGTGCCGTCGAGTGTGGTGTTGAGCGCCGTGGATGAACTGCGGCGCCTTTCCAGTTGAAAGCTTCTTCCAGTTCGACGGTAGTCGGGGCCGCGCCGGAAGGCGCTACCGATGCTGCTTCCGCGTCGCGCGCGGTACGCGAGATGTTCACCTCCATCGCTCCGCGCTACGATCTGCTGAATCATCTGCTGTCTTTCAATATCGACAAATTGTGGTGGCGGCGGACGGCAGGATATTTCTCAGACATTTTGAATCGACCGCAGGCGCGGGTGCTCGACCTCTGCTGCGGCACCGGAGACATGACGTTCGCGCTGCAAAAACGTGGGGAGTCGGCGAGAATCGTTGGAGCGGATTTTTCCCACGCCATGCTGCAACGCGCTAGTGAGAAGTCGGCGGGAACCGCGCTTCGATGGGTCGAGGCGGATGCTTTGTCATTGCCATTCCCTGACCAGAGCTTTGACCTGGTTACATCAGCGTTTGGTTTCCGCAATCTTGCGGACTACGACGCCGGTCTGCGAGAAATCTTTCGGGTGCTGAAGCCCGGAGGCGAAGCCGGCATTCTCGATTTCGGCGAGCCTGATGGACTGATGGGAAGGATGTATCGCCTTTACTTCAAGCAGGTGCTGCCGAGAATCGGAACGCTGATTTCTGGAGTGAAAGGGCCTTACGCCTATCTTCCTGCGTCGGTCGAACGCTTTCCCGCTCCGGTAGAGATGCAGCAGCGTATGCTGACCGCGGGATTTCGCGAGGCGTCGTGGACGCCTTACACATTTGGCATTGCCGGGCTCTATCGCGGGAGGAAGAAATGAAAGCTGTCCGCATTCACGAATTTGGTGGGCCTGAAGTTCTTCGCTACGAAGATGTGCCCGATCCGCAGCCACGCAAAGACCAGGTGCTGGTGCGGGTGAAGGCGTGCTCGCTGAATCATCTCGATCTCTGGGCGCGCAAGGGATTGCCTGGCGTTAAGCTGCCGCACATTCTGGGCAGCGATGTTGCGGGAGAGATTGTCGAAGTAGGCGATTACGTTCGCGGGCTGAACAAAGGCCAGCGCGTGCTGCTCTCGCCCATGTACTTCTGCAACCATTGCGCCAAGTGCGCGGCGGGGTTGCAGAATGAATGTCCGGAATTTTCTGTTCTTGGCAATCGCGTGGACGGCGGCAATTGCGAGTTGATCGCGGCGCGTCCGGACAGCGTATTTCCGATTCCCGACAGCTTCGATTTTGTGGATGCTGCCAGCATGCCGCTGGTGTTCCTTACTGCGTTCCATATGCTGGTGGGCCGGGGCGGATTGCGTCCGGGGCAGACGGTGCTGGTTCTGGGAGCGAATTCGGGTGTGGGGATCGCCGCGATCCAGGTGGCGAAGCTGTTCAACGCGACGGTTATTGCCACGGCAGGCGACGAGCGCAAGATGCAACGGGCGATTGAACTGGGCGCTGACCATGTGATCAATCATTACCAGCAGAAGATTTCGGACGAAGTACGCAAGATTACAAAGCGCGAAGGCGTGGACATCGTGATCGAACACGTCGGTCCGGCGACCTGGGAAGAGAGTATGAAATCGCTGAAGCCTTCCGGGACACTGGTCACATGCGGCGCCACAACGGGCCCGACCGTTTCCATCGATCTGCGATTCCTGTTTGCGCGGCAGTTGTCATTGTTGGGTTCCTACATGGGGACTTTGGGAGAGTTGCACGAGGTTTTGAAGCATGTGTTCAGTGGCCGGCTGAAGCCGGTCATTGACAGAACTTTTCCGCTCAGCGAAACGAGGGCGGCGCATGAGTACATGGAGAGCAGTCAAATGTTTGGGAAGATTGTGTTGACGGTCTAGTTCCTTTTTGAATTCAAATCCCCGTTCTAGTCGCAAAACCCGCGACTAGAACGGGGCACCCTCAGGCGATGATTTACAATATCTCTATGTCGGCAGACCTCAATTTCGGGCCTTACGTTGATATCGAAAAAGGCAAGCGTGTTGTAAAAGACCTTGAGTACGGCAATCCAACGCCGGAGGGTTTGGTGCTTACCACCCTCGACAACGCCGTCAACTGGATGCGCAAGAACTCCATCTGGCCGATGACGTTTGGCTTGGCGTGTTGCGCCATAGAAATGATGTCCATGGGCGCGTCGCGCTTTGACATCGCGCGCTTCGGCGCGGAGGTGTTTCGGCCCTCGCCGCGGCAGTCGGATTTGATGATCATCGCGGGGCGCGTGTCCAATAAGATGGCGCCGGTGATCCGCCAGCTTTGGGAGCAGATGCCGGAGCCGAAGTGGGTGATCTCGATGGGCGCCTGCGCGACTTCGGGCGGCGTGTTTCAGAATTATGCGCTGGTGCAGAGCGTGAACCAGGTGATTCCGGTGGATATCTATGTTCCGGGATGCCCGCCGCGGCCTGAGCAGCTTATCTACGCCATCACGTTGCTTCAGGACAAGATCCAGAAAGAGCGCGGAACAATCAAGCGGGCGTTGAATATTTCGTAGAAATCCACTTGGCAGGACGCCCGGAAAATAGCGAGTCCGCACGAAGCCCCTTTCTGGGGCTTTTTTTTCGCGAAGGAAATTCCTCAGTGGTTAGTTTGTTTCTTCAGTTCTTCTTGAAACGCCTGTTCTCGTTCCGCCACATATGCTGTATATCCATCGGGATCGACAAACGGATTAGGCCCGCCCTCTTTCATTCGCGCGAACTTGGCTTCCATTCTGTAGTAGCCACCGTGGGCGCCCAGGAAAATGTCGCAGGGCAGGCCCTTGAGGATATTGAAGGTGCGTTCGTAGTCCTGCGCGATCTCTGGATACTTCTCGTTCCCCACCAGTTTGTATCCGGGATTTACGTTTGGACTGCCTACGATTACCACGCCGTAGCTTTTGCCGTGATCTGAGGCTTTCATGGTCCAGGTCGTCGTGCCTTTTGTGTGGCCTGGCGTCAGGCGGGCGGTTAGTTCAGCGCTGCCTAGCTTCACTTTGTCGCCGTCGTGCAGCACGCGATCTACTTTCGCCGGTTTGTATTGATTGGCCGCGTTCTCGCCGTATTGGAAGTCTTCTTTGCCGCCTGATTCCACTACCGCCACATCTTCTTTCATTACAAAATATTTGGCCCCGGTTTGTTCTTTTAGTAGTGCGCTGCCGGCGCAGTGGTCCCAGTGGGCGTGGCTGATTAGCAGAATCTTAACGTCGCTGAATTTGAACCCCAGTTTTTCTATGCTCTGCCGGATGAGCGGGACTGAGGTTTCCAGGCTGCTGTTGATCAGGATGTGGCCTTTGGGCGTGGTGATCAGGTACGAGGCCAGTCCCTGGCTGCCCACGTAATAGAGATTCCCGGCGATACGGTGGGGAGGGAAGGGGCCGGTCCAATCAGAAGTTTGTGCCGCGGCATGGACGCAGAAGAGCGCTGCGGTTGCGATCAAAATTCGTAAATAACGCATCGCAGCATTTTAGTCTGCGTAGCCGGCACGGTGGGAATGGCCCTTCGCACCTGCAACTTGATCCCAACCTTCGTAAGTGCCCTCCTTCGTCGGTATGACAAGTTTGTTTTGGGGCGGAAGATTGAGGATGGCGCAAAAGGCTTGTCTACTCTGGGCTGTGCAGGCTTATAATCGCTTTAGTACAGGCCCGGTGTGTCCATGATTCCACGCTTTGTCCCGGCGCTCCTCCTTGTGATTGCCGCTCCGTTCGCCTTGGCGGCGCCTGATGCTCCCCGAATGTCTAAGCAAACGCGCATGGACTTAATTCGCGCGTTTAACGCCGAACTAGTTTACGTGCGCACGCCTTTCCCCATGGGCAAGAAGGGGCTTATCGTCAAAGACGGCGAAGTCACACCTAACGGCGAAGAATTGCAACAGATGATGGCGCTGTGGGGGCCGGCGGCGAAGCCGGGCGACCGCGCCATGATTACCGACATTCGCATTAAAGACGATCTTATTCATTTCGAAATCAATGGCGGGCCGGTGAAGCGCAAGAAGTGGTATCAGCATATCGAAGTCGGTGGAACCACCGGTACTGCACCCATCGCGCCTGGCGACGCGGAAGCCAACCCACGGGGCTCGTTTGTTGATTTGATGTTCGACCACTATGTGCCGGAGATGAATCCGCAGGAGTTAAAGGAACGGCTGCGACCTGTGTTCGACTTCGACGCCAAGTCAGCCGCGGAAGCTTACATGGAGACGGTTCCTCCCAAGGTGAAAGAAGCCATCAAGGAACATCGCGTGCTGGTAGGGATGAACCGCGAGATGGTGATGTATTCCAAGGGGCGTGCGCCGAAAAAGGTCCGGGAGAAGCAGGATGA
>DATBAT010000354.1:0-8366 GCA_036271375.1 Terriglobales bacterium
GAAAGGAATAAAAGATGGCGATGACACGGCGCAGTGTTCTCCTTTCAGCAGGCACTGCTGTACCTGGACTGGCGCTCGGCGCGGTGGGAGGCGTACCAGCTCCGGCCAGTCGCAAAATCAAGGTGATGGTCTGTGGCGGCCATCCCGGCGATCCGGAATATGGATGCGGTGGAACGGTGGCGCGATTGACCGCCATGGGCCACGAGGTGGTCTTGATGTACCTGAATGACGGCGGCTGGCCGCCCACACCCTCGATCGTTCGTATTGCTGAAGCTACCAAAGCTTGTGGAATCTTGAAGGCCCGTCCCGCCTATGCCGGGCAAGAAAACGGGCATTCGATCGTGGATAACGCCCACTACGACGAATATGAAAAGTTGATCGCGGCGGAGAATCCCGACGCGGTGATTACCCAGTGGCCGATTGATAATCATCCGGACCATCGCGCGATAACCATGCTGACTTACAACGCGTGGCAAAAGTTGAATAAGAAATTCGCGCTTTACTACTACGAAGTCTCGGACGGAGAAGATACGTTGCAGTTTTCGCCCAACCGTTACGTAGATATAGCGCAGGTCGAGGTGCAGAAAAAGGCATCGTGCTATGCCCACGCCAGTCAGACGCCCGACCGCTACTACGAATTGCAGGACACGGTTGCGCGTTTTCGCGGCCTCGAAAGCGGTTACGAACGGGCTGAGGGGTTCTTATGGCAGTTGCAGAGTCCGTTCGACATATTTCCGCTCCTGGAAAATTACGCGATCAAGTAGTCGCTGTCTGATCGTTTCACCAGCAGATCTGCCGCCGTGAATGTTATTGCGACACTCGCAGCAGCACTACCCCATGCGATGGAACATCGACGCTGTAACTCGAATCCATCTTGCCCAGGTCTTTCGCCTTCCAGACCTCCCTGACCTTCACTGACTTCTTAAACCCAAGCTGACGGAAATCAACTTCGATCTTGATCGCGGTATGGTAGTGACGATTGAAAATTCCCACTGCCTTCGAACCGTCAGCTAGATTGCGGGTCCAGATTTCGATCGGGCCTTCAGTACTGATGCGATCGCCCTGCATACCTGCGCCGTCCTGGTCGATGGCGATGACTTCGTGATTGGTGAGCATGGCAACCGTTTCGGGCGTCATCGTGCTTAGGTCGTTTCCCGCCAACAACGGTGCAGCGAGAATGGCCCAGAGACTCATGTGAGTGCGATATTCGTCGGCGGTCATTCCGCCGTTGCCCACTTCCAGCATGTCGGGATCGTTCCAGTGTCCCTTTCCGGCAAAGCGCGCCAGGCCGGCTTGTCCGAAACCAATTTGCGCCATGCGGTCATAGTTATCCTTGATGTCGCCGGTGGTGCGCCATAAATTTCCGCCGACGTTTGTACCCCAACGCCATCCCGCACTGTCGCCGTATTGGCACAAGCTGTAGACAATCGGTCGTCCGGTCTTGAGTAGTGCTTCGTGCATTTTGACGTAGGAGTCGTACATCAATTTGTAGGCGTCGGGAGGTGATAGCTTTTTCATTTCTGTGCGTAGACCGCACAAGTCGTATTTCAAGTAGTCGATGCCCCAGTTGGCATACGTCTGCGCGTCCTGCGCTTCGTGGCCCAGACTCCCCTCATATTCGGCGCAGGTCTTTGCCCCCGGCGAAGAATAAATGCCCAGCTTCAGACCCTTGCTATGCACATAGTCGGCGAGCGCTTTCATGTCAGGAAAACGGTCGTTCGCTTGAATCTCCCCATTGGCGGCCCGTTCACCCTGCCACGTGTCGTCGATGTTGATGTAGAGATATCCGGCATCCTTCATCCCGCTCGAAACCATGAAGTCGGCTTGCTGGCGAATTACCTTGTCGCTAACCTTGTCTTCAAAGTGGTTCCAGCTATTCCAGCCAATGGGCGGAGTAGCAGCGAGGTTTTGCGCGTTCATCGAAAGCGGAATGGAACACAGTGCTAAAGTGCACAGATTTTTGAGAAGTCGATTCATCGGGGAAAGCTCCTGTGTTTTAAAATTATTGTGGCAACGCCGAGACCGTAATTTGCTTTGGGTGAATGCTGTTATCGGTGAAAGGTTTCTACAGATTCTCAAAGATTCCCGCCGCTCCCATCCCTCCGCCGACGCACATCGTAACCATCCCGTACCGCGCGCCGCGCCGCTTCATCTCTCGTATAACGCTGGCGGTAAGCTTCGCTCCGGTGCATCCCAGCGGATGCCCCAACGCAATCGCTCCGCCGTTGGGATTCACTTTCGCCGGATCGAGCTGCGCCTCCTGAATTACGGCCAGAGATTGCGCCGCGAACGCTTCGTTGAGTTCGATCACGTCGATATCGGCGAGCTTCAATCCTGCCAGCTTCAGTGCCTTCGGAATGGCAAACACCGGCCCCAATCCCATCTCCTCCGGCTTGTAGCCAGCCGTGGCGAACGAAACATAGCGGGCGAGCGGCTTGATCCCCAACTGCTGCGCACGGTCTAAAGACATGACCACCGAAGTCGCCGCGCCGTCAGACATCTGTGACGAATTTCCAGCCGTGACTGTGCCCTTCACGTGAAACGCCGGCTTCAGGGCAGCGAGCGCTTCCAAAGATGTATCCGCGCGCGGGCCTTCATCGACAGCGAACGATTCGACCGGAACAATCTCATCGGCTAACTTTCCTGCTTGGATTGCGGCCAAAGCCTTTTGATGACTCCGCAAAGAAAACTCATCCGCGGCCTCGCGGGTAATTCTAAATCTCTGCGCCAGCCGCTCCGCCGTCAGTCCCATCGAAAGATAGGCGTCGGGATAGTGGTCCATCAGCCAGGGATTGGGCGCGATCTTATTCCCACCCATCGGAATCATCGACATCGACTCCGTTCCGCCCGCGACGATCACCTCCGCGCCGCCGCACATAATCCGCTCCGCGGCCATGACAATCGCTTGCAGTCCCGAAGAGCAGAAACGATTGATCGTCATCGCCGAAACTTCCACCGGTAATCCCGCGCGCAACGACGCGATGCGTGCCACATTCATGCCTTGCTCGGCTTCGGGCATGGCGCATCCCAAAATTACGTCTTCGATTTCTTTAGCGTCGAGTTGGGGCACGCGCTGCAGCGCGCCTCGAATCGCCCCCGCTGCCAACTCATCGGGACGCGTCGCGCGCAACGCTCCTTTGAAAGCGCGTCCCACGGGCGTCCGAACTGACGACACAACTACCGCTTCACGCATTGGTTGTCCATGTACTAAAAACCGAGGCACACCGACGTTCGACGCGCTGGAGTAGACCTCTCGTAACTCGCGCTAGTGCCATTTTGGGAAATACCATCAATCCCGTATGCGAGTGAAGCTCCCCCTGCTCCGTGCGCCCCACATCCCCCCAGGACGGGCTACTGTCCTGCGTTACGGAGTGGCTCTGCTCAGCACCTTTCTGGCGCTGATTCCCGCTTTGTTACTGGCTAACATAGTCGAAAGTCGACTAGTCGTGTTTGCCGTGGCTATTATGGTCAGCGCCTGGTATGGCGGCTGGAAGCCCGGTTTGGTGGCGACGGCTTTTGCCGTCACCGTGGTCGCCTATTTTTCTCTCGCGGGAAAACATTCTCCTGAGGACTACCACCAGGCCATCATACATCTGGCTTTATTTGTGTTCGTTGCCGGTCTGATCTGCTGGTCGAACGCCGCGCTGCGCAACGCGCAAGACGGCATGCGCCGCTCTGAGCGGCATTTTCGCGCGCTGGTGAATCATGCCCCCTACGGCATTGCCCGCTGCGATGCTAAAGGAAACATTCTGCAAGCGAACCCGGCTTTCATGGCCATGCTGGGCTACGCCTCGATTGGCGATCTCGCGGGACGCAATCTGATAAATCTTCACGCCGATGCGGAACAGTGGTTCGCCCTGGCGGATTTCTTGAACTCCACGCGTCCATTTAGCGGATTGGTCGCGGAATGGAAACGATCGACAGGAAAGTCAGTCATGGTGCGCCTCTCCGGCAGCGCTCGCCGCGAAGGCAAAGCAGTCTTCCACGAAATCTTCGCCGAGGACGTCACCGAGACGCGCGCCCTTGAGCAGCAGTTCCGCCAGTCGCAAAAGATGGAAGCCGTAGGGCGCCTCGCCGGCGGCATCGCGCACGACTTCAATAACCTGCTGATGGTTATCTCCGGCTACTGCGAAATCCTTACCGAGCGAGCAGGATCGGATGTCGCCCTGAAAGGTCCGGCGCGCGAAATCGCCAATGCTGCGAATCGTGCCACTGCGCTTACGCGGCAGTTGCTCGCTTTCAGTCGGCAACAGATGTTGAAGCCGAAAGTCCTCGACCTGAATGTGGTGATCACCGAAAACCTGAAAATGCTGACGCGCCTGATCGGGGAAGATATCGATCTGGTGATGGTGCCGGGCAAAGAGCTGGGTTCAGTAAAGACTGATCCCGGGCAGATCGAGCAAGTCATCATGAACCTGGCGGTCAACGCGCGCGACGCGATGCCGCAAGGCGGGAAGTTGACCATCGAAACTTCTAACGTCGCACTCGACGAGAACTACGCTCACATCCATTCACCGGTGAAACCCGGTGAATACGTGATGCTCGCTGTCAGCGACACCGGCGCCGGCATGGACGCCGAAACCCAGGCCCACATCTTCGAACCATTCTTTACTACGAAGGGCACGAAGGGCACAGGCCTCGGTCTCTCGACGGTTTACGGAATCATTAACCAGAGCGAAGGCTATGTCTGGGTTTACAGCGAAGTAGGGAAGGGAACCACCTTCAAAATTTACCTGCCGCGGGTGGCCGAATCCGGCGAAGCGCTTCCCGTACCGGTTGCGGCGGAAGTGGCGCCTGCGCGCGGCAATGAAACGGTTCTTCTGGTCGAAGACGAGGCCACCCTGCGTGGCTTGGTCAAGCAGTACTTACAAAATCAGGGGTACACCGTGCTTGAGGCAGGCGACGGTGCAGCCGCCATCCGAGTTTCTACCGACTATCCACACCCCATTCACCTGCTGTTGACTGACGTCATCATGCCGGGAATGAACGGTCGCGAAGTTGCCAGCCGCGTTAGCGCGGGACGTCCGGGGATCAAGGTGCTTTACGTCTCCGGATACACCGAGAACGCGATTGGCCATAACGGCTTGCTGGAAGAGGGAATCACCCTGCTCCAAAAGCCCTTTACCCTCCCCACCCTGAAAGCCAAAGTGCGGGAGATGCTCGATCAATTGCCCCCCCTGGAGGTTGCTATGTCCGCACACGCAGTGGTTACCGCCCAAATCAAAGGCCGGGAGAAAATTGCCCGGCTGCGCGCCAAACGTTTTGATCTTCACCTGCCGATGAAATACCGGTTCGTGGGAGAGAACGGCTGGCATACCGGCACCACGGAAAACATTAGCCGCTCCGGCATGTTGTTCCGCGCCGAGGAAGCCGTTTCGCCCAGCGTCCAGTTGGAAATTCATCTGGTGCTGCCGGCAGAGATCGCAGGCTTGTCGACGGCAGAGGTAATCTGCCGCGGCGAGATTGTACGTACATTAGAGTCGGAGGGGCCAACCCTGGCCGCGAAGATTCTGCAATACCACTTTCAGCACAATACGCAGATATCTGCGTAGGCCTACATAAATAAAAAAGAGGCGGCCCAAGGGCCGCCTCTAATTTTTTGTCCCGCCAAACTCTCTATGCGAAATTGTTGGACACTTCTTCGCGCTGGCTCTCCCGTAAGGCCTTGACCTTCTCCGCCATGGCGAACTTCAACTCCTCCACGCCTTTACCCGTCACCGCCGAAATCGGATAAAGTTCCAGCCCCTTCTTCTTGCAATACGCCTTCAGCTTGGCCAGCTTTTCTTTGTTCGCGGCGTCGATCTTCGAGGCCACCATTAGCATCGGCTTCTGCTCGAGACCCGCACCGAAACTTTCCAACTCGCCATTGATCACATCAACGTCTTTCACGGGGTTAGCCCGCCCGCTTCCATCCGAAACATCGACCAAATGCACCAGCAAGCGGGTGCGCTCAATGTGCCGCAGAAACTGCACGCCCAACCCTGAGCCAGTGTGAGCTCCCTCAATCAGCCCGGGGATATCCGCAACCACGAAGCTGACCTCTTCTGAAATTTCGCCGACGGCAACCACCCCAAGATTCGGCTGCAAGGTAGTGAACGCATAGTCCGCAATCTTCGGACGCGCCGCAGAAATCCGCGAGATCAGCGTCGACTTGCCCACGTTGGGATATCCCACCAATCCCACGTCCGCCAGCAGCTTCAATTCAAGGCGGAAGAGGCGCTCTTCCCCTTCGCGCCCCATTTCACATTCGCGCGGAGCCTGATGCGTCGGAGTAGCAAAGCGCGCATTACCGCGACCACCGCGACCGCCGGCAGCGACCACAATGCTCTCGTCCGGCTTGGCGAAGTCGTGGACCAGATCTCCGGTCTCATCGTCGTAGACGATCGTTCCGACCGGGACCTTCAGCAAAATATCTTTGCCCTCGCGCCCGGTGCGGTTCGATCCTTCACCGTGGCGTCCGCGCTCAGATTTGTATTCCGGATTGAAGCGGAAGTGCACCAGCGTGTTGTGGCGCTCGCTCGATTCCATGATGATGTCGCCGCCGCGTCCGCCATCGCCGCCGGATGGCCCCCCACGGGCGACGAACTTCTCCCGGCGGAAGGCCATGCAGCCATTCCCACCGTTACCGGCCTTCACCCGAATTTTTGCCTCATCGATAAACATAAGAAACGCTCGTGTAGAGACGTTGCTTCGCAACGTCTCTGTTGGCGGTGGCACAGGAGACGTAGCCGAGCTACGTCTCTACAGGAAGCATCTGTCCCCAAAAAAGAATAGCCCCTAACCATCGGGGCTATATCCGTTCCAAATGATCTTGCGAGCTACTAGCTGTTGGCGGGCTCAACCATCACGAACTTGCCCATCTGCCCGCGATCCAGAAACTTAATGCGTCCGGTGATCTTGGCGAAAAGAGTATCGTCTTTGCCGCGGCCGACATTGAGGCCGGGCTTCACTCGCGTGCCGCGCTGCCGCACGATGATCGTGCCTCCGGGGACTAACTGTCCGCCGAATGCCTTGAATCCCAGTCGCTGCGCGTTGGAATCACGCCCGTTGCGTGAACTGCCTAATCCTTTTTTATGTGCCATGACTCAATCTCCAGATCGCTAGTTATTTCTTTTTCTTGGAAGCGGCTTTCTTGACCGCCGGCTTCTTGGCGGCTGCCTTCTTGGTTGCCGCCGGAGCAGAGGCAGTGCTCGATTTCGCTTTCAACCGCGGACCGGTCTTCTCCACAACCGTCGCAGTCTTTTCCGACTTCGGCGCTTTCTTCTCTAGCTCTGGCGCCGAGAAAGTCTGACCGTTGAATGCAATCTCGCTGATGCGGACCGCCGTGTATCCCTGGCGATGTCCTCGCAGCTTTTTGTATTGCTTCTTGCGCTTGTAATGGAAAACCAGAATCTTCGCGCCCCGGCCCTGCTCAACTACCTGACCGGTCACGCTGGCTCCGGACTCGGGCTTGCCAATTTCTCCATCGCTGCCGGAGACGGCGAGGATATCGCCAAACTGCACGTTGCCATCGCCATCCGGGACGACGCTCTCTACCCGCACTACGTCGCCGGGCGCCACACGGTACTGCTTGCCACCGGCGCGAATGACCGCGTACATAGACATGCCTCCAGAATCCTGTCCCGTGGCACACTAATTCGGCCCGGGGAGTGATGAATTTCTTATGCTTGCTGTGTTTTTCCCGCCGGCACTCTCGGCAACATTACGGGGCGGCGCAAGAACGGAACCGCGAATACAGTCAAACCCAATTAGTTTAAATGGCTTGGGCGGAAGCGTCAACGTGGCGTGAGGAATGTGATCTCGGATCGGTGGGATGTGATGAAGATTGCCAATCTCCCAGCGTCAAAAATCTGGTTTGAAATTCCATGAACCTTCAAGCCGGTTAAGGTCCCGACACGAATGCGGCGCACCTCGAGAACTTTTTCTACTCTCTTCTCCTAACCAAAACTGGCAGCCTCAATTTCCACATATGCCACAACATATTGTATTGACACTGCCCCACACCCATCATATGCTGCTCTTCGTTGCTGGCGCGCTTAACAGCGCTTAAAAGGGAACTTGGTTTAAATCCAAGGCTGCCCCGCAGCGGTAAGCGAAAACGAACGCCGTAATTCAGCACTGGTCGAAAGACCGGGAAGCTACGGTTAGTAGAAACTCAGCGCAAGCTGAAATGTTCGCAAGCCCGAAGACCTGCCGGCGATACACGCAAAACCGCGTGTTGCCAGGACCTCCGAGGGGAGGCATCCGGTGGGCCGCGCTACCCCTTCGGCCTTCCCGTCGTTTCTCCTCGAACTCCTGAGCCCGTTCGCCGAGGAGCGTCATGTCCGCATTGAGTTCTTCCCCCCTTTCTGGAATCGCTTTAGTAC
>DATBAT010000355.1:0-3593 GCA_036271375.1 Terriglobales bacterium
GGCAATCATTTTTGCCTGAACGTTTCGTGCCTGCCAGACGGCCAGGCGGGAGGTGTTCTTTTCCGCGCGCTAGAGCCGTTGACCGGAATTGAACAAATGGCGGATGCACGCGGTATCACGATCAGCGGCCCTAAGGATTTGCGCAGTCTGACGAGCGGCCCGGGGCGTTTGGCGGAAGCATTCGACATCACGCGAGTGCGCGATAACGAAAAGGACCTGACTGATCCGGCGTCGGACCTCTATATTGCGGATGACGGTTCACCTCGGCCCCGGGCATTGGCGACTATTCGGATTGGGATCACAAAGGCGGCTGATCTGCCGTTGCGGTATCTGATTTTGGGGAATGCTTTTGTGTCGGGGCCGAAGCGGCTGAATGTGAAGCCGGTGGTGAGTTGAGTGTCGGGGCATCTTGCCCACGATTAACGTCGGAGTTCGGTGACTTCTGTCCCTTTGGCCACGAGAACTACATCGGCCATTCCCACGAACAATCCGTGCTCGACGACACCGGGCATCGAGTCGAGTTCATGTCCCAACGCTTGAGGGTCTTTGATCTCGCCGAACAAGCAGTCGAGAATCTGGTGTCCTTCCTCGGTGACAAAAGGATTGCCGAAGGTGTATTGCCGGACCTGTACCAGCGCTCCCATGGCGGTGAATTTCTTTGCCAGAACCGCTTGCGCCTGGGGAATGACCTCGATAGGGAGAGGCGCGTGCCCCAGGGTTGCCACCTGTTTGCTGTGATCCGCAATCACCACGAATTTCTTCGAGACCGAAGCGATGATCTTTTCCATAAGCAGCGCGCCGCCCCCACCTTTGATGAGTGCGAGGCCAGGATCGATTTCGTCGGCGCCATCAATGGTGATATCGATTTCCGGGTACGCGTCGAGAGTGGTCAGAGGGACGCCGCTCTCCGCTGCAATGTCACGCGAGCGAAACGAGGCGGGTATGCCGACCACCTTGAGGCCGCCACGCACCAACTCTCCCAGCTGACGGATGAAGTAGTCAGCCGTGGAGCCCGAACCGAGGCCCACGACATTGCCATCGCGTACGAACTTGAGGCTCGCGTGCGCGGCCAGTCGCTTTTCGTCTTCGTTTGACAAGTCGGTTCGGCCCTTGGTCTTCCAAGAGACCAAGGGTGAGTTTACACCAACCCTTCGCCACTGATTCTTGCGGATTTACACAGATCGATAAATAGAAAAGTACTGTTACGTCGCCAACCAAAGTTATCCGTCAAATTTTATGGAGTCGGGCTGGCTTTCATTTTTCCCATGATTTCTTTCAGGATGCGGCCGGCGACCATGGCGGTGAGCTGGGAAATATCCTGCCGGGGGTTGTATTCCACAATGTCCGCGCCCACGATGTCGCCGGTGATGGCGTGGAGATGCGTGATGGCTTCGCGGGTGGACATTCCTCCGGGTTCGCGGTGGGAAATGCCAGGCGCAAACGCGGGGTCAAGTACATCCATATCGAAGCTGATGTAGACCGGTCCGGCGAGTTCGAGATGTTGCACTACCGGGAGATGGTGCATCTCGAAAACCTCGACGCCGAAGCGCTGCGTCTGTTCTCGCTGGTGCGGAACCATGGTGCGAATACCGATTTGAATCAGTTTCTTCGCCAGGCGCTCTTCCATGATCCGCGCGAACGGACACGCGTGCGAAAAGCGGCTGCCTTGGAATTCGTTGTAGAGATCGGGATGCGCGTCGAAGTGAACGATAGTCAGGTCCGGAAACTTCTTGCCCATCGCTCGCAGAATTGGATAAGTGACCGAGTGGTCTCCGCCCAGACAAATTGGTTCTTGGCCTTTTCCCAGGATGTCGTTGATCGCCGCCTCGATGAGCGGAAATGCGCTGGTATCTTCGGGAAGGTTCAAGTCGCCGGCGTCGAGGAATGCACCCGGTTCGCCCAGGTTGATGCCGGTTTCGCTGAAGGAATTTGAAGAGTCGGAGTGGAATGCCTGGCGGATTAAGGGCGGCGCTTCAGCGGGACCGCGCAGGTAAGAGGAACTGGCGTCGTACGGCAGTCCAAGCAAGGTCGGTGTTTTTCGGGTCGGCATTTCTGGGCTTGATATTACGCGAGCGCGTACAAGTGGTTCTCCACGGAGACACGGTGTCACGGAGAGAAGCAGAATTGTCATCCCTCGCTTCGCGACGGGCCGACCGTTTTATTTTGGTTTTCTCCGTGGCTCAGGGACTCCGTGGAGAGCCCTTGAGTTACAGTACAAACCTACATGGAAGGTAATTTCTATCGCGATTTAGCCTACGTCTTCGGCGCGGCCATGGCCGGCGGCTTCATCGCCAAATGGCTGCGGCAGCCGCTGATTCTGGGCTATCTGCTCGGCGGGATTGCCATTGGGCCCTTCACGCCCGGCGTGACACTGTCGCACACCCACGAATTCGAACTACTCGCGGAAATTGGCGTGATGTTGCTGATGTATTCCATCGGACTGGAATTTTCTTTCCGCGAATTGCTGAAAGTGAAATGGATCGCGGTGCTGGGCGGTCCTCTGGGAATATTCCTGTCGGTTGGGCTGTCGCTTCTGGTTGGACATTTCCTCGCTTGGAGCACCCAACAAAGTATCGCAATCGGAGCGGTGATTTCCGTGGCCAGCACCATGGTGCTGTCGCGTTTCCTGATGGACCGGGACGAACTGCTGTCGGCGCACGGGCGAGTGATGATCGGCATCACCCTCGTGGAAGATCTGGCGGTGGTGGTGCTGACGGTTCTGCTGCCAACTCTGGGCGGTGCGAGCGGTGGGGGGCTCTGGTCGCTGGCTATCGCGCTGGGGAAGGCCGTCCTGATCTTGATTCCGCTGATTTTCGTAGCAGCGAAAATTCTGCCGCGAATCATGGCGAAGATTTCGCAATCCGAAAACGACGAACTCTACCTGCTTACGATTCTGGCTCTGGGCTTCATTACTGCCGCTATCACGGAAGCATTGGGACTGTCGCTTGCCCTGGGCGCTTTCCTCGCCGGAGTTCTTGTCAGCGAGTCAGATACTTCCCACAAAATGCTGAACAAGCTTCTGCCTCTGCGGGATGCTTTCGTTGCGCTGTTCTTCGTGACCATTGGGGCACTGGTCGATCCGCGGGTGATTATCCACGAGCCGGCGCTGTGGATCGTGATTGTGCTGCTGACCGTCGGCGGAAAGTTTGTGGTTTGGGGCGGAGTGGTTTGGTTGTTCCGCTATCCGTGGCGGACAGCGATGCTGGTCGGTGTGGGGCTCACCCAGATTGGCGAATTTTCTTACGTGTTGGTGCGGGTGGCTCGGGACGCGAACCTGGTGGGGAATGACGTTTACAACGCTACGCTGGCGGCGTCAGTGATCACCATCATTCTCAATGGGTTGCTGATGAAGGCCATGCCGCGGGAGGAAGTTCCCGCGTAGAGATGTTGCCTTGCCAACGTCTCAGGCAGCGTTCGTGGCGCTGCAAGACGCAGCCAAGCTGCGTCTCTACACCGGCGTTTGAGGTTGACTTCCTTCCGCTCGGCACTTCCGTTACATCTGAATCCCTGCCAAGTTTTCGCGCATCCGTTATTCTAGAAGAGATATGGCATCTACCAATGGGAAGGCAGCGGGTCGGGCTCGGGGTACCGGT
>DATBAT010000356.1:0-8275 GCA_036271375.1 Terriglobales bacterium
GCTCGCCTCGGACTACGGCTTAGTGCAGTTCGTGCAGAAAGTCACCGAAATGTGCCGCGGCAAAGCCTACTTCACCACGCCCTACACGCTCGGCCAATACCTGCTGATGGATTACATGTCCCGCAAGACCAAAACCATCCACTAGAAAATTGCCCGTAGAGACGTAGCTCCGCTACGTCTCTTTGTCCCACCGAATCGACCCATCCCCTGGCCGAAACTCACATCGGTAGATCTTCCCCCGCCGCACATTCGTCACCAGCACCGGACGAAAACACCCAATACAAGTCCCTCCCCGCAGCCGCACACTCGGATACACCACGCCAGCCGAGCCCGCCTCTAACAACGCTGCCCCCAGCTGCTGCGAAACCGAATAGCTGTCAGGCGACAGATACTCAAAATATTTCGCTCCCTTGCGAATATCGTGAAACGTCGCCCGAAAATCCGCGAGGAAGTCGGAATACTCCGCGACTTCGTCTTCCTCCCAGCGGGTCTCGAGCAACCAATGCCTGCGGTGATACCCAACTTCAGCTTGCGAAGTCTCCAACTCAAATCCTGCATACCAAACTCCGCGGTCGGAAGAGCTAAACCGCGTACCACCCGGTCGAGGGTGGCTGAACGCTGCATTGATAACCCGGTAGGAAGGAATGCCGAAGACTAACTCCCGCTGATCGATCCCCAACGCGCGCCCAGACTCCGCCCACAACCGGTCATTGGTCGCGTTGTCCAGTTCGAAGATTCCGTCAAGCAACCTGTCGTCATCAGTAAGGCGAGTCAACACCGAAGCCCCATCATCCGCAAATTGCGCAGGAATTAGCCGATGCGTATCATGCTGATCAACTCGATTAATTGGCGGAAGTAATTTCACGGAAATCTTTTGTGGAGGAAAAAGATTTTGGGCGCAGCAGTCGCTCAGCGCTGCGTATCGATTGTTGAATAATCTGGGCTTCAGCCCCTGAGGTGATCCGCCATCAACGCCCGCCGCGCCGGCTATCCAGCAACCGCCGCACTCCCAACATCCCCGGTACTCCGCCCCGAATAAGCATCTGCAACGGAGCACCATCCCCAAACATCGGATTGGTATTCGGGCGCGAAATCCACTGGCTGGCAAGCTTGCGGCTGAACAAGATATTCAACGCCTTAAAAATTCCGATCAAGAACGAAACGCGCGTCAATTCGTCCTGGGTCAACGAGCCCTTGCGGCTTTTCTTCAGCTCGTAATACCGTCCGCTGGAAACTCCGCCCAGCAGGGTCATAGCGTCTTGGTTCTTTACTTCCCAACTCTCGACAATCCTGAAAAACGCCTCAATGGCCGCACCACTAAGCCGCTGACGCGTGTCCGCATCAGTAAGATCCGGCATCCTTCGAAGCTCCAAGCCAATATCGGGAGCGATTAATGCGCCCATTTACGTTACTCCAAATAAGAACTATTATTACTCCAATTTTGGAGGAACACAAGAGAAACAAACGAATAAACTAGCCCACTGCTTTCAACAGCTTAACGAACTGTCATCCCGAGCGCAGCCGAGGGACCTTGCGTTTTCCCTACCTCCTTCCCGTAATCTCCCCCACCGCCCGCCAGGCCTGGTCAATCGCGCAGTCTGTATACGCATAAGCTCCAGCATCCGCATTCGCAATCGCCATCCGGCCAAACGGTTTCCGCGCCACTTCACACGGAGTCTCCCCACCCTCCAGCCAGAACGGGTCCCACAGCGAGTTGTATTCGTAAGCGTAGCCATGTGGCCAGCGGTTGACCGTGATCGCCGCAATGTCGCGCGCCGGATCGAACCCGCCACCACCCAAAGTCCGTGCTAGTTGATCGCGAATCTTTCGCTCGATCGTATCGAACGTTGTCGCAAATAATTCCCCACGCCCAATGCGATGCTGGTCGCGCGCCGCATGCCCCGGACGGCAAGGCGTCTTCATCATGTGGACCACGATCGGCTCATCCGGAGTGCGCGCCGCCTGATACCCGCCAATGCTCACCGGAATATCCAGCGTGAACGCGCTGTGATATCCACCCGGCGCGTAAACCGAATTCGTTCCCAGCTTCTTGAACGAGTTCCAATTGTTCAACGCGACGTTTGTGTACAACAGCGGCACCTTCGCCGCCTGCTCCAACGCCGCCTTCTGTTTGTCGGGAAGCTCCGCGCAGATATACGGGATCACCATGTTCCAACAGGCCATGATGCAATGTGCCGCTTTCACCGTGTAGGCCTTGCCTCCCTGCGCGTATGCGATCTCCACTTCTTTCGCGCTCGCCGCGTCTCCCAAGTGCTTCACCCGCACTGCCGTGCTGTTCAACCGAATCCGTACTGGAGCGCCAGCGCGATCCAGCTTCGAATAGTCCGCGCGCGCCATCACAATGTCTTCCGCGGTGTTTCCCGGAATCGCCTCTGGAATCAGCTTCCGCACCAGCATGCGGGCGATCGAAGCGTTGCCATCGGGAAAATGGAAGAAGTACTTCTCCGCCTCTTCGTTGGGAATCGCATCGCGATTCATTCCCTTCCCCGGCGCGCGGTCCAGATTCATTCCCGCGAAACCGGGCAGTCCCAGTCCCCACGCGTCCTGTGCCGCCACCGCATCAATTCCCACGCCAAACAAAGGCTGCGGCAGAGTCTGGTAAACCTTCACCACTTCATCGTTCACCTTCACTACGTCGGTTAGAAACGCCGCATAGCTCATGCGCGCGAGCCGCGCCTTCTTCTCGTCCGAAGAAAGTCCAGGCAGATAATCTTTCCTGTCTTCGATCAGGCGCTGCAAATCCTGCTTCGCCGCGTCCGACAGCGGAGCCTCCGCCATGAAGGTTTTGAACCGCTCCGCGCTGGCCCCGGGTTTCTCGCCGGTCTCGCTCCCCCCACCCGTCAAGGGATTGATCACCAGCTTGTCGGCACCAAAAGTTTCCTTATCGAAAAATATGTGGGGAGCAAGCCCATTCGAGCGGTAGAGGTCCTTGTCTACGTATTTCGAATAAGAAGGGACATCGATTCCCAACTCTTCGACCACGCCTTTAGCGACTGCGCTGTAAGGCGCCGGACTCTCAATCGAAAAAGTCCCGCCGAATCCCAGGCGAAACTTGTCGCGGACATGAAATTCATTACGCTTAGCGTGGCCGCCAAAATCGTCGTGATTGTCGAGGATCAGTATTCGCGCCTTCGGTCCGGCAATCTTGCGGAAAAAATGAGCCGCCGAAAGCCCGCTGATCCCTCCGCCGACGATCACCAGGTCATAAACTTCCCCGGTATCGCGCGGCGCCCCCGCGTGGTTCCAGAACGTTCCGTCGCGCATTTCATGCGCGGCCTCGAACGATCCCACATGGCTGCCACGCAACCCAGTCAGGGCCGGCGGATAGTAGTCAGCAGAACTGGTTGGAGAATCGAATGCAGCAAAAAGAGGAGAAGGGACAATCGCGGCGCCCACCGTCAGCGCGACTCCGTTCAGGAAGTCGCGGCGCGAAATCGGGCGGTCCATTCCCAGGTCACGATCTTGCGAATCGCGCACAAGGAAACCTCGACAAACTCACCGAAAAGGTTGAGCCGATTTACAGAAGTTGCAAGAATTGTATACCGAAGCAAGCATTCAGCATTCAGCACTCAGCCAATCTGGCTAAATGCTTATTGCTAAATGCTGTTCTAACCCGAAAAAGGCAATCTCCGCCAAGGGTCCGGGACCAAATGCTGAATGCGGAGTGTTGACTGCTACTTCGGCGGTGTCTCCAGCGAAACCACGTCCGCCTTCTTGACCGCCAGCTCCGCTCCCTGAAACCCAATCTTGCTGTGCGTTCCATCGCAAAACGGCTTATTCACCGATCCACCGCAGCGGCAGAGAGAGAACGCCGGTTTGCCCGTCAAATCGTAAACAGTCCCATCGGCATCCACCAACTCAATGGATCCCTCAGGCGCTTCCACACGAAACGGACCATTCTTCCTGACCGTAATCTTCACCGCTGCCATTGTTCCCTCCAGAAATTTATCCGACTCTGAGCGTAGCACGAGTTCCAACCGGGAAACGCTGTTGGAAACTATCCCACCATCCTCTGTGAACCTCTCTGCTCTCTGTGGTCAGGCCCTCGGCTCGCTAAGGTAACGTTCCGAAAAAATTACAGATTCCTCCGTATCGTCAAGTAAGGCTCCCGGAGATAGGCTGAATTAGTCAAAAGGAGGCAACATGCTCTACTGGGCTGTGGTCTTTCTGGTGGTAGCTCTTATAGCTGGCGTTTTGGGCTTCGGTGGCGTCGCTATAGCAGCCGCTGGAATAGCCAAACTTCTTTTCTACGTTTTCGTCGTCGTTTTCTTGGTCACCCTGGTTATGGGCTTGGGCAGAAGGCGAAGCGTTTAGAATTCATACCCAATTCATAAAAAAAAAGGGACGCAAATTGCGTCCCTTTTTTCTTGAATTTCGCTTCCATTCGAAAATGCTTACTTTGAAGAGCCCAACAATGTTGCTAGTTTGCAACCTCGCCGCTGGCGGGATCGCTTAGCGCGATCAACTTGCCAGGAGGATAATCCTCCTGCCGCAACGGTGTCTGGGGATCAGCATTCGTGATAGTCAGCACGTCTCCGCTACGTACCCCTCGCAGCACAAGACTCTGATCGTCGACCGCTATCACCCGATACCGCTCGTCGAATAGCGCCGTCTCTTTCATCATAAGTTGGATGCACGTTTTCGGGATTTGACTCTACCTTCTCGCTAAAGTTCTCCTAAAAAAATCGACATCCCCTACAGCTTAATCCGGAACGCCTGTTTATTGTTGCTTACTAAAGCTCCCGGCCATCTGGGTTCCCGAATCGGCCTGCACGATATAGCCATCCGTCCCGGAAATCAGATACATCACAAAATTGCTGGAAAGATTTGCCACATTTCCAACCGCCCGTCCATTGCTCGCCACCGTGTAGGTGCCGGTCAGACTGACGGTTTGACTGGTGAGAGTAGGCTCGGTCAAAACATAGTCGAGTTTCAGGTTTCCGGCGCCGTCCCCGTTTAACGTTCCTAGCCGATTGAAGGAGTCGGTGGTATTGAAGCCATCGGTCGCAAACGCATAGTTCCCGTTGAGCGAACTATTCGAGAATGAAGCGCTCTGCCCATCCATCGTGCCGTCTTCTACTTTCGCCGCATCATTGACCAGAAAGAATGCGCGGGTCGGGCTAACTACATAAGCCACTTGCTCGATTGCAGACCCCGTTGCTGGAGTCAAGTTCAAAACCGCTCGACCGTTTGCCGCCATGGTGTAGGTGCCGGTGAATCCAATATTGGAAACTGGCGTTCCGTCCTGCACGGAATCAAACACACCCGCAGTAATAGTTCCGTCTCCGCCCGCCGTGAAACGTCCAGCGGAGTTAACCGCGTCAAGCGATCCCGTATCTCCCTTGCTTCCGAAAGCGTAGTTTCCGGAAAGTGAGGACACGGCAAAAGTGTTCGCGCTCTGTTTTTCCGCCCGCCCAATTCCGTTGACGCCGGCGACCGTGCTGAAGAGGAGCATGGTGTTCGCGTCCACGATGTAGTAATTCATCGTCGCCGTCGACGAAAGTTCGTTGGTGAAGGTAACCGTGCCGCGACCAGAAACGTCTGGCGTATTAAATAGCCCAGTTAACGTGTGCGGCGCAAGCGCTCCTGCCTGCAAAACATCCTCGTCACCCGCGATGGTGCCCGTTGTGATCGAAAACGCCCCCGCAGTCGCCGCTGAGCCCAGAGTCGTGCTGACCGTGTGTGAAGCAAAAGCAAAATATCCACTTGGCACGGTAGACAGAGTCGTCGTGTCTTGTTTCAACGCGATACCGCTGCCGGTCGACTCCGCTACACCATTGATCACTGGAACAGTGAGCAAAACCTTAGAGCTTGAAGCAATCGTCAATGCCAACGTGATCGAACTGCCGCTGCTAAAGCCAAGATTGATCGATCCCGTTCCATCACTCGAAACTGTGTACGTTCCGGTCGTCGGATCAGAGAAGGTGGAAGTTCCTTCCGCGAAGTCGTCCGTGCCGCTGGTGATATTTCCCTTGCCGTCGGCGGTAAAGACGCCAGACTCTTTGAAGGGTAGATTCGCGCCCGTATTGAAATCGAAACCTGAGACCTGGTACGCGTATTGGCCGCTCAGCGACGCAGCAGAATAGCCATTGGAGC
The DNA here is from genome assembly GCA_036271375.1 of Terriglobales bacterium. Taxonomy (GTDB): domain Bacteria; phylum Acidobacteriota; class Terriglobia; order Terriglobales; family Acidobacteriaceae; genus DATBAT01. The sequence continues at coordinate 6,118 of DATBAT010000356.1, forward strand.
CACCGGAGCCGAAGCCTCCGTCGCCATTATTGCTCGACCCACTGCCACCACAGGCCACACTCAAAGCTAACGAGAAAATTGCGGGGATTAAAAGTAATTTGCGCATAACGGAATGCAGTTGAGTCTGTTACGACCTTTCACAGAAATTCGGACAGCACGCATACTTCTGGGATGCGCCCTACACTTCTGTAGTAACACGAAACCTCCGCAAAAGTTGCAGACCGCATACCTTCGGTACACGTCGGAAGGTAACCTAGGTAACGGGCAATATTCCAAAATCAGTACATTCCCAAAAAAATAAATCCCCACGTAGAGACGTTGCTCCGCAACGTCGGGCCAGCACGTCGAACTCCGCGTTTGTGTCGCCGCCAAGACGTTGCAGAGCAACGTCTCTACGCAAAACAAAAAGGCGCGGCCCATGGCCCGCGCCTCATTTGATCTCTATATCCAGTCTAGCAATTCACATAGGGAAAATGGGACATCACTCGCAACTTTATATTTCCAATCATTCCAATCACCTGGAGTCAATCGTGTAATTTCGCCATATTGACAAGAATTTACAAATTCCTCCGATTCCGAGAAAAATCCCCATCCAACCGCTGTGTTAGATTTTTAGTCAGCCATGCAAGACGTAGCCTCATGGGCGCTTGACACAGCCAGCCTTCGCGGAGCGACGCACGCCGACGCCCGCGTGGTCGACGACCGCACCCGCGCCCTCTCTACAAAAAATGGAAAAGTCGGCAGCGCCTCCGTTTCTGAATCGTTAGGAATTGGAATTCGCGTGATCGCCGACGGAGCCTGGGGCTTCGCCGCCTCCGACGACCTAAGCCGTCCCACCGTCGAGGCCGCCGCCGCCCGCGCTGTCGAAATCGCCAAAGCTTCGGCGCGTGTGAAGAAGGAAAACATTCGCCTCGCGCCAGAGAAGCCCGCAGTCGCGGAATGGACTACGCCTTACAAGATCGATCCCTTCAGCACATCGGTCGAGGACAACATCACGTTGCTGCTGAAGATCGATGCCGAGTTGCGTTCCGTGAAAGGCGTCACCCTGGCGGAGACCAACATGAATTTTCGTCGCGAGGAGTCGTGGTTCGTTTCTTCCGAAGGCGCGGACATTCATCAGACCAAATACAGCACTGGCGCTGGCTATACCGCGCTCGCCTTCGCCGGAACCGAAATCCAGAAGCGGTCTTATCCGACATCCTTCGGCGGGCAATGGCAGAACAAAGGCTACGAACTGGTTGAAGAATTGAATCTGCTGGAAAACGCCCGCCGCATCGCGGAAGAGAGCGTGGCACTGCACAAAGCCGATCAATGTCCGCAAGGCCCGGGCACGTTGATCCTCGACGGCCCGCAGTTGGGATTACAAGTGCACGAGTCAGTGGGCCATCCCATCGAACTGGATCGCGTGCTGGGCATGGAAGCCAATTTCGCGGGCACCTCTTTCCTGACGCTCGAAAAATTGCGCAAGCTGCGTTACGGCAGCGAGCTGGTGAACATCGTCGCCGATGCGCGCCCAGAGCACGGTCCCGGCCTCGGCACCTTCGCTTATGACGACGAAGGCGTGGCCGCCCAGTGCACGCCGATCATCAGCAAGGGCCTGTTCGCCGGCTATCTCAGCTCGCGTGAGACCGCTCACACCATCGGCCTCGACCGCTCCGGCGGTACGGTTCGGGCCGAAGGTTGGAATCGACTGCCGATGATCCGTATGACCAACATCAGTATTCTCCCCGGCGAAAAGCCGCTGACGCTCGATCAACTCATCGCAGATACTGATCACGGTATCTTCATGGAAACTAATCGCTCGTGGTCGATCGACGACAAGCGCTACAACTTTCAATTTGGTTGCGAACTGGCATGGGAGATCAAAGGCGGCAAGAAGACCCGCATGTTGAAGAATCCGTCGTACTCCGGCATCACCACCGAATTCTGGAACTCGCTGGACGCCATCTGCTCACGCGACGAATGGACTCTATGGGGAACGCCCAACTGCGGCAAAGGACAACCGCAGCAAGTGATGGGCACGGGCCACGGAGCATCGCCGGCCAGGTTCAGGAATATCAAGATTGGCAGTGCGTTTAAAGGAAGCTAGAAGAGCCGCCAGCAATCAGTCCATGTTCACCCAATCCCAAGCCGCCGATGTCTTCGAGAAGATCAAGAA
>DATBAT010000357.1:0-7105 GCA_036271375.1 Terriglobales bacterium
ACCTTGAGGAGATTCATGCGCCGCTACATCATCGCTCTGTTGCCTCTTCTGTTCATCGGCTGCAAACACCAGGAGAAGATGGACGAAAGCCGGCTCAAAGTCCCGGCCGGATTCTCCATCGACATCTTCGCCCAGGCGCCAAAGGCGCGCATGATGGCGTTCAGCCCTGGTGGCGTGCTGCTGGTCACCGCAACCTCCGACGGAAAAGTTTTGGCGCTGCCCGACTCAAAGCACACTGGCAAGGCAGAAAAATCCGTCACCGTCCTCCAGGATTTGAACGCTCCTCACGGCATCGCATTCCACAACGGCAAGCTCTACATCGCGGAAACCAACCAACTGCAACGCTTCGATTGGGACGAATCTCAACTGCACGCGACTAACGGCCAGGTGATCGCAAAATATCCCGGCAGCGGAATGCACTTCACTCGCACCCTACTCTTCGCCAACGGAAAGATGTACGTCTCCATCGGCTCCGACTGCAACGTCTGCGACGAGAAAGACAAGCATCGCGCCGCCGTCATGGAATACAACGAAGATGGCACTGGCGAGCGTGTCTTCGCCTCTGGCCTGCGAAATTCCGTCGGTCTCGCATTCAACGAAAAAACCGGAACCATCTGGGCCACCGACAACGCGCGCGACTGGCTTGGCGACTCGCGTCCCGCCGACGAAATCAATGACCTCGGCAAAACCGGCGGCAATTTCGGATGGCCCTACTGCTATGCCAACCAGGTCCTCGACGTAACCCAGGCCAAGGCCGGCGACAGCCGCTGCAAAAATACCATCGCGCCCAAAGTACAGATCGAAGCCCACTCCGCCCCGCTAGGCCTCGCTTATTACAACGGCACCCTATTTCCTTCCGACTACAAGGGAGACCTGCTGGTCGCGCTTCACGGATCATGGAACCGCAGCCGCCCCAGCGGCTACAAAGTCATCCGTGTGCAGGTAGGCGACAAAGGCGAAGCGCAAATAAAAGAAGACTTCGTCACTGGCTGGATTCGTCCCGGAGAAACCCGCAAAGGCGTCTGGATGGGCCGCCCCGTCGACGTAATCGTGGGACCCGAAGGTGCGGTATATATCAGCGACGACGCGGCCGGCGTGGTCTATCGCGTAGCGCCCAGCAAACCGCTGTCATCCTGAGAGAGGACAAAGTCCGAAGGAAGGACCCCATAACAGTCAGAGCAGTCACAAGCCAAACAGGGAATTCTTAGGAAAACCCCTCGCTAGGTCTAATTTCCTGCGCACGAAAAGAGGTTCTTCGACTCCATTTTGATATCGCTTCGCTCATCACAACTCTGCTCAGAATGACAGGGCCGGGAAATTGTAAAGTCTTGTAATCGACAGAAGTGTAAGCCCTTACGTCACTCGCATCGGGCCTCCAACCTCCATCCCCCTGCATCTAACTCCCAAGATTCCGGAGGATGATGTGAAGAAGTTAGTCTTGATCGCGGCAGCATGTTTATTCTTCTTTTCTAACCAATCGGCCCACGCACAAATCGAAGCAGCCTTCGGCATGGGCACCCTGACCGCCCCCTCGGCTTCAAGCGCCAGCGGAGATTATTCCCCCGTCACCCTTAGCGGCGGCCTCTATCCCAGCTTCAACGCCAATTTCTTCGTCCGCCGCCATCTCGGCTTCGGCGGAGAAATCGCCTGGCGCGCCAAGCAAAATCTTTATCAGGGATATCAACCCTACCGCCCGCTCTTCTCCGATTTCAACGCCGTCTACGCCCCCCACCTCAGCGACAAGATCACTCCTGAGTTCAGCGCGGGCATGGGCGTCGAAAGCCTCCACTTCTACGGTTACCAGTCTTGCGGATTCAGTGGCTGCACCAACTACGTAAGCAGCAACCACTTTATGGGACACTTCTCCGCGGCACTGAAGTACAACATTTGGGGACACGTATTCGTCCGCCCCGAAGCCCACCTGTACGCGGTGCACAACAACGTCGAATTCAGTTCACCCTGGGCGACTCGCTTCGGAGTCTCCATCGGTTACAGCTTCACACCGTACTAAAGCAGAAATGTAGGGCGCACACTCTTGTACGCCGCTTTTGACTTTGGCAAGCAGAGTCTTGCGTTTTCCCCTCACCACAACTCGAGGTGCCCCATCTTTCGCGTTCTTTGCGAAAGGTGGGCTACCACTACGCTCAATAAATAGGCTTCAGGCCAAACCCCGGTGTCTAACCAATCAGAGCGCTGACCGAGCTCCCGGGAGAGCACCCGTGCAAGAGAATGGGGTAGTTGGATTCGATCCAATCTACGTATACCGACACCCGCCTTTGATAGCCAATTTCTTCATTCTCTATTTATTCGTCGTCGCCGCCGTCTCCCTGGTCAGATGGGTACGCCTGCTTCGTCAGTTATGGTGGTTGAAACGGCACGCAGACATCGCCGCCCAACTGACTACCGTTTGGAACGCCATCTCGGAAACCGTACAATCCGCGAAAAGGATGGTGGTTTTGACCTGCCTATTGTCCGGAGCCGTCACCGCGACACAGCTGGTGGTCACAGTGGCAGAAGTCTCATCGCAGAAATCACTCGCTGTCGGAGCCCTTAACGGCGGGCTAGCCATGGCCCTCGTCAACCTCGAATTCGGACTGTGGGTAAGTGCGGCGATCTACGCCGCCTTTGCCTTCTGCGAGGGAGTGCTAGCGCGACACCGAGACAGGATAGAGAAATAAGGAGGTTCGTCGGCAGTTGCAATGACAAAAGAGGAAGGCCTGCACCTTCCCCTTTCGGTAGCTTCCGGCGGGCGTTCATGCTCCCGCGTATTTTTATTGCTGGACGCTCACGAACTTTCCTTTGTCGTGGCTCTTGAGCGCGATCTTCCCACCGGACAGTGTGACCAGATAAAACTTCTCCCAGGTGCCGATGATGGTCCGGTTGGCATAGAGAGCAGCCCCGCCGCCTTGTTCCGCGCTTAGATAATTCCCGTTGAAAGACTTGAAGCTCACAGTACCGTCGTTATTGTCGATCAGAGTCCAGGTCTCCCAGTCGCCGACCTGAGGCCGGTTGGCATAAACATCCCCACCGCCCCCCATTTGCGCGGAGAACAATCCTTGCCAGGAAAGCAGCGATACTTTGTCGCCGTCTCCCGTCTTGGCGAGGACAAAGCTTTCCCATTCCCCGGCCGCATCGCGGTTGGCCCAAATGTGGCCATGCTGGTTAGGATCAGGCTCGGAACCAAGCAGATCGACCGCCAGCCCCAAGGCTCCCGCTAACGCCCACCCGATCGGTGTGCCGGATTCCACCGCGTTCAAAACCGTCGCCACCACGCCAAGGTTCAGCGCAGACGCCAAGGCCGGCACTTCGTGCGAAGCAATAATGAGGAAGTCGAGGATCGTGCGGCCCGACACCACCAGCCGCGCTGCCTGAATCAGATCGCCGTAGAAGCCACCGACCCGGGGAGTAACGATTAGCCCTTCAACCCCGATTACGCCATTGATATCGACTCCGTTTGAGCCGCCGACAGTGTTCACCAGTTCGATGTAGCCAATGGAAGCGGCAAGCGCCGCGGCGATCACCGGCACGAACGGCGCGCTCAAGCCGCTTGCCGTAGCCAGTACGGTTGACAAGGCGTGGGTCTGATTGTTGTCCAAACCGAGCCACCAAACCGGGCCGGTCTGGGAGAATTCGCCGACATTGTTCTTGGTCGGAGGAACGGGCTTGATCAGGTCGCCGAACTTGCTGAGATCGGACTGATCATCCAATTTGTGCGTAGGAATGGGTTGAGCTTTCGCCGCTGCTGCGCTTTTACTGCTGACTGATACCGCGCTTGTCCCCGAGACAGGTGTCTTGGAGACGATTTTCTTATCGCTTGGCATGATGTGCTCCCGAAAAAATATGATGAAGACAGAGTGACGCAAACCCGGCGACGGGCGCAAGAGATGCGAATTACTCCCGGAAATTGTTCGCTATCGGAGCACTGAAAAGCGGATTGGCCGAGGCTACATGGTCCCCGAACTTTGGACTGTGGGGTGAGTGTAGCGATCTACTTCGGGTTTTACGCGGGAGTGGTAGCGCGACAAGGAATAGGTTGGGAGTAACGTTCCGGCGACAGTCTTGAGAGATGGACGCCAGGTTCGCGCCCGGTCTTTTAAGCCAGCAGAATCTATTCCACTCTTTCAGCCGCCGGGCCCACGGCAGTAGCCTGTTTAGTCTTGGACTCAATGCTGATCAGTGCCACTCCACCCACGCTTTCGTGACCGATGGATACCACATGCCCGCGAGCCCTCAGGTCGGTCTGTACTTCTTCGGGTAGAGTCTTGGGGACAGACAGGCTGCCCAGTTTGGCCCGCTCCTGGCCGAAGGAACTGATGAAATGGTCAGTAGAAAACCGCGGCGCTTTAAACGCCTCCTCTGGATCCATTCCGAATTCCACGTGGTTGAGGATGACCTGGATGGCAGCCTGATCCTGCATGTCGCCGCCTGCTACTGAAATCGCCATCACCGGATGGTCGTCGTGGAAAAGCAGCGTGGGGCTAAGCGTGATGCGCGGCCGTTTGCCGGCCTCAATCACGTTCGGAGTTCCGGCAAACGTATTCAGGCTACTAAGCCGGCTTCCGTGAATAATGCCCGTGCGTCCGGCCACGCCCGCGGTGCTTGACAGGCCGCTGGGAGTAGCCGCGATCACGTTCCCAAACTTATCCGTGACACACATGACGGTGGTTCCGCCATGCCAGGGGCCGGTGATGGTTGGCGGCTTGGTCGCTTTCATGTTGTAAGGGTCGCCGGGGCGGAGTTCGAGAGATGCCTTTTTCGGATCGATCAGCCCGCGCCGCATTTTGGTGTACGGATCGGAAAGCAACTGCCGCATCGGCACTTTTGCAAAGTTCGGATCGCCGTAATATTCGTCGCGGTCCGCCAGCGCCAGTTTCTCCGCTTCAATCACTGTGTGAATGTAGTCTGCGGAATTGTGGCCCATCTTCTTCAGGTCGAAGCCTTCCAACAGGCGCAACGTCTGTGAGAGATAAGGCCCCTGCGTAAGCGGACCGGCCTTATAGACCGTGTAGCCGCGGTAAGTGGTCTCTAACGGATCTACCACAGGAGTCTTGTGCGCGGCCAAATCCGACTTACGAAGAAATCCGCCCTTTTCGATATACCAGGCTTCGAGGGCGTCAGCGACATCGCCACGATAGAAACGATCAGCCACCGCCTGCAATTTCTGCTCTCGCGTACCTTTCGCACTCTTCTCCGACTCTACCAACTTGCGGAACGTCACCGCCATGTCCGCCTGCCAGTTCACGCCGGTTTCTATCACCTTCCCGCTGCCGGTGTCTCTATACGAACTGGGCCCGCCAGCATCGAGAATGGACAGCGTAGGCCGCACGACCTCCTCAAAGCTTTTTGTTCCGTAAAGTTTAAGCAGAGTGACAATCGCATCAATCGTGCCCGGCACAGCGGCCGCCTTCACGTCGCCGTCAGGAATTCCGTGCTTCATGTACCAGGCAATCGCTTTGGGATCACGCGGCGCCTCGCCTTGTCCCTCCAGAAGCTTCACATTTCGTTTGTCGGCGCTGTAGACAAGAATCGGAACCTCTCCGCCCACGCAAAACGCGCCGACATAAGTCACGGAGAGCGCCAGCAATGTCGCTGCGCCCGCATCGGCGGCGTTTCCGCCATGCTCCAGAATCTTGATGCCCGCTGCAGTGGCAGCAGGCCTACCCGAAACCACCACGCCCTGGCTGCCAGTGGCGACACTCGGTCCGTGAAGTGTGAGTGGAGTCTTAGTAGCTTGAGGCCACGCTAAGGTCGCGAATAAAAGGAAGGTGATTGCTGATATCGAAATGATCTTGCGCATCAGAATTGAACTCCGCCGTGGTGGCTGGTCAGACCATCCCAGCCATAATGGATCCAAACCAGTTTTAACTCGATCACGCTCGTTGAGAATCGGGCGACTGACTTCGTCTTGTCCAAGTCTGCGGAAGCGTATAATCCGGTGGCCACAAGTCCGAATCGGAAAATTTAGAGTTTAATCTCAATCACAAACTAAAACGAGGAAAAGCCATGTCCCACCATTATTCCGGCCCCGACTTTGGATTCCCTCACGGGGATGCCCGCCTGGACTTCACCGATCTATATGCTTTCCCGAAGCCTGGCGATGCCAACAAATCGATCCTGATTATCAACGTGCATCCGTCTGCCGGCGTGAACCCGCCCGGCCCCACCACCGATGTCGCGTTCTCGCCTGAAGCGATTTATGAACTTAGGATTGATACCAACGGCGATAACATAGCCGATATTGCATACCGGGTCCGCTTCACCTCCTCCGAGAGCGGAGCGCAAACCGCGACTCTTCGCCGCGCTGAGGGCGCGCAGGCCGCTGGGATCGGCGATGAAGGGCAAGTCATCGTCGAGGGAGCCGTGGTCTCGACGGGGGCGAAAACACAAGTTGCGGAAGCCGGTGACTACCGCTTCTTCGCCGGCTGGCGCAGCGATCCTTTTTTCTTCGACGTCGAGGGCGCCCTGAACAACCTCCAATTTACAGGTCACGATGGCTTCGCCGATAAAGACGTGTGCAGCATCGTGCTGGAAGTGCCCAACTCTGCCCTCGGGAGTGGAAAGGTTGCCTTGTGGGTCCGGACAGTGGACGGCGCAAGCGGGAAATGGGTTCAGGCGGACCGCGGGGCGCGGTCAAATCAAACTCCCTTCCTCGCCGGCGAACAGAACGCCGCCTATCTCGCTGCGGAAGAGCCGGCGGACGACGCCCGTTTCATCCCCGTTTTCGCGCACGCGCTGGAGCACGCCGGTGGATATACGCCAGCGGAGGCAACGCGGGTCGCAGGCACCTTGCTGCCTGACGTCCTCCCCTATGACCCCACAAAGCCGGCAGTTTACCCGACCAATGGCCGGACACTCACCGACGACGTGGTGGATTTCTTTCTTCCTATTCTTTCAAATGGAAAGGTGACGGAAGATAAGGTCGGCCCCCACAAGGACCTGCTCGATCAATTCCCCTATGTAGGCGCGCCGCACCAAGCCCGGGCTACAGAAAGAGTTGCCGCTTAATCCATTTGGCGCGGGTGCCGGGTTTCGCCATCATAATCTGACCGCGTGGGGCGGCTTTTCTTTTGCCCTACGCGGGAGGGTTACGCGGCACGATCCACGA
>DATBAT010000358.1:0-3220 GCA_036271375.1 Terriglobales bacterium
CCGTAGGAGCGAAACCACTGGCCGCCGGTATCGTGCCATTCATACGCGAAGCGAACTGCGATTCTGTCACCGCCGAATGTCCATAGCTCTTTGATCAGGCGATAGTCGAGTTCCTGAGACCATTTGCGGGTGAGAAACTGCACGATCGCATCTCTCCCATTCACGAACTCGGAGCGATTTCTCCATCGGCTGTCGATCGTGTATGCAAGTGCGACTTGTTCGGGATTGCGAGAATTCCATCCGTCCTCCGCCTTCCGTACTTTGGCTTTGGCAGTCTCGAGGGTGAATGGGGGAATGAGTAACGCTGCCATAGGACTTCTCCTCTGTACATCTGTACATCGCGCTTCCTTCATTATCGACCCTTTCTAAAATGAGCCGGGGCGTGATGCGCGGAAGACAGTTCCAGTCGATTCGCTAGTGCGGTCCTATGCAATCGACAGACATGTGAGAAACAAAGTACTGATATCCGCTTCGGATGTGGCTATGAGAAGCGCTTCATATCGATGCTTCATTCGTAATGCTCTTTCGTTTTCAGCAGTTCTTCCCACGTAACTTCTCGCCCGAGGCGGCCGGCAATTCGGCCGAGCATTGCGCTCATTGCACTTTCGAACGCGCCCTCGACCAAGCTTCCAGGCTGGCAAAACTTCGTGATTTGACTGGTGCTAAATAGGCCGTCAGGCGGTTGGTATCAGTCCCTGTACTGCTAGTAATTACCGGTTTCATACTGGAGCGGAGTTCTCTACTACCCAATTAGTGCTCAGATCGTAAGAAATTTCTGCCCTTCAGAAGTATTTCCCGCCCACAAGCTGCGCGACAGCTTGTGCTGGAGCCGGTCTCTTGGAAGGTGATGCGCCGTTGCGTCTTATTGGAACCAGTGAAACACTTTTATAGAAAGTGATCGTTCGTGGCCGTGTCTTTTGTGGCCAGGGACAGAACTGAAAAAGAAGAGCGGCGCCATCACTCCCCCACATGGCAAAAACAGACCACAACGACCCCGGCGAGGTTCTGCCCCTGACATCGCTGCGCTTCTTCGCAGCTTTTTACGTGGTGCTGTTTCATACGGTGAGAACACCCTTTGGCTTTTTAGCGAACGGGAACTGGCTCTCACGCCTGGTAGGGACCGGCTATATCTCGGTGAGCTTTTTCTTCACTTTGTCCGGCTACATCCTGGCGCTGGTGTACCTGAGACGTGGCCGAAGCGTGGACCGGGGGCGGTTCTGGCAGGCGCGTTTCGCACGCATCTATCCCGTATTCCTATTCACGCTGGTTCTGGATTTTCCTTATTCAGTATTTGAGTCGGCGAGCCGCTTGGGTCTTTACCCCGCGCTGGAGAAGATTTCTGCTGGGTTCGTGCTGAACTGCCTCATGCTGCAAGCGTGGCATCCGGGGTGGCGCGTCATCGACCAACCAAATTGGTCTCTGTCGGTCGAGACGGTTTTCTACCTGCTGTTCCCGTTGATTGGTCTGGGCCTTTGGCAAATGAGGACCAGGAAGTTCTTTGCACTCTGTGCAGGGGGATACGCAGTGTCCGTTGCCGCGAGCGTTTTCGCAATTCACCGGCATGTCGATCCGAACGCGGTGATGTTCAATCCGCTGCTCCACGTTCACGAGTTTGTGGCCGGGGTACTGATATGCGTGATGCAGGCCAGGCTGAGTGGCCAAGCAGTGAAACGCATTGCCCGGCTAGCGCCGTGGCTACTGGTGGGGTCGCTCGCACTCTTCCTTGGGATTGTGGCGGTGGAGAACCAAATGCCGTCGATTCTGCTTCACAATGGTCTGCTCGTGCCGCTTTACGGTGTGGTGATTCTTGCGGCATCGAGTGGTGGGTGGGGTGTCGCGTGGGCGCTTTCGCGCGATTGGATGGTCACGCTGGGAAAGGCCAGCTATGCTCTCTATTTGATCCATGTGCCTTTATGGCATCTGGTATTGCTAGGGCATTGGGAAAACAGTCGAGCCTTGTACCCTGTCTATTTGTTGGCGACGCTCGGATCCAGCGTTCTTGTCTATTACCGGATCGAGGAACCGGCCAGAAAGGCTCTAAAATCCTGGCCTCCGCGAGCGATGCGAGATCGGGTTTCCCAGACATGAATGCGGCATGAGGAAGGCAAGGAGCGCGCATTTTGTTGGCTGCTTCGCTTTCTTGTGCAGCGCGTGGCCTAACGGGATCTCCAGAGGATGCCTGCACAATTTATTGACACCGGCCGAGCGGCATCCATAACGAAAAGATGGTATCGAAACCAGGTACGGCGAAAGTCCGGGAGAGTGAATGCAGGCAACCGTAACCGTTCGAAGAGCAGACACAATGGATGACGATTTCAGTTATCAGTTCACGGTGGAAGATGCCGCGTCATTCATACTGCCGATGGTCGGCGACTACATCGATGTCGATCAGAACGCATCGAAACGCGTGGTGCAACGCGATTTCCATTATGTACACAACAACGGCGCCTCGCGAGTAGAAATTACGTTGTTTGTAGAGTAGCTATTTTTTAGCCGCGGAATTGGAATTGATCATCCCATTCTGTATGGCGAATAAAGCGCAGTACGAACGCGGCGCAGTCAAGACGGCGAAGCAACTCGGTATTCGCGCATTACCCCCGGCCACACCATTTGAATATGAAGTTCGAGAGGTGCTTCGCTGGAATAATGATTCAGCAGAGATGCAACGCGACGTTGCGGTGGAGTGGAGATCGCAGGAGATCATCGACGGCAGACGGTATGTTCTGCCCGCTGAATCCCGGCAGGGTCTGTATTTCGAAATTCACTCGCAGGTCTCCGCGGCGTAAAAAAGCTCAAACAGGCTGAGATCACTCTCCGCTTCAGAGACGTTTCCCTATTAATGTCAGATCGCCCACCCGGCTGCGCCGCCTGACTCTCGCAGAGGTTAGTATGACTACGCCTCCCAACATGAGAGGCGACCTTTGCGTGGAGGCGTGTCCCAATGGCTGCGTGGGGAAGAGGGGGGCGGGACCACAAGCGCGATCAGCTATTTGAAGAGCAGCGGACGATGGGATTGCTCAACGCCGTCGTTGTTCTTGCTGTTGCCGCCGTTGGGTATACGGACTGGAGGGTCGTAGCCAATGTTTCGCTTGGCTATCTTTACGTATTACCCATTGCTCTCAGCGGGCTGATCAATCCGCTACCTTTTACGGCGGCCCTGGCCGTGATCTGCATGGTGTTGCAGGACATTTTCGGTCCGCCCCCGGATTCGCTTGATTTG
>DATBAT010000359.1:0-10499 GCA_036271375.1 Terriglobales bacterium
GCTGCGAAAAGAAGGGCAGCAACATACCAGCGGAGACCCGAAGTCCTCGGCGGCCGTCGCATCGCGCTGGCGCCCTCAGACATGAGTGGAACCCTGTGGCAGGGTCGGGATGGCGGCAAGGCTCTCGCGGCGGACCGTCAATCGGACAATCAGATACGCGGCGATGTGCATGAATCCCATCGCTATGAAGATGGGAGTATAGGAATAATTCTTGATGACCCAGCCGACGATACCCGCGAATCCGATTGCTCCCAGGCCGCTGCCCAGCGCCACGATTCCTGCAATGGAGCCGACAACACGCTTTGGATAGATGTCGATTGTCAACGTCATCAGGTTGGTCTTCCAGCTCATGTGGGCAAACAGCACCACGCACATACACGCCAAAGCTCCCACCTGCGAGCGGGTGAATACGGTCAAGATACCTAGCGGCATCATCAACGCCGACCAGAGCAACACACGATTGCGGGCCTTCAAAATTTTCCAGTTATGGCTGACCAAAAAACCCGAATACCACCCGCCCATAATGGAGCCGATGTCGGAGGCCAGATAGGGTATCCAGATCACGGCACTCATCGCCTTCATCGTCATGCCGCGTGATTCGGTCAGGTATTTCGGCAGCCAGAACAGGTAGAACCACCAAACCGGGTCCGACACCGTGCGCGAAAGCAGCAGTCCCCAGGTTTCGCGGTAACGCAGCAGGTCGATCCATCGCGTCTTCGGCTCTTCGGCTGCGCCGGGGGCCGGTTCCGGCCCGCGAATGTAAGCTCGCTCCTCTTCGGTGATTTGAGGATGATGGGAAGGCGAATCGTAAAGCAAAAGCCATGGAACGAGCCAGAGCAGCCCGAAAGTGCCCGTGACCACGAACGCCATCTGCCAGTTCCATCGGTGCATCAGGAACACGACTAACGGTGGCGTTATGATGGCGCCCGCGACGGCGGCGGCGTTCGAAAGTCCATTCAGCAGCGCGCGCTCTTTAGGCGGATACCACTCGGCAGCAACTTTCTGGGCAGCAATGAAGTTGAACGACTCCCCGACGCCCAGCAGAAACTGGAAGAAGCCCAGTTCCCCCACCGATCGTGACAGCGCATTGAGCATGGCGGCAACGGACCACCATGCCATCGCCCCTCCGTAAGCGATCTTCACTCCCCAGCGATCGATGATGATTCCGGCAATGATGTAGAACCCGGTATAGGCGACGAGGAACGCCTGCACCACGTGTCCGTAGCTGACATCGCCCATGCCGAGGCTTCTTCTCAGCTGGGGAGCGAGCACCGACAACGATTGCCGGTCCACGTAGTTGATGATGGTATTCAGCAACACGAGACCGGCGATGACCCATCGCAGGTTTTTTATTTTGAAACGACTCACGCAGTCGATTCCCGCAGATCTGGATTTAACCGATCGTTATCTTTGCCAATTCGCGTTCGTCGAACTCAACTCCCAGGCCAGGGCGCTCGGGCACCTTGGCAAAGCCGGGACGAAATTCGAGCGGCTCCTTGGCCAGAACATTGCCCAACGGTCCCGCAGCCTGGCCTTGATATTCCATGATCAGGCAGTTCGGCGTTGCCACCCCCAGATGGATCGACGCCGACATATATAGCAACGAGCCGGTGCTGACATGAGGCGTCCACATCAGACCGTACAGATCAGCGATCATGGCCATCTTCTTGCTTTCCGAAATGCCGCCGGCACGGCAGATATCGACGTTACTGATATCCACGGCCTTAGCTGCCGCCATGTCGCGCATCTGGAAGCGGTTCGAAAGCACTTCGCCTTTGCAGATCGCGGTATCGAGTGCCGCCGAGAGTTCCACGTATCCCTGGTAGTCTTCGGGCATCAGCGGATCTTCCCACCAGCCGATGTTTCCCATCTGGTCGAGTTCGCGGCCCAATTTAATGGCTTCGTAAAGCTTGAACGCGCCCAGGGAATCCGTAATCACCTGGCCTTGTCCCTTGCTTTTCAATACCTCTGAGACCGCTTCAACCCGATCTAGACGACCGGTATCCGGCCTTCCGCCCAGGCCCATCTTGAGTACGGTGTATCCGGATTCGAGTGCTTTCGCGGCGTCCTCTTTAATTGCGGTAGGAGTGTCTCCCCTCACCCAGATATAGGTAGGAATTTCGTCGCGATACTTACCGCCAAGCAGGCGGTACACCGGCACGTTCAAGTATTTTCCCAGAAGGTCCCAAAGCGCCAAGTCAACCGCGGCAATCGATTCCAGAAAAAAGCCGGTGGAATATCCACGCAGCCGCTGCGTTGAGTACATCCGCTCCCACAGCACCTCGACATTGCGCGCGTCTTCGCCAACCAGCACCGGCGCCAGCAGGTCGGTGATCACCGTCTTGTGCACCCTCGGAGCCGCCGGCGCGTGCGCTTCGCCCCAACCCACTAATCCTTGATTTGTGGTTATTTTGACGAACACCAGCTGCGTGTACTTCTTGAAGCGCGACGGACTATGCAAGTCCAGGCGCTTCCAGAGTCCAACCCCTTCGTTTGTCGCGCCGATAGGAGGCATGCTGGTGATTTGTTCTTCAGGTATTTGGTCCTTCGGAGTCCGGACAATATACGCCTCAACCTTGGTGATCGTGAGCGGGCCCATTCCTTTGGCGCCCTCCGCAACCGTCTGGGCCATCAAGCTGGGAATCTGCGCAATCGATGCGACCGCAAGCGTAGTACCACCGAGTTTGAGCAAATCGCGTCTATCCACCATTTCGCCTCCCTTTATGAATGCGCTTCGATATGCGCTTTCTATAAGCAGTAATAAGTTTGCATCAGTTCACGGCGACATCCGCCAACCGCTGTTCGTCGAACTCCACTCCGAGGCCGGGCGTCTCCGGAACCTTGGCGTACCCAGGAAAATACTCGAGCGGACGCTTCAGCAAAACGTTCCCGAGCGGAGCCTTGCTCTGATCGGCGTTTTCCAGAATCACAAAATTTGGGGTAGCGGCCGCCAGATGCAGCGACGCCGCCATGGAAATCGGGCTCACCATACTGACGTGCGGGGACCACAACACGCCATAAACGTCGGCAAGAGCAGCGATTTTTCTGCACTCCGAAAGCCCGCCGCAATAGCAGATGTCGGGATTGATAATGTCAACGCTTTCGCTGGCAAACGCATCGCGGAAATGAAAGCGATTAGCGAGAAATGCCCCGTAGCAAACGGGCGTGTCGATTGCCTTCGTCAACTCCCGATAGCCCAGGGCATCTTCCGGAAGCAACGGCTCCTGCAGCCACCCGACATTCCCCAGTCGATCGAGTTCCCTGCCGATCTTTATCGCTTCGTAGAGCTTGAGCCCGGTGGCCACAACAAACACCTGGCCCCTTGATCCAATAATTTTCGACACCGCGGTGACGAAGTCGAGATCGTCGATCTTGTGGACGTTCATCTTGACGGCGGTGTAGCCGCTTGCAAAGGCTGCGCGCGCGCTTTCCGCATACGACTCCCCGGAATCGCCTTTTAGCCAGAGATAGGTTGGAATCTGGTCGCGGTATTTGCCGCCCAAAAGACGATAGACGGGAACCTGCAATGCCTTTCCCAGAATGTCCCACAGGGCTAAATCAATTCCGGCGATCGACTGTATGAAGAAACCGCTGTCGTAGCCGCGAAGCCGTTGTGTGGAGTACATTCGCTCCCACAGCACTTCGACATTCCGCGGGTCTTCGCCGATCAGCACCGGAGCCAGCAGATCGGAGATAAGCGCGACGTGAACGTGTGGGGCAAGCGGCGCATGGCATTGCCCCCAACCGGTGATGTTCTCGTCCGTGCTTATCTTCACCAGCGTGAATTGCGTGTGACCGCTGGGATACGCCGGGTAGTCGAGATCGAGCTTGCGCCAGAGTCCGGTCCCGCCCGTCGTGGTACCTATCGGACTCATGCCTACCAAGCTGGATTCCGGAGCGCGATCGTGCGGCGAACGAACAACTAGGGACTCGATCTTGGTAATTTTCATCTCATGGCCCGTTCGGGATTCGAGTCCCCTTTATAAATTTGCCGTTACACATCCGCTACGTCGTCCTTACAAGCGTCAGAACGTATATCGCAGACCAAGTTGGACTTGTCGTCCCGGTCCGGCCGTAGTGATTCTGCCGAATGTCGCCGTTCCGACTACTAGTCCCGGATCGCCAAAGTGGGAGTTGTTGAAGGCATTGAAGAAGTCGGCCCGGAATTCCAGCGCTTGCGACTCCGCAATTTTGGTGGTCTTCGATGCGCTCAGATTCCAGATGTGGGTCGCGGGCCCGCGAATCACCCCTCTCATGCTGTCGCCGAAAGCGTAATTCCCCGCGGAGACGAAGCATGCGGTATCGAAGAACATCAGGTAAGTCTGCTGGCCACCTGGCAGGTTTCCGTTGCAGATTCGGTTCGGGCGAATCGTTCCGCGGCCCGTATTCGCAGGATTTCCCGAAACAGTGGCCGTATCCGCATCGACCGACTGCATCACTCCGTCCACACTCAGTGTCCAACCTGTGGCGAGTTTTCCCGCGACACCGTTCAAGCCCCTGCCGAACGGAATCGTATAAACGCCATCGAGGTGGAACTGTTTGCGGAAGTCGATGACGCAGTCGCCGCGCTGGCCCGCCAACCGGTCGTATTCGTTCTGCGGTTCCTGCGGATCGGTGCCCACGAGGCTGGTCGCTGCACTGCTTCCGGTGTCGATGCAATGCGACCAGGTGAAACTCGAAAGCAGGTTCAAGTTATGCCAGGTCGCGGTCTGAATTCGGGCATTCAGGCCGTTATAGTAAGAAACCGCCGAGTCCCCCAGAACCCGGATGTCCGCATACTGCTGTATCGGGCGCCGTGCCTGTACGGCTCCCGGACCCGGGGTGAGCGGTTCGTTGAGACTATACGCGCTATCCAGGTGCAAAGTGTGCGACCCGACAAAGCCCACTTCCGCCACCCAATTCCCCGGCAATTGCCGCTGGATATTCAAACTCCATTGTTCGGCATAACCCGGACCGTAATCCTTGGGAACCGTCAGCAACCCAGGGGGTGCGGTGCTGGCGGTTCCCGTCTGAAGGTTTGCCAAAGTCAGGTTTGGATTGGTGAGGTCGGTAAAGAGTAACTGCGTCGCATTCACTGGCGGGTTCGTGTAGAGAAGATTCACGTTCGCCGTGGTCGGTGTCGTGGTGAAGATTCCAAAGCCTCCGCGAACCACAGTGGTGTCGGTGGCGCGATAGGCGAAGCCGAAGCGGGGAGCCAAGCGGTTTGCGGGATCAGTCAGAGCCGCCGTTTGTCCCGGATCCGGGAACAGCGTCTGCGTGGTCCAGTCGAAGTTGCGTGCGTGACCACTGATATCGGAAAACGGGCCCGAATACTCATAGCGCAATCCGAGGTTCAAGGTTAACCGTGGAAGAATGCGCCAGTCATCCTGCACATAAGTCGAAAAGTGGCGCTGGTGAATGAAGCTCTCTCCGATGAGCGGCTGGTATTCCGTCTCAAAGGGCGTGCCGAGGATGAAATCGGCAAACGAGTTTCCGGAAAGTTGGCCGGTGAAATCGAAGGTACCTTGATTTCTGGCGTTCACCGAGATGAAGTCCTCGCGACGGCGGAAGAACTCGGCTCCAAACTGAAGCGTGTGCTTGGAAAATTGAATGGTCGCGTTATCGTTCACCGCTGGCGCCGAATAGAGAAGCCGTGGATTGGCGAAGTTCTCGCCCGGCCCCATATAACCGGTGATGTTCGCCGTGGGGATGCCGACGATCAATGGATTGGAGAAATTCAATCCGGCGATGCCAAAGTCACGGAGCGGGTCGATATCGCTGCCCTCGCGGCCCGTTTGCGTAGGAATCGATTGCCGCACGTACGAGACTTCCGCCTGGTTCAGGAATTTTGGGCTGAAAATATGACTTTCACTGATTACGAAGTTCTGGTTGGAAGGTGTTCCCAGGCTGCCAAAGTTCGGGTTGATGGTCACATTCTGGAAGTTGTCGGTGCGCAATGCGGCGCGGACGAAGAGCGTGTCCTTGTCTGAAATCTTATGGTCCACCCGGCCGTAATATTGGTTGTCGTCGTTGCTGTTGCTGCCGGTATTGACGTAGTTCACTCCGATGCCCGGAAGGTTGGGCAGGGGAACATATTTCAGCAACGCCGTGGCCTGCGAGGAAATCATCGCAGTGGGGATCATGTTGTTGAGAAATGGCTGTTTCGTAATGGGATTGACGAGTTGCGTTCCCATGCCTGGAGCGCAGACTCCGCTGACGAACTGCGTGCACAGCGCGCTGAAATTGCCATTTCGCTCGTCCTGCGTTGCATCCGTGCCTTGCAACGTAGTGCGAGTGCGCAGGCGGTCGCCCTGGTAGCCGAAGAAGAAGAAAGTTCGATCATGCCCGTTATACAGCTTGGGGATAACAATCGGGCCTCCAACCGTGACTCCGAACTGGTTGTAACGGAGCGGGGGCTTCTTGGTATCGAAGAACGATCGGGCATTCAGCGCATCGTTCTTAAGGTATTCAAATCCCGAGCCATGGATCTGGTTTCCCCCTGACTTAGTCACCATATTGATCTGCGCACCGGAATACTCGCCATAAGCTGCGGAATACTGGCCGCTGAGTACGCTCACTTCGCTGATGACATCAAGTGCGGGCACGAACGAGCTGCCATTCACAAACGCATCGATGAAGCTGACGCCGTCGAGCCGGTAATTGTTGTCGAATTGCCGCTGGCCATTGACAGAAAGGTTCAGGGCTTGCGTGCGTCCCAGGTCATTCTGGTTGCCGTCGAGCGCCCCGTTGGCGCCGGGCACAAGCTGGGCCAGCGCGATGAAGTCGCGCTGCACGACCGGAAGTTTCTGCACCTGGGTTTCGCTGATTACCGAGCCCAGCGCCGCATCTTCGGTTCGCATAATCGGGGCCGCACCGGTCGCTGATACCTCAACCGATTGCTCGACGCTTCCCAGCACGAGATTGAAGTCTGCACGAGTGGATTTATTGGCTTGCACGATGATGCCGGTCTGCACCTCGGTCTTAAACGAAGAACTTTCGGCCTTCACCGTATAGGTGCCCACTACCAGCGACGGAATGATGTAATTCCCAACGCCGTCGCATACGACATCCCGGCTTACGTTCGTGGCGGTATTGGTCGCGGTAACCTTTGCACCGGCTACCGCGGCACCGCTCTGATCGTGAACCACTCCGGTAATTGTTGTTTGAACGCCTTGTGACCAGAGTGCCTGACTGAATACCAGCAGAAATAGGACAAGCAGAATTTTTGCAAATCCGTTGGATTGCATAACAATCACCCCCGCAGACCGGCATCTCGGCTCGAGTCTGGTGTTCGTGTCGTTGCGCCCACTTCACAGCTAGTGCAGAGGCCACTTTGTCGTATCCGCTCCTTGCCATTCCGAACGGTGGAGAACCAAGCGGCCCAAAGCTAAAATTAAAAATCTGATATTTTTTATCTCACAGCGAGCTGCTACTTTTACTGTGCGCCCCGCTCCTTGTCAAGAAGAAACTTAACGACCCGTCGCGAAGATGTTTGTCTAGCTGACCGGCTGGTAGTTTTCGATCTGCTGCCAGAGCGTGGCGATCTCCTGGATCGCATGCTTATCCACCGTGAGCGTAGGGTGCCTCACCACGGCTGACTTCAATACCCCCCGGCGAACCAGGTTCGTCTTCATCGTCGAAACACCCAAGCCCGGCTGCAATTCATAACGCAGCAAAGGAAGGCAGATATTGAAGAGACGTTGCGCCGCGTCAAATTGTTTTTCTTCGAGGAGAGCCCAAAGTTGCTGAAATCGGTCGGCCAGGTCCGAGCCCGGCATTACCCCGATCGATCCGCGCCTGACCTCTTCAATCAAAAATTGCCCGTTTAACCCGCCAAACGCAAACCCGCTGCTGCCCGCCTCGTTCACAAATGCGGTAATTTTCGGCGCCGTCGGCGGCTGCTCGATTTTCACGTACTGGATACACGCAAAGTCCTTGCAGAGCGCCGCGAGAGAAGGGGCAGGCATGGTCACGCCGGTCAAGAGCGGGGCGTCCTGGATCATGATCGGAATTTTGACCCGCTCAGCAATGGCCCCGAAATAGTGCCTTACTCCGGCGCCATCCGGTTTCAGGTAATACGGGGGCACAATCATGAGAGCATCGGCGCCCGCCTCCTCTGCCGCCACGCTTTGCTCCACCGCCAGGCGAGTGCCCGTCGCTCCCGTGCTGACCACGATCGGAATGCGGCCGTTGACGACTTTCAAAACTAGCTTGAGGATCGATTCCCGCTCGGCCCCGCTTAGCGTGTAACCTTCGCTAGCGGTTCCAAACAGCGCGATGCCGTGCACGCCGCTTTCCAGAAGAAACTCCACCAGCTTCTGCTGGCTATAAAAGTCGATGTCGCCATTGTCTTGAAACGCCGAATTGAGAATGGGAATAACACCGCGCAAAGACCGCATGAATTCTCCAGAATGACTCTAGGTAAGGGTTGCACTAGCTGTAACGAACGGGTGAAGCTTTTCCTCGAAAACCTCGATCCCAAGACCCGGACTGGCCGGAACCTGGAACTCCGCGAACTCGCGTACCACGGCTATGTTCGAAAACTTGCGCGCTACTGCCAACACGTCGGGATTACTCTCCGCGCGAATCAACGTCGGCGCGACCGCCGATACATGCAGGGCGGCGGCCAATTGTGGCCCCAGGCTGATGCTGACATGCGGGGCGAAACCAAGATTACGGCTGGCACAGAGCTGCGTGACGAAACGCGTAGTGGTAATTCCGCAACGGCCCAGGTCCGGCTGCAGAATATGCGCGGCAGATTCCTCGACCAGCCTGATGAAGTCGAAGGTGCTGCGATAGCTCTCTCCTATGGCAATGGGCGTTCCAGACACGCTGCAAAGCCAGGCGTGACCGCGAATGTCTTCTGGAATCAGTGGCGCTTCGAGCCATCCAATGCGCAATTCCGCCAGCGCTCGGGAATAGTACGCGGCCTGCTGTGTCGTCATGCGCCATAGCGTGTCCACGAATAAATCCGTCGTTGCCGGCAGTTCACCGCGAAGCCGCTGCATTAACTTCAGTTCATAGTTGAAGTCGTTCGTCCAATACACCTTGAAGGCGGTCGCTCCCTGCTTGGCTCGTTCTTTCGCGTAGGCCAGGCACTCTTCCGCCTCCGTTCCGAGCAACCCTGATACGTAAGAAGGGACCGAGTCTCTAACTCTGCCACCAAGCAAATCGCAAACCGGCTTGCCTGTGATTTTTCCCAGTAGGTCCCAGAGCGCCATATCGATGGCCGCCAAGGCGTCGAGGTAGAAGCCGCCGGAATGCCCTCGAACCCGCATGGCGTCGTACAAACGCGCGTAGGTGGATGAGGGGCTGGTTGCAGATTGTCCTACCACCAGCGGGCCGACCAGATGTTCAACGACGGCGTGACAAATCTCCGGCGCGACGGGCGCCTGCGCTTCTCCCCAGCCGACATAGCCGCCGGCAACCACCTTAACCAGCAGGCACTCGATCTCTTGCGAATACACCGTGGAGTATGATTTCGCCGAGCTGTATCTCTTACTCGGATTTTCCAAGCGCGAAGGAGAACCCGCTCCACCAACGCCCCTCTCGAAATTCCGCGGAACGCGAACGACGTAGCTAGACACGGAATCGACCGCGAGCTGGCCGTCAGCTTCCGGTGCAAGAGATGTCACGACGGGCTCCCATTTCGCCGCATGTCGTTGACCAGCGATGCCGCCGCACTCTGAATGTGCTCGCGCAACGCCTGCGCCGTCGCTATTCCGTCGCGCCGCTTCAGGCAGTCCACAATTCGGCGGTGTTCGAATGTCTCTTGTGCGAGGCGATCGCGCCAGGCTTCGCTGGCGTAATGCACGCGCGCCATGGTGATATGCGCGTTCAGGCCCCTGTAGAGCTCTATCAGCCTGTAGTTGGCGCTCAACTCCACGATGGTCTGGTGGAACTTGCGATTGAGTTCCTCATGCTGCATCCGCTCCTGGTTGTTCTGAACCGACTTCGACATCTCATCGCAGAGGTCCTGAAGCTTGCGAATGTCGCTATCGCTTGCCAGTTCGGCGGCTCGGATCGCAGCGTGCGTCTCCAAGGCGCAGCGGATCTCGAGCGTCTGCGCTAAATCTTCAACAGAAATGCAGGAAACGAACGTCCCGATCCGTGCCCTAATCTCGACCAAACCTTCGTTTGCAAGCCGATTGATCGCGTCCTTAACCGGAGTCACGCTTACGTCCAGCTTTCCAGCCAATTCCTCCAGCTCCAAACGGTCTCCAGGACGAAAGGTCTGGTCAAGAATTCCCTGCCGGATCATCTGGTACACAATGTCCCCAACCCTCTGCTTGGGAATCTTGGTAATTCTCACGCGAACATCTCCTCCAGATTGCCGGAACAGCTTAGATCAAAACTCTAAAGTCTGCAATCTAACATTTTAGACTTGACATCCATGCACTCGAAGCGGCATTTTCCCAAAAGCCTATTTTCTTATGGACGAAATAATCCAAAAAATTGGAACTGCAGGCGTCATTGCCATCCTGCGTCATCAAAGCCGAAAGTATATTGAGCAACTGTTG
>DATBAT010000360.1:0-11526 GCA_036271375.1 Terriglobales bacterium
TGCCATCCTTTTCGCGGGATTCGTATCTGCAGCCGCCGGCGTGGTTTGGGCCATGCGGGGCAATCCAAAAAAGCTTGGTATTGCCTTTGCGGCTTTGTTGTTGGTGTTAATTGGAACGAATCATTCCGGGCGGAACATTGACGTGATTTACGCCAAGGGCGTTTTCCGCAATTTTACCTGGGTTGAATTCGCCCGCTGGAATGCCATCTCACGCGTGGAAGTGGATCGGCTCGGTGGGGCGCGCTCAATTGTGATCGACGCCGACGCGTCCACGTTCATCATGAACGCAGATCTCAATCATTGGCATGACACGGTGTGGGAGAAAAATCTGATGTCCGCGCCGCCGGCGCTGGCCAACGTGCTTCGCCCGCATGGAGACTACGCCATCATTGGTCCGGGGGGAGGCGTCGATGTTCTGCGCGCCGTGGCCAACGGCAGCCACAATGTCGAGGGGATTGAAATCAATCCCATCATCGCCAACACCATCATGCGCGACCGCTACGCGGATTTTTCCTATCATCTTTATCAGCGGCCCGATGTTCATATTCATGTGACCGACGGACGTTCGTTTGTCCGCAACTCAAAGCAGTCCTACGACGTGGTGCAGATGACGCTGGTGGACACCTGGGCCTCTACTGCCGCGGGTGCGTTTGCGCTCAGTGAAAACAGTCTCTATACCGAAGACGCGTTTCAAGAATATTTCGAGCATCTGAAACCGGATGGATTGATCGCGATTACACGCTGGGAATTCCGCCAGCCGCGCGAGGCGTTGCGAGTGGTGTCAGTTGCCATGGACGCTCTCCACAAACTCGGTGTCGAAAATCCCGCGAAGAATTTCATCATCATTTCGCAGGGTGCGCTCAATGAAGACGGCATTCCGGTGGCAGTACTGGCCAAGAAAAGCGCCTTCACCGCTGAGGAAGAGGCATCGGTCCTTAAGCACCTGGACAAATATGGCGCATTGAGCGCGATCTATCTGCCATCGCAGCCGGGTAGCAATCCATTTTCTGCGCTGATCGCGAGCAACGATCCGTTCGCCTTCGCGCGGGGCTACGAATTTAACGTTGCCCCGGTGAACGACAACGCCCCGTTCTTCTTTTTCACGTTGAAACTTAGTCAGATCCTGCACCATGAGGGCCAACGCGAGGGCATCGACTGGAAGGTAAATCTTGGCGTTGCCGTGCTGGGCATGGTGCTGATCATTTCTTTCGTGGCAGTACTGCTATTTCTGGTCGTGCCTCTGGCCTTGGGTACCGGCGGAGCGCGCGGCAGCGCTACCGGCCTTTTGTACTTCGTCGCCGTCGGCCTCGGCTTCATTCTGGTGGAGATTGCGTTTATCCAGCGCTTTGTCTTGTTCCTTGGGCATCCCACCTACGCGCTCACGGTGGTGGTGTTTCTGCTGCTGCTTTCGAGTGGCGCCGGAAGTCTGCTCTCGCGCAAGTGGCTGCGTGAAACCAAGCGCGCATGGGTTCCTTTGCTGATAATTGTTGCGGCGCTTCTGCTTTACGTTTTTGTGTTGCCTGCCATACTGAATGCGCTGGTCGGGCTGCCGTTCCTGGTTAAGCTGGGAATTAGTGCCATCCTGCTCGCGCCGCTCGGTCTGGCGATGGGAATGCCCTTCCCCACGGGTTTGCGGGCACTGGCCGCTATCGGAAGCGCCGAAAGTTCCATCGAGTGGGCTTGGGCCATGAATGCGGCTTCCAGCGTGCTCGGGTCGGTGTTGGCGATGGTGATCGCGATTCAGTTCGGACTCAACGTCACCCTGGCCTGCGGTGCCGCGGCGTATTTGATTTCGGCAGGGCTATTACCCACGCTACATCCGCAAACTACGAACTCTTAGTCTTTATGCATAAGCGGTCTGCTATTATGCAAAAACGTGCAGGCCGGTGCCTGCCCGAATCCCTTGAGAACGACGCCGGGGAACATTAGTGCCTAGCCAAAAACAGGTCCAGTGGTCACAACTGAAAGTGGGACTCACAGTGGTGATCGCCAGCCTCACGCTGGGCGTTCTGATTTTCCTGATGAGCGGTTCCGGGGGATGGTTCACCAAGAAAATCACGCTGAAATCTTATTTCGACAACGCCAGCGGACTGCGGCAAGGCGCGCCTGTGCGTCTAAACGGCGTCGATATCGGCAATGTCGAAACCATGCGCGTGGTTTCCGACAAAGACAAACAGTTGACGCCGGTCGAAGTGGTGATGAAGGTCAGCACCAAATATCACGACAGCCTGCGCCAGGATTCGCTCACTTCGCTTTCAACCGCCGGCGTGCTGGGCGAGACCTATGTCGACATCAACAGTTCCCAGGCGGTAGGACCGGAAGCCAAAGACGGCGACGTGCTGCCCATCCGCGACCGCCCGGATCTGAACGACATGATCCGCTCCAGCCAGGGCACCTTGCAGAACATGGACGCCCTGCTTCGCCGCCTCGACCGTATCGTGGCCTTCGTCGAAAGCGGCAAGGGATCGGTTGGTAAGCTGATCTACGATCCGACTCTCTATAACCGGATTACGGACACTGTCAACGAATTCCAGGCGATGGCCAACGACATCAGCAAAGGTAAAGGCACTGTCGGCAAACTGCTCGCCGATGACACGCTCTATACCAAGCTGAATGCCACGATGGATAAAGTCAACCTCATCGTTGACGACATCAACGCAGGTAAAGGTACGGCAGGCAAATTCCTGAAAGATCCGGCGTTGTTCAACAACGCTAACGCCGCGATCGCGAACTTGAAGCAATTGACCGATGAGATCAATGCCGGCAAGGGCACGCTGGGCAAGTTGGCCAAAGACCAAGAGATGGCCAACAAGATCACCGACACGGTCAACAAGCTGCAAGCCATCGCCGCGCAGATCAACTCCGGCCAGGGCACGATCGGCAAGCTGCTTCAGGACCCTTCAGTCTTTAACAATCTCGACCAAGTGCTGGTGGAAAGCCGCGAGCTGGTTAAGTCGGTGCGTGAGAATCCTAAGAAGTATCTGACGATCCGGCTCCGAGTTTTCTAAAGCCTCCAAGAGCATTAACTACAAAGGACACCGAGCCCGAGAAGGAAAACCTTCTTGCTCTGTGTTCGTCTAACTGCCATTCCCTGCCAGGAGTTCCGCATGCGCTCTGTTGTTGTCGCTCTTCTCTTGTTGCTGACTGCCGGTTGCGCCAGGACTCAGCAGGCCGCCGAGGAAGCTAAGCCGGCGCCGCAAAGCGCTCCTTCCAAAGTCGCGTTCAACCCCGACATGCTGGACAAGGCCATCGACCCCTGCGTCGATTTCTACGCCTACGCTTGCAAAAAGTGGCAGGCGCAGAATCCGATTCCCGGCGACCAATCGGAATGGGGGCGCTTCGATGAACTGGAAGAACGCGGCGAGTACACGGTGCGCAACATCCTGCAAAAGTATTCCGCGGACGACCCCAAGCGCAGCGCGACCGAGCAGAAGATCGGCGACTACTACCAGTCGTGCATGGATGAATCTGCCATCGAAAAGGCAGGTACGCACCCGCTCGATGGGGAATTCGCGGTTATCGCAGCGATGCAGACGAAGCAGGATTTAGCGAAACAGGTCGGGCGCATGCACCGCCACGCGGTTGAGGCGATGTTCACGTTTAGTTCCGATCAGGATTTCAAAGACGCTACGCAGGTGATTGGCGAAGTTGACCAGGGCGGCATGGCACTGCCCGACCGCGACTACTACCTCAAAAACGACGCGAAAACAGTAGAGCAGCGCAAGCACTACGTGACGCACATTCAGAAGATGTTCGTGCTGCTGGGCGACTCTTCCGACAAGGCCGCTGCCGAAGCCAAGACGGTGCTCGCGATTGAGACAGCGCTGGCGAAGGGCGCATATGACCGGGTGACGCGCCGCGATCCGGCGAAGATCTACCACCCCATGAGTTCGAAAGAACTGGTGGCGCTTTCCCCGAACTTTGGATGGGAAGTGTATCTCGATGGCGTCGGCAAGCCCGGTCTTCTAAACGTCACCGAGCCCGAATTTTTCAAGCATCTCGATTCGATTGTGAAGTCGTATCCTCTGGACGATTGGAAGACGTACTTCCGCTGGCACACGCTGAATGACAACTCCCAGCTTTTGCCCGCCGCTTTTGTGAACGAAACCTTCGAATTTTTCGATAAGGAACTGACCGGCTCCAAGGAACTCTCGCCCCGTTGGAAGCGGTGCGTACGCTACGCCAGCGGCGATTTGGGCGAGGCTATCGGCCAGAAATACGTTGAAGCTACTTTCGGCGCCGAAGGCAAAGCACGCACGCTGAAGATGGTGAACGAGTTGGACAAAGCCCTGGCTGCGGACATCCAGCACATCTCATGGATGGGGGACGACACCAAGAAGCAAGCGATGGAAAAGCTGGCGGCGATCAGCAACCGCATCGGCTATCCGGATAAATGGCGCGACTACAGCAATCTAAAAATTGTTCGCGGCGAAGCCGTCGGCAATTCCATGCGGGCGAATGAATTTGAATTTCAACGCCAGCTCGACAAAATCGGCAAGCCGGTGAATAAGAACGACTGGCCTTATCCGCCGTCGACGGTTAACGCGAGCTACAATCCGCAACTCAACAACATCACGTTTCCGGCAGGAATTTTGCAGCCGCCGTTCTATGACAACAGCGCGGACGACGCCATGAATATGGGCGGCATCGGTGCGGTGATCGGTCATGAACTGACCCATGGTTTCGACGACGAAGGCAGCCAGTTCGACGCGCAAGGCAATATGCGCGACTGGTGGACCGCGCAAGACAAAAAGGAATTTAATACCCGGACCAAGTGCATCGCGGACGAGTATTCAGGCTTCCACGCGGTGGATGACGTCAAGGTGAACGGCAAATTGACACTCGGCGAAAACGTCGCCGACAATGGCGGACTGCGCATCGCTTACGTCGCGCTGATGGATTCCTTCGCCGGCAAGGATCCGCCCGCAAGCGATGGACTCACCGCGCAACAGCGATTCTTCCTGGGGTTTGCCAACGTATGGTGCCAGAACCGCACTGACTCACTGTCCCGCATGTATGCGACCATCGATCCACATTCGCCGGGGCGGTGGCGGATCAATGGATCAGTCTCCAATATGCCGGAGTTCAAGGAAGCATTCCACTGCAAGTCGGATGCGCCAATGGTCAGGCAGAATGCCTGTAGGGTGTGGTGAGCTAGCGCTCGCCAATCCCAAACATCGCGCCTAATAGCAGAATCACCAGCACTCCGAAAGAAATCGCCGAGTAGCGCCAATCCTTCTCGCGCAAAAAAAGAACACACACTACCGCCACCCGCACCAGCGGAGTGCCCAGCATCACCACCACGCCAGCGGTCTCGATGGGACGGGTCCAGGCAGAGTCCGAATACATCGCCAGCACAGCCCCGCAGAGCATGACGGCGAATCCGACGAACGCGCCAATCATCAACACGCGAGAAACTACGCGGTCGAATGCGGGTTCGCGAATCTGGCTCATCGCAGAAACTCCCGGTAGAAGTGGACCAGCATATTGCCCGCGAGATAAAACATCACCACTACCAGCAGGTAGACCACGTAACGTGCGCGCACCCGAGGCGCAAGCCGCGCTCCCAACAGTGACCCTCCGAACACGCCGACCGCCAGCGGGGCCGCGAATGAGGCCAAAATGTCACCCCGCCGGAAGTAAACAATCGCGCTCGCGGCAGCTGTCACGCCAATCATGAAATTCGACGTTGCCGTCGCCACAATCAGCGGAACGTCCATGAAGAGGTACATTACCGGAACTTTGATCGGTCCCCCGCCAATTCCGAGCAAGCCAGAAAGCCCACCTGCCACCAGCGACGAGCCGAGCCCGAGCGGATAATTCTTTGGCGTGTAGTCGGGAACCTCCGCCAGCGTGGTTGTCTCCGGCCGTCCTTCGTCGCCGCCTTTGCCTCGCAGGAGGGACCCAGCGGCATAAATCAGAAACGCGGCAAACAGAATCTCCAGCACACCGCGGTTTGCATATCCAGCAAAGTAGGCGGTCACGGCCGCGCCCATGGCGGTTGCCAATTCTAAAGTCATGCCTAGGCGAATGTCGGTAGTGTGGCGTTGCAGATGGACCGCGGAACTTGCGACAGAAGTGGTGATGACCGCAATGAGGCTGGTGCCAACGGCGACGCGAAGAGGAACTCCAAAATACAGCGCCAGAACCGGAGTGATGATGATGCCGCCGCCCAACCCCGCCAATGCGCCGATGAGCCCGGCGACAAACCCCAAAACCATCAGCAGGACACTTACCATGCCACCTGCCCGTTCCGGGTTAGGACGCTACATCGGGTTCTACACATGCGCTTACGCTTGCGGAAGGGGTTTGGCGGTTGATTCAGCCTGCTCGTGCGCGTGATAGCTGGAGCGCACCATCGGCCCTGACTCCACGTGACGGAAGCCGAAGCGTAGGGCTTGCTCTTTCAGGTAAACGAATTCACTGGGATGGTAGAAACGCGCAATCGGAAGATGATCGCGTGAAGGACGCATGTATTGTCCGACGGAAAGAATGTCAACCTGGCGTTCGCCGAGGTCTTTGAAAACTTCGATTAATTCTTCGGTGGTTTCGCCGAGGCCAACCATCAGCCCTGACTTGGTGACCATCCCCGGGGAAAATCTCTTCGCGTTGGAAAGCAGATCAAGAGTGCGTTTGTAACGCGCACCGGAACGTACTACGCGATAAAGCCGCGGAACTGATTCGGTGTTGTGATTGAGCACGTCCGGCTTGGCATCGAGCACAACCCGCAGAGCTTCTTCGTTCCCTTGAAAATCCGGAATCAATACTTCGATCCGGCATTCCGGCGAACGCTCGCGGATGTGGCGAATGGTCTCAGCGAAAATGCGCGCGCCGCCAACGTTGTCGTCATCGCGGTTCACGCTGGTCACAACCGCGTGTTTCAAGCCTAGTGTTGCAACGGCTTCAGCCACGCGCTCGGGCTCTTCCCAGTCGATGGGTTGCGGCTTGCCCTTGGGCACCGCACAGAAGCCGCAACGCCGTGTGCAGATGTCGCCCAGCAGCATGAACGTCGCCGTGCGCTGGTTCCAGCACTCACCAATGTTGGGACACATGGCCGATTCACAGACCGTATGCAGCCCAAGCCCCCGAGCCAACTTCTTTAGATTGTGAAAGTTATCGCCTACCGGAGCTTTTGCCTTTAGCCACTCCGGCTTAGGCTGCCTCAGGCTGGAAGCGGGTTCAATCTGGACGAGTTGGAGGGCGTCAGCCATGGTTCTCTATGATTTTACATGGCGGAGGGAAACCGTGGAACAGTTGTCGTTGAGTCTGGAAATCCCTGCTCGGCTTTCGAAAGTTCCGTGTTTCCAGTCTCGCGAAACTTGAAACCAGAAACTCCGATGCGTGACTGGGCTCCTCTCCCGTCGCCGGTTTCCCTATATCATGATCGCAGAGCGGCGCGCTTAACGCTCTGCCCCTGCAAGCTGCCCTCTCGGCGTCTGAGGGCCACGAAACATGCAGTATTTTTTTTCATTGCGACGGATAGCATGGTGGGCTTTTGCCCTGGCTGTCGTCATGCTTGTGGCTATTGGGATTGTCGCCTACCGTACCACCAACAACCTAGTCGAGAGTGAGCGCCTGATTGCGCACACTCATGAAGTTCAGACCATCCTCGAGGATTTGCGCTCCGACACCCTGCGGGCCACGAATTCGCGGCGGGGATTCATCATCACCAACGACGAGAATGCGCTGCGTGGCTACTACGCCAGCGTGAAAGAGATTCCACCGGAACTCGAACAGCTTCGGCGCGAGACCGCCGACAATCCAGCGCGCAGCGCCGAGATCGATCATCTCAAAGGATTGAGCGACCGCTATCTCAGCGGGCTGCAAGCCTCGATTGACTTGCGGAAGAGCGGAAAGCCCGATCTGCAACCGCAGATCGACATGACCAACGAGACGGCGGTGATTGGCGATGAGATCCGCTTGAGTTTGCAGACGATGCGCGAAGACGAGGCGCACCTCTTGGACGAGCGCAGCCGCGCCGCGCACCGTCTTTACGATCGCACCATGGGAACGCTCGCCATCGCGTTCGTGGCCGCGCTGTTGTTGTTGGGTGCAGAATTTTTCTTGCTCAATCGCGAGTTCACCAAACATCAGCGTACTGAGCGCATTGCTCGACACAATCGCGAACTACTCAATGCGTTCTTTTCGTCCTCGACTGTAGGCTTCGGAATACTGGACGACAAACTGCGCTATCAGCGCGTCAATGATCAGCTGGTGCAGATGGTGGGCCTGCAAGCCGCAGATTTTCTCGGACGCTCGGTGATAGAGATTTTTCCCAGCAACGCCGACCGGGCCGAGGCGGTATTGAACGAGGTGATCAGGACTGGTGAAGCCGTCTTGGGACGAGAGGTTTCGGGAGAGCTTCCCGGGAAACCCGGAGATCTTCGCCACTGGCTGGTGAATTACTTTCCGATCAAAGATGAACAGAACAGCGTCTTTCAGATCGGCATCATCGCGCTCGACGTAACCGATCGGCGCAGTGCGGAGCAGGCGATTCGCAGGCTGAGTGCCCGCTTGCTGACCTTGCAAGATCAAGAGCGGCGCCGCATCGCGCGCGAAATTCACGACAGCCTGGGACAGTACCTGGCGGCGATCAAAATCAACCTGCATGTCATCGAAACCACCGTCTCCGAAAGGGGGCGGGAGCCGTTGGCCGAATGCGTCGACCTGCTTGACCGGGCGATTAGCGAAACACGAACGCTTTCGCATCTGCTGCATCCGCCGCTGCTCGATGAGGCCGGGTTCTCTTCCGCGGCCAATTGGTTCGTCAGCGGATTCTCGCAGCGTAGCGGAATTCCGGTAACGCTTGAATTGCCGCCTGATTTGCGGCGCCTGCCAAACACCACCGAGATCGCCTTATTCCGTGTGTTGCAGGAAAGCCTTACCAACGTGCACCGTCATTCGCAAAGCGCGTCCGCTGAAATCAAATTGCAGACCGATGCGGAATGGGTGACTCTAAAAATTACCGACCGCGGTCGCGGCATCGATCCAGAGCTGTTGCGAAAAATGCGGCTCGATGGAACTCACACCGGGGTCGGACTTGCCGGTATGCGGGAGCGAATCCGCGAGCTTGGCGGCAAACTGGAAATCAATTCAGATTCCTCCGGCACCACCATTGAAGCGGCGGTGCCAGCGGTTCCGCTGGAAGATGACACTCTCGGCTCTCACGCTCCGCTGTCCTAGCTTTCCAGGTAAGCGTCAATCCATTCCTTGATCCGTAGTCGGCGCTCGTCCTGTGCGTCGAAGCGAATACCTATGCTTCGGCTCGCGGGCTTCCGCCATGTCACGTGGCCTCGCACCCAGATTCGCGGCAAGGTCAGTAGCGCGAAGGAAACCTCGACCGCCTGCCCCGACGGAATATCTTCCGGGCTGCGAAACGACATGCCGCCAGAACTGATCTCCTGGCTGGTGGCGCTAAAGCGATGGCTGTCGTCGGTAGAAATCGACAGTTCGGTAATCACTGGAATGCGCACGTAGCGGCGGAACTCGTGAAACACGAGCGTCTGCGTGGCGCGCACCAGCTTGAGCGCGGCAGGCCGTTCCAGCGGTTCGTGAAAGATCGCGTTGACGCCATACTTGGAAAAGCTCAACGCGTCCTGCACACTGCCACCCAGGCCGTACATGATCATGCGGCAATTCGAAGGCGAAGTGCGCACTGCCTCCATTACCGGTCCCGCGTTGGCGCTCAGTTGCACCACGCAAGCTTCGAATTTTTCTCTTTTTAGGCGTTCCTGGGTGTCGCCGTTCATGGTGATGGTTTCGACGCCAAACTGGCGGAAACATTCCGCCAACACGTTTCGCGCCGAGTCCTTAAGGTCGATTAGCGCGACCTTGGCTGAACCTCTTTTTGTGGCAGGGAGGGGTGACGATAGAGCGGCCAGAGCTTTATCCATGGAAGTTGTGACTTATGCCTCGGAAACCCATTCTGGCGCGGGTTTTGGAGGAATGCAAAGAGGAAGAAGGACAGTAGTACATCACCAAGGTTCAATAGCGATTCGCCAAACACGCATGGATTGGAAAACGCTATGGCTATTCGCATGCCTAGCGAAAGAGCGGGAAATGCCCGTCCGGCAAGGCTTTTGGATTGCTAGGGTTAGGCCGCCCAGCGGCGGAAGAGGAGCGCGCCGTTAGTCCCTCCGAAGCCGAAGGAATTCGACATGGCAAACTCTAAAGACGCAGTCCGCGAATGCTGTGGCACGTAGTCGAGGTCGCAGCCTTCATCTGGTTTTTCGAGATTCGCGGTTGGCGGCAGAATCTGGTCGCGCAACGCCAACGCTGTGATTCCTGCTTCGAGGCCACCAGCGCCGCCGAGCAAGTGCCCCGTCATTGACTTCGTCGAACTGACCGCCAGCTTGTAGGCGTGGTCGCCGAAGGCACGCTTGATGGCGATGGTTTCGAGTTTGTCACCGAGATCGGTCGACGTACCGTGGGCATTGATGTAGCCAATCTGCTCTGGCTGCAGTTTGGCGTCCTTCAAAGTATTGAGCATGACGCGGTAAGCGCCATCCCCGTTTTCCGCTGGCTGCGTGATGTGGAATGCATCTCCGCTCATGCCGTAGCCAACGACTTCAGCGATGATATTTGCACCGCGATTGCGGGCAAATTCCAACTCTTCGAGAATCAAAATCCCAGCGCCCTCGCCGATGACAAATCCATCGCGATCGGCGTCCCAAGGACGGCTGGCTTTTTCCGGAGCGTCATTACGCGTGGACAGAGCGCGCATCGCGGCAAATCCGCCGACACCCATCGGAGTAATCGCCGCTTCCGTGCCGCCGGCGATCATTACGTCGGCGTCGCAACGAGAGATGATTTTGAAAGCATCCCCCACCGAGTGCGCGCTAGAGGTGCAAGCGGTGCAAGTCGCTTCATTCGGGCCTTTGGCGTTGTAGCGAATGCTGACGTGTCCGGCCGCGAGGTTCACGATGGCCGCCGGAATAAAAAACGGAGAGATTTTGCGCGGGCCGCCGTTGAGCAGATTCGAATGCTCGCGCTCGATCACATCGAACCCGCCTATACCTGATCCGATGTGAACACCCACTCGCGGCGCCAACTCGTTATCCACTTTTAAGCCAGACATGGCCATAGCCTCATGGGCCGCCGCCAGGGCCAAGTGGATGAACCGGCCCATCTTCTTCAACTCTTTCTTCTCGATGAATTGCAGGGGATCGAAGTTCTTGACCTCGGCAGCGATTCGGCAAGCGAATTGGGTGGCGTCGAATCCCGTGATCTGTGCCACTCCACTCTTGCCCGCCAGCAGGTTCTTCCACACTTCTTCTGTGGTATTCCCCACTGCGCAAATCATTCCGATTCCAGTAACTACGACCCTGCGACCCAAACTACTTGCCACCTTTCGAATTCTTGCCGATATAGTCCACAGCATCCTGGACGGTGCGGATTTTTTCCGCGTCTTCGTCAGGAATTTCAATCTCGAAAGCTTCCTCGAAGGCCATCACCAGTTCCACTGTGTCCAGGGAGTCCGCGCCCAAATCGTCCACGAACGAGGCATTGGGAGTAACTTCGCCTTCG
>DATBAT010000361.1:0-23037 GCA_036271375.1 Terriglobales bacterium
GATTGAATGTATAGAGCCATTAAAAACTGATGTCAAGAAAAAAAAGGTGTTTGCAGCGCGTTAGAGCGATGCACGAAAGTCACCATCACGTGCGTGAAGGAAATTTTTTCGCGATGAAAAATGAAAAAATGAATTCAGCACGCGAATTTTTGTCGGCGATCGAGTGAGCGACCCGAGAAATCTTGCAAGAAGAGATCGATGCGAAGTGCAACGCATCCTGGCCGAAGTCGAGTTTGGATTCTTTTGCTTTTGCCGCATCTATAATCGTGAAAGTCGAACGTAGAACGTCTTGGAGAGTAGATAAATGGCTGTCGCAGACGATGTCGTCATCATTTCTGGCTGTCGTACTCCAGTAGGGAAATTTCAGGGAAGCCTCGCCGACTTAAGTGCCACTCAGCTCGGCGCCATTGCGGTTCGCGAGGCGGTGAAGCGCGCCAACCTCGATCCCAAGTTGGTCGACGAATGCATTATGGGCAATGTTGTCTCCGCGGGCCTCGGACAAAATCCTGCGCGGCAGGCCGCGATCTTCGGTGGATTGCCTCCCGAGGTAGGTGCCATGACTGTCAACAAAGTTTGTGGCTCAGGATTGAAAGCAGTTGCGCTCGCAGCGCAAGCCATTCAAACGGAAAACAGTTCGATCGTCGTCGCCGGGGGCATGGAGTCGATGACCAACGCTCCCTATCTTCTTCCGCAGGCGCGCAAAGGATATCGTCTCGGCAACGGGCAAGTGGTCGACTCCATGGTGCACGACGGACTCTGGGACGTCTTCAACGACTACCACATGGGCATCACCGGAGAGAACGTCGCGGAGAAATACGGCATCACGCGCGAAGAGCAGGACGAGTATGCGGTGAATTCGCATCGCAAAGCGATCGCTGCCATCAAAGAAGGACGGTTTCAGTCGCAGATCGTTCCCGTGGAGTTGCCGGCCAAGAAGAAAGGCGCCGCGCCAACCATCTTCGACAAGGACGAAGCTCCCCGCGAAGACACCAGCGTCGAGTCCCTGCGCGCTCTGAAGCCGGCGTTTAAAAAAGACGGCACGGTCACGGCCGGCAACGCTCCGGGAGTCAACGACGCGGCCGCGGCGTTGGTTGTGACCAGCGCTCACAGGGCAAAAGAACTCGGCATTCAGTCGATGGTCCGAATCGTGGCGCAGGCCACGAGCGGTATTGAGCCTAAATGGGTGATGATGGCTCCGGTAGGGGCTGTGCGAAAGATCTGGGAGAAGACGGGCTGGAAAAACGAAGACGTCGACCTTTATGAACTGAACGAAGCCTTCTCCGTCCAAGCAATGGGCGTAATGCGCGAACTGAAACTCGATCCCAGCAAGGTCAACGTCAACGGCGGAGCGGTGGCGATTGGGCATCCCATCGGCGCCAGCGGCGCTCGCGTCCTGGTTACGTTGATCTACGAAATGATTCGCCGCGACGCTCACCGTGGAATTGCTGCGCTATGTCTTGGAGGTGGGAACGCGGTAGCGATGGCAGTGGAACGGTAAACGGGCTAACGTGAGGCAGCCGCAGCCACTGGAGGTTGGGGTTGCGATCTTGGCGACCGAGCCCATCGATCTTTGAGCCGGAGGAAATACGCCTCAAAGTAAATTCGTGATAACACTGCAATGGTGACCGCCATGCACATTCCGAAGGCAAATCGTAAGATCATCAAATCGAATCGCGCGGGGATCGAATGCATGGCGGTTGGGAAGTAGTGCGAGATTAAGAAATCCACAAAGTCGAAAACCATCATATGGATTAGATAAAGGCCATAGCTGATCCATCCGAAAAACTGAAGAAGGGGCCGGCGGGCGAGCCACTTAAAAGGTCCGGACCCGAGCAATAGCGCGGCGCTTAAAAGTCCCAGAAACGTGATATTAATTCCCGTCGGACGCAGAGACACCCCAAGCAAGGTTGCGGAACGTAAAACCCCAAAGGGTGCGCCTAAGACTAGAATTCCGATTCCAACCAGCAGGCATAGAATCGTGAATCTCCGCATCTGTGAGCGTTCCGACAAACGTTCACGAGTCAAAACGGCGAGAATGGCTCCCGCTCCCAACCCGTCCGCTACCAACCAGGTATAGCCGACAGAATAGTTGAATCCCGTCAGGTATAAGGCGCCGCGAAATACTGGGCATGCGGCAACGATGAAGATTGCCGCTGCCAATACGCCGCGCCGAGAGAGGGCGCGGACAACGGCCGGCCACGCAATGTAAAACTGTTCCTCAACCGCTAACGTCCACAACACCGTATATTGTGAAGCCACTCCGAACAGGCCTACTAGATTGGAAAGATAGAAAAAACTCAGAGTAATGAACGGCCAACCGACCGAACGATGCCACAGCATTCCAGTCCGCGGCAAAATAGCGAGGAGAATTAGCACGGTATAGTAGGCCGGCAGAATTCGAAGCGCTCTGCGGACGTAAAAGCGCCGGTAATAGTCAGGGGTTCCCTTTGCGTCTAACAGGATGCCAGTGATCAGAAAGCCTGACAAAACGAAGAAGAGATTAACACCAGCCCAGCCGCTCATCGTGGCGGCCACAAACCACCTTGCCAATCCGGAGAGGTGATGCGGCCCGTAGGAAAATCCAAACTCATGAAAAAAGACTACCGCGAGGATGGCGATTCCGCGAAGCGAGTCGAGTTCCGGCATCACTGGCCGGAGAATTGGCTGCAGTGCGGGACTCGGGGGGGCGAAACTGGTATCGGCCTGAGACTGGTTCAAGACGGGGAAATTATAGATGGTGCTGGAAAGCAAAGTTTGGCGGACTTTGCGCTAAGTTCGAGAAAAACCTGCTTCGGCGCTCTTTACCAATGCGGTTGCAGGCAAAGTCACAGTGAACACCGCTCCGCTCACGGGGCCGGAAGCGACCTCAACATTCCCGCCGTGCTCGCGCAGAATTGCCTTGCAGATACTTAAGCCTAATCCGGTCCCGCGTCCCGGCCGCTTGGTTGTGTAGAACGGATCGAAAATATTCGGCACAACGTCCGCCGGGATGCCCGGCCCGTCATCCTGAAATACGATGGCAACGCCGCCATCGGTTTTTCCGGCGCGAATTCTCAGCGTGCCACGGTCGCGTACTTCGCGGATGGCCTGCTCGGCATTCAATACAAGATTCAGGAACACCTGCATGATCTGGTGGGGATCGCCATTGACCGTCGGCAGCGACAGTTCGGGAAGAAAGTCGACGGTGATGTTGTTCTTGCGCAGCGAATACGCCTGAAGGTGCAAGGTGCGCTGCACCAGCTCATTCACATTGATTACGCTACGCCCCGGTTCCGGCGGACGCGAAAAGTACACCAGGTTCTGTACGATCTCGACCGCACGGCGCGCCTGCTGCTGCAGGATATTCAGGTTCTTGCGGATGGGTTCACTGGTTTCTTCGTCCTGCAAAAGTTCGGTGACGCCCA
Source organism: Terriglobales bacterium (assembly GCA_036271375.1). Classification (GTDB taxonomy): domain Bacteria; phylum Acidobacteriota; class Terriglobia; order Terriglobales; family Acidobacteriaceae; genus DATBAT01. The sequence goes on from DATBAT010000361.1 coordinate 3,405, forward strand.
GTACGCTGGTCAGCGGATTGTTCAACTCGTGGGCGAAGCCGCCGATCATCTGTCCCATGGCGGCGAGTCGTTCGCTTTGGATGATCTGGTTCTCCAGCTTCTTCTCGACCGTGATGTCTCGGGCCGACATGATCACGCCGCTGACGTTGTTCTCCGCGTCGTAAAGTGGACTCGCTGACGCCCGTACCGTCCGCCAGGTGCCGTCGCGATGGTGCGCGTCGTATTCGCAGAATCCGAACTTCTTCTCGCCGGAGATCACTTCCCGGTAGAGAGCCACGAACTGCGCCGGTTGCTCCTGATCGCTAATCTTTTTGCCGAGCAGGTCTTCGGGCCTGTATCCCAGTTGATCGCGGATGCGGGCACTTACGAAGCTGTAGCGTTCTTCGCGGTCGACTACGAGGATCATGTCCGGGAAGCTCTCCAGAAGGTAGCGTTGGAATTCTTCCTGCCGTTGTAACGCTTTCTCCATTGCGCGGCGTTCGGAAATATCTACCAGGGTGCCTTGATAGCGGATGACTCTTCCCGAAGAATCCCAAACCGCGCGGGACGTATCGAGAAAAATTCCCGCCGAACCGTCCTTGCGGCGCAATGAAATCTCGCGCGTGCGTTCGCCGTGATCGCCAGCGGTTCTCCCCAGTTCCGAAGACTTGTGGTCGTCAAGGTTCAATGCCATGGGAGACAAAGCCACCAATTCAGCGGTACTGCTATATCCCAGCATGCGGACTAGCGCAGCATTGGCTTCCAGCAACCTGCCCTCGGGCGTGCTGAAGTAGACGCCTTCCTGCAAAGTTTCGAACAGTTCGGTGAATCGCTGTTCCTTTTCCCGCGCGCCGGTTGCGTCGCGGGCCAGGACGCTGGCGCCGACGACTTCGTCGTCTTTCACGATGACATTGATCGCGCAGTCGAAGAAGAGCGCGCGATCGCTGTTCTTCTTTCGCACTTTGACAATCCCCGACCAGTTCCGTCCTTCGAGGAAACGGGGAAGACCCTGTTCTAGTTCGGCACGGGGCGGTTCATCCACGAATTCGAAGATGCGATGGCCGACCACATCGCCATACGATAAGTCCAGGAATTCCGTGGTGCGGCGGTTGACGGTGCGAACTGTGCCGTCGAGCGAAATGGCGAAGGCGATATCGTCGAACGAATCGATCAGTTCCTTGAAGCTCCGCTGGGAACGCGAAATTGTCTGGCCAAGCTGGTCGAGTTGCGCCTCGGTGACAGAAGCATTGTTCCGGGCCAACTCTTTCAATTCACCCATGCGCTTGCGGCGCCCGTAACTAAACGCGGCAAAAAAGATGGCGACGCACAATACCGCGACAGGCAGAAATCCCAAGTGGTACGGCAAACTTTGCAGGCGGTCCCAGGTGACGGCGGCCAGCGCCGTGGCCAGAAACACGACAAACAACATAGCCATCCGCCAAAGCCGCGTTTCCTCTTTTTCTAGTTGGCTGGCGGGCAGGCGTTCGGGCTGGTCTTCCTGATTTGGCATTCTTAACCGAATCCTAGTTCATCGGCAGCAGCGGTACAAATCTTGATTGTGAGGCCATGTTGGCTCAGAAGTGGAACGGTTTGGGATGGTTGTCCGTCACACTGCAGTGTGACGTTCATCACAATGGCTTTGGCTGTGGCGGTTTTATGGTGCGTATCATCCTCCGTCCCGCCCCATCTCTCAGGTTACGGGTATTTGCACCGGGCTGTCCGGACTCCAGGAGACCATGCTCTATAAGACCCTCAGCGCGGCGGTTTACGGCATCGACGCCAATATCATCGAGGTGGAAGTCGATGTTGCCGCTCAGAAGAGCGCCGAAGATCATTTCCACACCGTCGGCCTCCCCGACGCCGCCGTGCGCGAGAGCCGCGACCGGGTCCGCGCCGCGCTCAAGAACTGCGGCTACGACATTCCTTACACCACCATCACCATCAACCTGGCTCCGGCCGACATCCGCAAGGAGGGTTCGGGATTCGATTTGCCGATGGCTTTGGGAATTCTCGGTGCGTACGGGGGGCTCAACAAGAAGGAAGTTACCGACTGCCTTTTCGTCGGCGAATTGTCCCTGGACGGAGGCATACGCGGCGTAAGGGGTGCGCTACCGATTGCCATGGAAGCTCGCGATAAGAAGATCGCGCGCGTAGTCGTGCCGGAGTCGAATGCGCGCGAGGCCGCCATGGTTTCTGGGGTCGATGTGTATCCAGTGAAGTCACTGCTCGACGTAGTGCACTTTCTCAATTCCGGAAACGGGATCAAGCCGCTCACAGTTCACGGGGACGAAATGCTGGGAGAGGCGCAGCACTATGGAGCCGACTTCAAAGACGTCCGCGGACAGCACACCGCCAAGCGAGCGTTGGAGGTGGCGTGTGCCGGAGGCCACAACATCCTCATGATCGGCCCGCCGGGTTCAGGGAAGACGATGCTGGCCAAGCGCATGCCGACCATTCTGCCGCCGCTGACATTTGAAGAAGCGCTCGAGACGACGAAAATCCACAGTGTCGCGGGAGTACTCGATGCCAAGGCAGGATTGGTCGGAGTTCGTCCCTTTCGCGCGCCGCACCACACGATCTCCGATGCTGGATTGATTGGCGGCGGAGCGGTGCCGCGGCCAGGTGAAGTGTCGCTGTCGCACAACGGAGTGCTGTTTCTCGACGAATTGCCGGAGTTTCCCCGCAACGTGCTCGAAGTGATGCGCCAGCCTTTGGAAGACGGCACCGTCTGCATCGCACGCGCGTCCATGTCCCTCACTTTTCCCTCGCGTTTTATGCTCGCGGCGGCGATGAACCCTTGCCCGTGCGGCTACTTCAACGACCGCACCCGTGATTGCCGGTGTACGCAGCCGATCATTCAGCGCTACATGTCGAAGATCTCCGGTCCATTGATGGATCGCATCGACATTCACATTGACGTGCCTGCCGTGAATTACAAAGAGATGCGCTCGACTTCGGTCCCGGAAGATTCGGCGACGATTCGGGCCCGGGTGATGACTGCGCGGGACATTCAGCTTAAGCGTTTCGCCATCAATCCCCGCGATCGGCTGTACTGTAACGCGCAGATGGGTTCGCGGCACATTCGCATCTTCTGCGAGTTGTCAGGGGATTGTGAGCGTCTTCTGGAACGCGCCATGTTGCAACAGGGACTGACGGCTCGGGCTCATGACCGTATTTTGAAAGTTGCGCGCACGGTTGCTGATTTGGAGGGCGCATCGGCGATCGAGCCGAAACATATTGCCGAAGCGATTCAGTACCGAACACTGGACCGCACGTTCTGGGCCTGACAAACGAGAGTGCGGCTACCGCCGGAAATAACTCTGAATGGCTTCTGCCTGGCTCCGCGTCACCACCGCAGACAGCGCCGCCGCATCCGCCTGCTTCACCCTTTCCAGACTGCCAAAGTGTTCCAGCAGTCGCCGCGTGGTACTGGCCCCCACGCCGGGTATCTCCCGCAACTCGGTGGCCCGGTCACGAATTTGCCGCCGCTTCCGGTGGAAGGTCACCGCAAAGCGGTGGGCCTCATCGCGCACCATCTGCACTAGATGCAGCACGGGAGAATGATGGTCAAGCACCACCGGTTCGTTCTCCTGCCCCTGCACATAAATGATTTCTTCGCGCTTGGCGATCGACGCCAGCGGCTGGTTGATGATTCCCAACTGTTCCAATGCGTCGGCCGCGGCATGCAGTTGCCCTAACCCACCATCGATCAAAATCAGGCTGGGGAATGGCTTCTGCTCATCCACCAGGCGCTTGTAGCGCCGCGTGACCACTTCCCGCATCGATGCGAAATCATCCACCCCCTCGACCGTGCGAATAATGAATTTGCGATAGTCGGACTTCTTCATCCCACCGTCTTCCCACACCACCATTGAGGCGACGGTTTCCGCGCCCTGAATGTGCGAGATGTCGAAACACTCAATGCGCCGGGGAAGTTCCGGCAAGCCGAGATTGTCTTGCAGCGCCTCCTGAATTGCCCGCTGATTGGGCTTCATCACCCGGAAGCGCTGATCGTAAGACTGCTTGGCGTTGCTGCCGGCCAAATCCATCAAGGCCAGCTTATCGCCGCGCTGAGGGAACACGATCTGTACCCGCGAAGCCCGCGCCCCGGACTGCGCCAGCTGTTCCGACAACAATTCCGCCAACGAATCGCAGTCGGGGAACTCAACTGGGACGTAAATGTTCCGCGGCACGTAAGGCTGGCCGATGTAGAGCTGGCCAAGGAAGGCGGTGAAAAAGTTAGCGGGATCGAAGCCCGCGGGAGGAGCCGTTTGTTCCCCTATATCAAACTCCGGCAAGTCTTCCCAGAAGAACTCGCGGCGGTCGAGGACCTTTCCGCCGCGCATGTGGAAGAGATTCACCGCCAGCATTCCATTCTCGAAGTGATAGCCAAAGACATCGGCGTCGTCACCCTCGGCCGATGCGATGCGCTGCCGTTCGTTTAGCTGCTCCACCGTCGAAATCAGATCGCGATAGCGCGCCGCGCGTTCGTACTCCTGCGACTCCGCCGCGCCTTCCATACGCTCATGCAGGGATCGCGACAGATCGCTCGCCCGCCCTTCGAGAAAAAGCTTCACGTCCTTGACCGCTTCCTGGTAAACATCCGGGGTGGTCAGCTCCTGCACGCAGGGGCCGAGGCAGCGCTTGATGTAGTACTGCAGACAGGGGCGAAGGTGATAGCGTGTCAAATCCACATTGCAGGACGGCACCAGAAAGTTGCGGTGAATGAGATCGGCGATCCGGTATGCCAGATTGGCGGGGAAGTAGGGCCCGTAGTAAGCCGAGCCGTCCTTGCGTAGGCGCCGCGTAACATAGACCCGGGGAAAGCGTTCGCCCAGAGTCAGCTTCACATAGGGATAAGTCTTGTCGTCGCGCAGCAGGATGTTGAAGCGCGGCTTCTTCTGCTTGATGAGGTTGTTTTCAAGCGCCAGCGCCTCTTTGTTGTTGGCGACCACAATGTAGTCGACGTCAACCGCTTCCCGCAGCAGGCTGCCGGTCTTGGCGTCGAGGTCGCGGCTCTCATGGAAATACGACGCCACTCGGTTGCGCAGGCTCTTGGCCTTACCGACATAAATGACTTCGCCATCGGCGTTCTTGTAGAGATACACTCCGGCGGAGGTCGGTAGCGACCGGATTTTCTGCGCCAGATCCATGGGGATAGTTCTATTTTAAGGGATGGTTGGGTTTCGGGATGCGCAGCTGGAAAGGGCTTCGGATAAAGAGGCACGACGGTCGAAGAACCAAATCCATCTTGTGTGAACTTTTTTGTCATTACTGGTTGATTTGCGAGCGGATCGGGCCACCATATAAATTTTTTATGGTTTCTGTGCGGTTTGCTCGGTAAAAACCATATTCCACCCGCGCCCATTCTAAGTAAACTTTCGTAACTGGCTCAGATGACTAGACTTAGCAACCGCGTCCTAGATACCCACAACTGGCATACCCCGTGCTTATGTATAGTTCGGGAGTAGCGGCAGCATACCCAGAGAAGTTATTCCGCATCCCAAGGATTAGCAGTTACCTGTGAACGTGTTGAGACGAGAGGAAGGAGCCCTCCAAAGATGAATCGCACTTCGTTAATGATTTGCCTCGCAGCGACCATGGTGGCGAGTGTTGGCTGCTCGAGCAAGAAATACGTCCGTGAGCAGACGGCGCCCCTGATCAATAAGACCAACGAACTGGATGACCTGACGGCCAAGAATTCCAAAGACATTAAAGATGTAGACTCACGTGCCCAGGCCGGCATTTCGCAGGTCCAAGCCAAAGCCTCTGAGGTTGACCAGAAGGCCCAGACTGCCGCTCAGCAAGCTGGCCAGGCGCAGACCGTTGCCGACGGCGCAGTTAAGCGCGTCGACGTTCTGACTAATACGGTCGCCAACCTCGATAACTATCATGTGGTCACCGAAACCTCGGTGCACTTCGCGTTCGATAAGGACAACCTGTCGAAAAAGGCGAAAGAAGCTCTTGATCAGCTGGCCGCCGATGTCGCCAACACCAAGGGATACATCGTCACCGTCGAAGGCGCCACCGATTCCGTTGGCGATAAGAACTACAACTACGACCTGAGCCAGCGCCGTGCGAATTCCGTCATTCAGTACCTGGCGTCGCAGCATAGCGTGCCTGCCCACAAGATCTTCTTGATCGGATTGGGCGAGGACAAGCCGGTCGACGACAACAAGAACAGCAAGGGACGCGCCATGAACCGTCGTGTGGACGTCCGCCTGATGACGAATTCGGGCGACGCCACTCCTGCGGCCAACGCACCGGCGACGCCTCCCGGACAATAACTTTTTCCCTCCTCCCCGGAGGACTTCCCCGCCCAGGCCACCCCGAAAAGGGTGGCCTGTTTTTTGGGGCCGTCGAACCTGTTGCTCCATGACTGGGCGATGTGACTTTGGGTGGAGCACGCGCTTCAGCGCTGCGGTAGCAGGCTCAAGGATAAGTGGGCTTTAGCCGCTGAGGTACTTCTTCCGGAAGCAACCACGCCGGAGTAAAATAAACAACATGCGCCATCTATTCTGGCTGCCGCTTCTGCTCATCGTCACGACCTACGTTGTCGCACAGCAGGAGAACCAGCCTCCCCGCTCTCCAACCACCGAGCCCGGAGAGAGTTCCAGCCGCAGCACCAAGATCGACCTAAGTCCCCCCAGCGACGACAACAAAGCGCATCCCGACAGCGAAAACGCAGTCTCTGACGCGAACGATGCTAATGGCGATGTTCAGGAGATGCGCCCCTGGGACCCGCACAAGGCTATGAAGGATTTAGAGGTAGGAGATTTCTACTTCAAACGCAAGAACTACAAAGCCGCGCTCGATCGTTATCAGGAAGCGCTGCTCTACAAGCCAAATGACGCGCTATCCAATTTTCACATTGGGGAATGTCAGGAGAAGTTGAAGCATCCTGATGAAGCTCGCACGGCCTATGAAGCTTATTTGAAAATATTGCCGCAGGGCCCGCTGTCAGCCGAGGCCCACAAAGCGCTGGACCGCCTGAAGACCACCACGTCACAGAAAACCGAAGAAACCGTTCAGTAGAGAAGTCCTTGGTAGAGACGTTGCTTCGCAACGTCTGGCCATCACAACAAAACCAACCTGTATTTTGCCGACGCTGAGACGTTGCAAAGCAACGTCTCTACAGTAGGTTTACCTGACAGCCCTACTTTTCCACCCGCATGAACTCGCCGGTCGTCGCATTCACCGCGACGCGAAGTTTGGCGCTGTCACGCGTGTCGCCGTAAAGCACATGCCAGATTAGTTCGTTGGTAGCAGAGCTCCAGTCCAGGTCGTAGAAGATCGTCGTTTCCGGGCTCTTGGCCACAAGCTTGTCCCCGCCATGCTTTTGCGCCGTCTCTAGAGCCTTGTCGGAGTCGATTTTCAGATACGCAAAGTCGAAGATTTGTGTCGAAGAATTGCTGGGATTGTAAGTGTCCTCAGTGCCGGAATTGATGCCGCGCGAAGGCGCGTCCGGCGCGATGCTGCCTGACCAGATGTAGGGTTTCACTCCGTGGTGGGCGGCTGAGGCGAAGGAAGAGCGCCAGATTGCCGAAAGTCCGTCCTTGCCCTTCGAGTCAGAGGAAGCCTGGGATTCCACACGGAACGGCTTAGCGTCCGGCGCCCAACCACGGGCGGCGATGTAGCACTTCTGCAGTGCGGACCGGGCGGTAAGTTGCTCAGTAGTCTTGGGCTCGGGTTTTGCTGCCGGCGCGGGAGCGGTCGACTGCGATGAGCATGCCGTCATCCATGCCAATGCCAGAACCACGAGAACGAGTTTTTTCATATCCACCTGCCTTGGAGTGTAAGAGCCCAGTGCGGAGTTCATTCTACAAGATATGTTCGGGTTCGCCGCGAGTCGGCGTCCGGCGAAGGTTGTGCTGTAATTTTCTCGCAGATGCGCTTTCTCCTTGACAGCTTAGGAGGGACGGGGCTAGCCTCCTAACCATCTTAGGAGTGCATTTGGAGGACATATGAAGTTCCTCGACTCGCTTCGTGTTTTTTTCGGGAGTGGCCAAAGCAGCGCCGAAATCGAAGAAGAACTCCGCTCTCATATCCAACAGCGCGCCGATGATCTCGAGCGCACCGGCATGCCTCGCTCCGAGGCAGAACGCCAGGCCCGCATCGAGTTCGGCGGCCGGGAGAAATTCAAAGAGGAATGTCACGACGCGACCGGCGGCAACTTCGTCGCCAGCCTAGTTCAGGATGTGCGCTTCGGCTTCCGCGTGCTAGTCAAATCTCCTAATTTCACCGTGGTTGCGGTACTGACCCTGGCCGTGGGGATCGGCGCCAATGCGGTGGTTTTCAGCTTGTTGAATGCGCTTATCCTGCGCCCAGTGAACCTGCCGGAGGCGCAAAACCTTTACCTGATCGAGCGCGGCAAACAGCGTGTACCTTCAAATTCGTATCCCGACTATGTCGATCTGCGCGACCGCAACCGAAGTTTTGACGGGTTGGCGGTAAGTGTGATCGACAAGGCCGGTCTGGATGTGAATGGCGTCACTTCTCCCATCTGGCTCTACGAGGCAAGCGGAAATTATTTCGATGTATTAGGTGTTCAGCCCTACCTAGGCCGTTTTTTTCACGGCTTCGATGAGCGCGGCCCCAACAGCGCTCCGTACATTGTGCTGAGTTATAGCTACTGGCAGAGTCATTTTCAAGGCAATCCGGATGTAGTGAACCGGGTGGTCCAGTTGAACAAATTCGACTACACGATTCTAGGGGTCGCGCCGCCGAAGTTTCGCGGGACCGAAGTATTCTTTGCGCCCGATCTCTGGGCACCCATGGTGAACGAAGAACAGATTGACGGTAAGAGCGAACTGGAGCAACGCGCGAGCCGGGGCAGGTGGGTAGTAGGAAGGTTGAAGGCAGGGGTCACGACGGCGCAAGCCACCGCGGACTTGAATTCCATTGCGGCCGCGTTGTCCAAAGCCTATCCCAAAGATGACGACGGGATTCGCTTCGCCCTTGCCCGCCCCGGATTATTGGGCGACATGCTGGGTGGGCCGGTGCACGCGTTCGTCACCGGCCTGGGACTGCTGGCAGGACTCATTCTGCTAGCGGCCTGCGCCAACCTGGGCAGCTTGTTTTCCGCCCGCGCCGCTGACCGTTCCCGCGAAGTCGCATTGCGGTTGGCGCTGGGTTCCAGCCGAATGCGGATTCTGCGACAACTGTTGACAGAAGCAGTCCTGGTCTCTCTAGCGGGTAGTGCGATCGGTTTGGCATGCGCGGTGACGCTGCTTCGTGCTCTCAGCGCATGGCAACCAATTCCGAATATTCCGATCAATATGCCGGTGGATCCGGACGGGCGCACGTATGCGATGGCGCTGCTGCTCGCTTTGGCTAGTGGCGTTCTTTTCGGCATGGTTCCATTGCGCCAGGTGCTCAAGGCTGACTCCTACCAAGGGATCAAAGCTGCCGCGACCGGCATGGTGGGAAGCCGCCGCATCACCGCGCGCGACCTGCTGCTGGCGGCACAGATCGCGTTATGTGCCGTACTGGTGACATCGGCGCTGGTTGCGGTGCGGGGAATGGTGCGGTCGCTGCACAGCAACTTCGGGTTTGTTCCGCAGAACGCGATTCACGTAAACACCGATTTGGAAATGGGCGGATACAAGACCGAACAAGTTGGCGTGATGCAACGGAAGATGCTGGCCGCAGTGGCGGCCATTCCAGGAGTGACGGCGGCGGGGTACGCGAATCGCCTTCCGCTGAATATCGGCTGGAACGACTCGACCATCTATGCCGACAGCACCACCGACTACAAACCCTCGAACGCCATTGCCGACGCCATGGACTATCACGTTTCCCCGGGCTACTTTGAGGCTGCGGCCACCAGGTTGTGGAAAGGACGAACCTTCACCTGGATGGATGGGAAAGACGCGCCTGCGGTAGCTGTGGTCAACCAGGAATTCGCTCGCAAGGTTTTCGGATCGGCCGCGAAAGCCATAGGCGCTTACTACAAGACCTGGGGCGGGAAACGAATCCAGGTGGTCGGCGTGGTTGAGGACGGGAAGTATATGACGCTAAGCGAGGCCCCCAAGCCGGCGATGTTCCTCCCGATTCTGCAAGCGCCCTCCAGTGACACTTGGCTGGTGGTGCGCTCTGACCGCGATCTGCAAGAGCTCACCGCAGTGCTGCAATACACTTTGCGCAGCCTCGATGCGGGGCTGCCTTACACCATAAGCACTTGGTCGAGTGAACTTGATACGGCGTTGTTTGCGGCGCGTGCCGCTTCGATCGCGCTGGGTGTTTTGGGAGCGCTCGGCGCGTTGCTCGCCGTCACAGGAATATTCGGTATGGCGGCGTCCTCGGTTAGTAATCGGTTGCGAGAGTTGGGGCTTCGCGTAGCTCTTGGCGCGCAGCGTAAGGAAATCTTGCAGGCGGCGCTGGGACGCCCGATCAAGTTGCTGGCCATTGGCTCGGCAGCAGGGCTGTTCCTAGGGCTGCTGGCAACAAGGGTGTTGGCGTTCATCGTCTATCAAGCTACGCCGCGTGATCCGATGGTGTTAGGAGGAGTCATCGTGGCGATGTCGATGCTTGGCCTGATCGCAACCTGGATTCCAGCGCGGCGCGCCCTGTCGGTGGATCCCATGATGCTGCTGCGAGAGGAGTGAATCTGGTTCCCGTTTCCTAGGAACTCAAGCGTAGACTTACTCAATTTCCGGATGTGGCCGAAGCGTGGGCAGCGACGTAGGCCCGGGCATGCTCAATCTGCGGCAAATCTGAATCGGCGGATTTCCAGGCGGCTAAGAATGCCGCGTACTCCTTGGATGCGGCCGTTGCATCTCCAGCATGTTCGCTGGACAACGCGATTCCAAACAGAGGGAAGCCCGACCGCGGACGCTCGACAAGCGCGTCTTTGTAAGCGGTCTTCGCGTCGGTCCAAGCCGACGCGGCTAGAAACGCCGCCGCTTCCGTCTCCCCAACCGGCCGAATATAGGCTGGGGGCTCGCGATATCCCAGTGCTTTCTCTTCGCCAGCAGCTTGCGCGTAAAGTTTCTTGGCGTCGTCGTTCTGCTTCTTCTCCACCGAGACACCGGCCCGCAACTCCAGCGACATGATGGACAACGTGCTCACCAGCGGATCTGGCTTGGCGTCTGGCATGAGCGGCACCTTTGGTGGCGCCGCGTCGTCTTTCTTCTTCTTTTCTTCTTTGGCCTTCGTGTCAGCGTCGTCTTTCACTCGGTTGGAAATTCTCCATAGCTCGGCATCGAATTGTTCCGAGGTGGCCTCCGCCCGGGCCAATTCGTGCTGCTCAAGCGACTGCATGCCGGAAGCAAACTGGGTGAGTTGGCGGGCGAGAAATTGCAGGTTTGGCTGGCTCGCCGGCGGCTCCGCCGACTTCACTAGCTCAAGCACAGTGGCCCAATCTCCGGAGCGGAGCGACACCGGAAGCCGAGGATTGAGGCGCGAAATCGAATCGCGCGGCGACCCGACGTAAAGCGTGTTGGCCAGTTTTCCGCGGGCGTCTTTCAGTTTGGACGAGAGCGCCAAGGCCTGTTTGAATTCACCAACTTCCAGCAGATTCGCGATGGAGTACATCAGGTTGTGCACGTAATTCCAGTCGTCGTCCACGTCGACGTGCTGCGCCCGCATATATTGCTCGTCTGCTTGCGTCGAGGCTGCAAACGATTCTTTGGCGTGAGCGTAGTCGCCGATGCGATAGAAGATGTGGCCCGGCATGTGCACCATGTGGCCGGAAGTCGGCGCCAATCCGCCGAGAATTTCGGCGCTATGCAACGCTTGCTCTGGATGAGGGCTCGCCTCCACCGCGTGAATCCAATAATGGTTTGCGGCAGAGTCGTTGGGATCTTCCTTCATAACCGATTGCAGGATGGTGAGTGCTTCTTTCAGTCCGGGCCGCGGCTGGTCATCGTTGTCGTAGCCATCGTTCAGCGTGTTCGCCAGATAGATTCGCGCCTGCATGTCTTTAGGTTCGCGTTTCACCAGCTTTCGGTAAAGCCGCGCCGCTTCTGACTTGGTACTGTCCGCTCCGGGTTTCTGAGCATCTTCGGCAACTGTGGCTTCGATGTACAGCCGCTCACTCTTGCTGGCGTGTCCCTTGAGCGCGGCTGCCTTCTTCAGCGATTGGCTGGCGTAGTACTTGGAGTTGCCGTGGGCGAATTGTTGCGCCTGAGCCAGTCCCCAGTAACACATGGCGCATTGGCCATCGACGCGAATGCTTTGCTCGAAAGCGCGCATCGACTCGTAGTCCCAAAAATCGTGCAGCAGATTGAGTCCCTGATCGAACCACATCTGTGCCTCCGGCTTGGCCGTGATGCGGATGTGGGCGTTCCCGATGCCGGTAAGCTTCTGTGGAGGTGGCAGTTTTTCCGGCGGCACTTCGTCGCGCGTTTCCATGACATGGCAGGTCATGGTGTTCTGCGCCGACATCTGCGGCAAGATTAAGGAAGCTGTGATCAAGAGGCAGATTGGAAAAGATTTGAATAGCGCCACAAAGTCCTCTTCGCGAATCCAGCCATTCTAGATCAAAATCCTGGCGTGACCACGCTTCACACCGTCGGTCACTTTACTTAACTCCGCCAACCAACGAGAATGGATTGTCGGCCCTCGCTGGCTGGCGCAATCACAGACAGGAGCATTCATGGCCGCTACCGGAGAACTCATCCGTCTTATCAATTACGTGGACGACATCACTGCGACACTACGGCGTATTACCGCCTCACTCCCTGGCATGGAAGTCGAGGAACGCCAGAAGCTCGGCCAACACCTGCGCAACGCCAACACCAGCTTCATGGAACTGGTCGGAAAGTTGGAAAAGCCGTAGTGGCGGCGGTCAAAACGATTGCGGTAATCGGTGCCGGAACCATGGGACGCGGCATCGCACACGCGACCGCGCTGGCCGGATACCGCACCATCCTCGAAGACGTGCTCCCTAACGCGTTGCGCAAGGCCGAAGGGGAGATTCGCTCGAATCTCGATAAGGCAGTTTCGCTGGGAGCGGTTTCGGCAGCCGAGGCTTCTACCGCGCTGAACCGTTTGGAATATGCGGACTCGGTCGATGAGGCGGCGCGTGCAGCTGACCTGGTGATCGAGGACGTTCCCGAAGAGTTGGAGTCGAAGATCGAAATATTTACCTTGCTCGACAAGATCTGCCGTCCGGGCACGATTCTGGCTTCGAATACTTCTTCATTCAGCGTTACAGAGATTGCCGGCGTTACCTATCGCGCGCCCAAGATATTGGGCATGCGTTTTTTGCTTGAACAACGACTCGAGATCGTGCGAGCCGCACTGACTGACGACGAGACGGTGAAGGCTGCAGTAGAAGTTGGGCGGCGGATGGGTAGAGAAGTAGTGGTGGTGAGCGACTCTTTGCTCGTCGCATCCCATTAACGCTTCCTAACTTTGGAAAATCTATCCAGGCCCGACGAAAATAAGACCGATCGGCGACGAAGAAGCCTGCGAAGCCCGAAACTTGTGTAGAGACGTAGCTCTGCTACGTCTTGCGGAAGCACGGACGCCGCTTAAGACGTTGCGAAGCAACGTCTCTACGAAGCCGTCGTAAGCAGCGCGACGGGAAAATCCCTCAACGCCTCCGCGACCGATAGCCGTCCCGAAAGCTTAAGCGACGCACCGGTAAACAGGTTTGCCAACGTAAGGCCCTCCGGGACCACCACTGCCGTGTCTCCCCAGACCGCTTCGCCCACGGGCACGCTGGCGTCCTGCCCAAGAATGTTGGCCACGAGATGCGGGGCAATCACCACCGCAGCGGCATCTTTGCTCTTGCGAATGAAAGCACAAATGTTTTGCGAGCGGAAACCCTCGACCACGAGCGGAATGTACTTGCCCCCGTCAAACAGGTCGGGATATTTTTGGCGTAAATTCAGGGCCTTCGCCATGAGGTAGAGTTTGACGCGTCCGTCTTCGGGAGTTTCGAGCAGTTTGTGCGCCAGCTCCGCAGTCGCTGTCTGGTTGCAAAGCTCATCCAGCAACTGCCGGCGGCGATCGTAATTCACCGGCGTGCGGTTGTCCGGGTCGACCAGCCTGTAGTCCCAAAGTTCGCTGCCCTGATAAACATCCGGCACGCCGGGGACCGTCAGCTTGAGCAGAGTCTGCGACAGGCTGTTCCACATGCCGATGCGCGAGACGTAATGCTGAAAGGGAACGAAGTCTTCGAGAAAGCGATTGCGCTTTCCGGCGGTCACTACGCTCTTCACAAACGCCGCAACCGCGTCTTCGTATTCCTTGTTTGGAATTACCCAACTCGTATTCTCTTTCGCCTCGCGCATGGCCTTGATCATGAACTGCTCGACGCGCTTGCGAAGCACCTGCCATTGCTGGTTCTGCGGAGGCTCCTCCGGCCACATCCCGAGCAGCGTCTGGTAGAGCAAATATTCTTCGTTCAGCGACGGCACCGGCTTTCCGCCGACAATTGGTTTCTTGGCCCGGTTCATGCGCTTCCAATGCCGCAGGCGCAGACGCCACAACCCGGGGATTTCCGACAATACGTCAATCCGGGTGCGCGCATCTTCCGAGCGTTTGGTGTCGTGCGTGGTCGTCGCCAGCATGGTGTGCGGCCAGTTTTGCAGGCGTTCTTCGTTGGCGCGATGAAACTCAATCAGTGTCGTGCCAAACTTATCAGGATCGCCGCCCACTTCATTCAGCGAGATCAGGCGGTTGTAGCGGTAGAACGAAGTGTCCTCGAGCCCCTTCGCCATCACCGGACTGCTGAACTGCTGAAACTTCATAGCGAAGGCAATCACCGCATTGCGGTACGACGGGTTCTGTCCCGCGGCGCTACGTGTGGTCAGTACGTCTTGCAGAAAGTCGAAGATGCTCGAGTCGACCGCCGGATTGCGCCATTTCGCGAGCGACACCGCCGTCTCGATCACCTGAAGGTCTTCTTCAGATGAGCCTTCGCCGGTCACATAAGTTCGATAAATCGGAAAACTCGCGACCACCTCGCCAAGCGCGTCGCGCAATCCGTTCAATGTGAAGTCGCACGTCTGACGACGTGCGAGCGCAATGCGCGTCACCTGATTGGCAAGCACGCTGTATTCGCTGGCCAGTCGGTAGCGGATGATCAGACGCTTGGCGCTGTAGACGATCGCGTCGAAGTCGAGCGCCTCTCCGAGGAAGGCTCGGTAACCAGCTTCCATTTTCGTTGCGGCGTTTGGATCGACAAAAAGCCCGTTCACCAGATTGGTGAAGTCGTATCCGCTGGTGCCGCTTACCGGCCAGTTAGGCAGATCCTCGCCGCCGGTGAGAATTTTCTCTATCGCCAGAAACCGGCAGGTCTTCGTCTCAGAAGGTTCCTCGCTGGGCGTCAATCCTTTGAAGCTGGTCTGCAGCCGCTGAAAATACTGCGCGGGATCGTACAGCCCGTCCGGATGGTCGATGCGCAAGCCGTCAACTTTGTCCTGCTGCATCCACTCAAACACCAATTTGTGCGTGGCGTCATAGACGGCCTGATCTTGCATGCGCAGAGCGGCTAGATCATTGATGTCAAAAAAACGGCGGTAGTTGATGTCGTCGATGGCAACCCGCCAATGGGCCAGACGATAGGCCTGCGCCTTGATCAGTTCATGCAGCTCGTCGAAGCTGTTGGAATTTCCCGGAGTGCCATTGATCGTCCGCAAGCTTTCTTCGATACACTTGGCGATTTCTGGCGACCGCGACACCAGATCTCCCAATCTCCGTTTATGGATCTCCTTGTCGCGATTGCGCTCGGCAACTTTTTCCGGCTTGGTTTCGATCTGTCCCGGAAGATGAACGAACGACGACACCAGGCTCTCGAACTCAATGAGCTCAGGTTTGTCACTAGCGGAGGAGAATCGGTTCGCGCAGCGCTGCAGAATTCTCGGATACTCCTTCGGGTCAATGGGGAAGCGATGGGTGAAATAAAAAAGGCAGAACTCGCCTTTCGCGCCGTCGAAAGTCAGTTTCAGTTCGCCGCGCTCGAGGACCGCTCCATAGGTGTCGCCCAGAACCGGAACCAGGACTTTGTGGTCCAACTCGTCTTTCACAGGTTCCCAGTCGATATCGAAATAGGTCGCGTAGATAGAGGCCTCGCCGTTCTCCAGCACGTCAAGCCACCAGGCGTTGTCGCTGCCCATGATGCCCATGTGATTGGGCACGATGTCGAGAATCAATCCCATGTTGTGCTTGTGCAGGGCGGCGACGAAGCGGTCGAATTCTTCCGGCGTGCCAATCTCTGGGTTAAGCGAGTTGTGATCGACGATGTCGTATCCGTGAGTGCTGCCGGGCCTCGCCTTCAGAATCGGAGAGGCATAGCAATGGCTGATGCCAAGTGAAGAAAGGTAGGGAACGAGTTCAGTGGCCTGCGCAAAAGTGAATTGCTGATGGAATTGCAGGCGGTAGGTCGAGAGGGGAATTCGACGCCGCTTGCTCATGATTGGATTGTCCAAACCACCGACCAGGGAGAACCTGCGGTTCCGGAAGAATAAAAAACTTCGCCGGGTGGATTGTCAGCCGTCATGGTGTCGCCGGAAAGATTGGCGAGCAAATGCAGGGTCGCGCGGGTGCCCGATTTCCACCGGGCGGAAAGCCCGCGTTCGCCGATTAATTCGTAAGAGCCTTCAAGCTTCGGCAAGGCTTTCAACATCGGGGAAATCTTCTCGCGCCTTAACGTCAACAGCCCGCGATAGAGGTCCAGCCATCTTTTGTAGTATTCGTCCTCCATGCTTGTCCAATCCAGCGTCGACCGCTCAAACGTGATCACACTATTCGGATCGGGAATCACACAACGCGACTCGGGATTCTTGAAGCGCTCGAAGCGCGCGAACTCGTTACGCCGTCCTTCGGTCACCGCCTTGGCCAGGTCTTTTCCGAAGTCGCAGAAAAATAAAAACGGAGTGCTGGCGGCGAACTCCTCGCCCATGAAAATCATAGGAGGGGAAGGCGCCAGCAAATAAATCGCAGCCGCAGCTTTGACAGCGCAATGGTCGGCAATAGCCGTGATGCGGTCTCCGGTGGCGCGATTGCCGATCTGATCGTGATTTTGCAGAAATGACACGAAGCACGACAGCGGCAAGTCTTTCGAAACCTCGCCGCGTACCTCGCCTCCGCGATACTGCGAAGGGTCGTGCTGGTAACCGAAGCCCTCGGTCAAACATCGTCCCAGCCGCTGGATTGGATTGTCGGCATAGTCGCTGTAGTAGCCATCCGACTCGTTGGTGACGGCCACGTGCATAGCGTGGTGAATGTCGTCGTTCCATTGCGCGTCGTAGTACATCGGGCTAGTGGTGTCGAGAACCCGCGTCGTGCCATCGCTCCCTTGCTCGTACCGCCTGAGGCCGCTGCGGTATCGGGGTCTCAGATACGAAGCTTGGTTGGCCTCGTTCTCAAGAATCAGATGAATATGCCGCTCTGGTTCAATGGTCTTGCGTACCGTCTCGGCCAGTTCGATCAGAATGTCTGGCGTTGAATCATCTAGGATGGCATGCACGGCATCGAGGCGAAGCCCGTCGAATCGATACTCGGTTAGCCAGTACAACGCGTTATGGATGACGAAATCTCTTACCGGACGCCCGCTTTGGCCGTCGAAGTTAATGCCATCGCCCCACGGAGTCTTGTGCCGCGCGGTAAAAAATTGTGGCGCGTAAGCGTTGAGATAATTTCCTTCGGGGCCTAAGTGGTTGTAGACGACATCGAGGAACACCATCAGGCTCTTGCCGTGCGCGGCGTCAATCAGCGCCTTCAGGTCTTCGGGACGTCCGTAGCTGCTATCGGGCGCGTAAGGAAGCACGCCGTCATACCCCCAGTTGCGGCGTCCGGGAAAGTCGGAGACGGGCATCAATTCAATTGCTGTGACGCCTAGTTCAACCAGATAGTCGAGCCGCTCCTGTACGCCAGAAAAAAGTCCAGAAGCAGAAAACGTGCCGACGTGGAGCTCGTAGATCACGGCTTCTTCCCAACGCCGTCCGTGCCAGGAGGAAACAGCCCAGGCAAAAGTACGCGGATCGATCACCTCGCTCGGGCCGTGAACGTCCTGAGGTTGAAAGCGCGAAGCCGGATCGGGAACTTGCGCGCTCCCATCAACTTGGAATTTGTAGCGGCTGCCGGCCTTGGCCTTGGCTGTGACGAGTTCGAACCATCCGTTGTCAACGGCGGCCATCGGCAAAGTGTCGGTCAGCCCAGAAATCAACACGCCAACATTCGCCGCCGCTGGGGCCCACAGCCGAAAGCGAACACTGCCGTCTTTGCGCATTTCTGCGCCAAACGGCATGCTATGAGTCGCCATTGCTCTCATCGGACCGGCGAGGATTGGTTCTGCGATCTTTCCCCTCCATCAACACCACCAGCGACCGCGAGCGCAGCGGATACGGCTTGCCGGTAGGAAATACCTCTTCCGGCGGCCTGCCGGATTCGTACGACGTATCGACCTGAACCAGCCATTTCGAAATGCCCATCAACGCCGGCAAGACGAAGTTGATGTCCCCTTGATTCGAATTCAGCAGCACGACGAAATTGTCGTCGCGCAATTTCTTTCCGGTGCGGTCGAGTTCTTCCAGGCCATCGCCGGAGAGAAACATTCCCAGGCAATTCGATGGATGGTTCCACTCGGACTCGCTCATCTCATTCCCTTGCGGATTGAGCCAGAGAATATCTTTCACGCCCTTGATGGGACGTCCCTGGAAAAAGTGCCTGCGGTGAAAGACCGGATGCTTCTTGCGTAACTTGGTGACACGCCGCACGAACTCAATGAACTCCTTGTGTTCGTCGTCGAGGTTCCATTGGAGCCAGCTGATATCGTTGTCCTGGCAATAGGCGTTGTTATTGCCTTTCTGACTATGGGCAACGGTGTCAGCCGCCAGCACCATGGGCACTCCCTGCGAAAGCAAAAGCGTCGCCATGAAGTTGCGGCGCTGGCGGCGGCGCTGCGCATTGATTGCCGCATCCTCCGTCGGCCCTTCCACTCCCATGTTCCAGCTCAGGTTATTGTCGTTCCCGTCGCGATTGTTTTCGTCGTTGGCTTCGTTGTGCTTGCCGTTGTAGCTGACCAGATCCTGCATCGTGAAGCCATCATGGGCGGTCACGAAGTTAATGCTCGCGTAGGGACGGCGTCCGCTATGCGCATAGAGATCGCTTGATCCCGTCAGGCGGTAGGCCAATTCGCCCATGACTCCGCCATCGCCTTTCCAGTAACGGCGCACCGTGTCGCGATACTTGTCGTTCCACTCCGCCCAACCAACCGGAAAGTTTCCCACCTGATATCCGCCTTCTCCTAAATCCCATGGCTCGGCGATTAACTTCACCTGCGACAGCACGGGGTCCTGGTGAATGATGTCGAGGAACGGCCCCAGACGGTCGACTTCATGCAATTCGCGAGCCAGCGTCGCCGCCAGATCAAAACGGAAACCGTCGACGTGCATGTCCAAAACCCAGTAGCGCAGGCTATCGGTGATCAATTGCTGCACCCGCGGATGCATCATGTTCAGGCTGTTGCCGGTGCCGGTGTAGTCCATGTAAAAGCGCGGATTGTCCGGAAGTAAACGGTAGTAAGCCTGGTTGTCAATGCCGCGGAAAGACAGCGTCGGTCCCAGTTGATTGCCCTCGGCGGTGTGGTTGTAGACCACGTCGAGGATGACCTCGATCCCGGCTTGGTGCAGGGTGCGGATCATGTGCTTGAGCTCGGCGACCGCGCCGTTGGCGCTGTGCACGCTCGCGTACTCGGGGT
>DATBAT010000362.1:0-2214 GCA_036271375.1 Terriglobales bacterium
CGCAGTCGGAGACCACGCCGTCAAACTTCTGGCGAAGTAAAAGTTCCTGGGCGCGCTGAATCTTGGTGGTGTGCTCGACTTCAATCGACAAATCGCCGAGCGAAGCCCTCAGCAGGCGCACCGCCCGCTCGTCGTCGCTGAAGACAAGGCACCTGAGAAGCATAAGCTTGCGTACAAACCAAAGTTAGCATAGATCACAAGCGGCATTCCCTTACAGGTGATGGTTCGGCTTCGTCATGACTTCGGTACCGGAGAAGCGCTCCGACGATAACCTATTAAGAAAGCGGCCTTTTCCCGGGACGAGGAATCTATTAGAGTGAGGGTGAAGTCTTTTCCGACCGCCGGAACCTAAAGCGACAGCCATGGTTGCGGCGGCGGTGCTGACGTAATCAGCCGAGGGTGCGCGGGGAAACCCGAGCGCCTCCCCTTTGGAAAGGAAACGCCGCTCGCCGCCGCTCCAGGTGTCGATTTGCGTCTCCTTTCATCGACATACCTATATGAACTCCGACCTCGGCCAGTCGCGTGGCGTTTCGGCGCGGCTGACGGACAAATTCGGGCGCGACATCACCGACCTGCGAATCGCCGTCACCGATCGCTGTAACTACAGGTGTGTCTATTGCCGGACGGGCAACGATGGCGCGCAATATCCGGAGCTGCCGATTGACGATTACCTTCGCATGGCGAAGATTTTCGCCTCGTTGGGGATCGAGAAGGTAAGGCTGACCGGTGGCGAACCATTGTTGCGAAGAGGGCTGATTGACTTGGTGCGCGGACTGGCGAAGCTGCGGACGCTCGATGGCAAGCCGCTCGACCTCGCGCTGACAACCAACGGGCACCTGCTGGCCGACATGGCCGGGCCGCTGAAGGAAGCCGGGCTGTCGCGGGTGACAGTGAGCATGGACGCCGTGGATGCGGAGAAGTTTGCGCGGATCACACGCGTGCCCAACGGCTACGAAAAAGTGCGGGCAGGAATTGCCGAGGCCAAGCGCGTGGGGCTGGCTCCCGTCAAAGTGAATTGCGTGCTGCTGCGCGGCTTTAACGACGACCAGGTTGCGGCGTTCGGAAAATTTGCGCGCGAGGAAGAGGTCGAGGTCCGATTTATTGAGTTCATGCCGCTCGAAGAAGACCGCGTGTGGTCGCCGGATGTGGTGGTCACGCAGGCGGAAATTCTCGAGCGTATGGCCGAGTTCATGCCGCTGGTGGAAATAGGCCAGCATGGCAGTGAGACGGCGCGCCGTTATCGCTTCGCCGACGGCCGTGGCGAGATTGGGATCATTGCCCCGGTGTCGAATCCGTTCTGCGGTCATTGCAGCCGCGTGCGGGTGACCAGCGATGGAAAGATTCGCACCTGCCTGTTCTCGGTGTTCGAACACGACTTGTACGGGCAAATCCGGCGCGGCGCTGATGATCCGGCGCTGGCGGAATACATTCGCGGTGTCGTGATGCAGAAAGAGGCGCGCCACCACATCGGAGAAGCGGACTTTGTGCCGGCTTCGCGGACGATGGTGCATATCGGGGGGTGACTACAGGTCTTCTGGCACTATTCCGGTCTGACGAGCGACACGCGCCATCATTTTTGGCCCAATCTCTTCCCCATCATGAAATGCCCAGGTGAAGTCCCCATGGCTGGGGTGGCGCAATTGAATGTGGGACCCTCTCTGTGATTTCACGGTCCAGCCCTTCCGGAGCAGGGCTTGGAATACGCGCTTCGCTTTGCTGCTAGGCCACTTGCTCACGGAACCTGAACGAAACCGAAGTTTGAGTGGACAGCTGTTGCTCGATTTGATCGGCAAGGACTCGAAAAGCAAGGGCCTGAGCCTTGGCCAGAGCTTCTTCTTTGGTGTTCCCGTAGACCATCACTCCCGGAAGTTCGAGGACCTCTGCGATCCAGCGGCCATCATCTTCGCGGTCGAATTCTATGGTCAGGAGGGCCGTGTCTGTAGGAGCCGGCATTTATGCGGAGCCTCTTTCGCGCTTCAGATTGTATCGCAGCCAGCCGCCTATGCCACGCTTACGTTGGTGTCGTAGCCTTGCGTCCCCTCCCTCTCTTCCCGCACAATACTAGTTACCCGTAGCCGCCCATGGCTTCAGAAACAGAGTCCATCGGCGGCGCAATGCATCTGTAATTGTAGCTAGAGAAGAGAGAACCGCGGGCTTCAACAACCCCGCAGGCCGGTCTGGCAGAGATGCTGGAAGGTGGGCCTGCTGGAGCCA
>DATBAT010000363.1:0-6081 GCA_036271375.1 Terriglobales bacterium
AACGAGGCCGCGCCAAAACCAAGGCCGCCGACGATAGATAGAAGGCAACCTAGTTGATACGAGTTCGAGCGAACCACTTTAGTTATGTCGCCGCCCTCTCGATCAGTTCTCTGATCGTCCATACACGCATCGTAGCAACCACCGATCAAAGTATCGAGCAGCAGTGTCGGCGCTCGTTAGGAGCAATTGTGTGAGGTCGATCTGCGGCGGCGGTTGGCAAACAAGACTGGCGCGCTCAGCAACGTCAACAAAATTGCCGACGGCTCAGGAACGGGCGTCCACATAACGGCAACTACCGCAGTCGGACCATAGGCATACCCGACGATAGTACCGTTTTCAGAAATGCCGCTGGCGAATGACGAACTAAAGTCAGCCGGCAGGAAGCTATGCAAATCAACAAAGCTAGTAGCCGTACCATTCCACGCTAACGCGTGTGCGACCGGAACGCCCGACGGCGAAAGAGTATTGGCTCCGTAGCCGACTTCGATTGACCCAGAGACTGCCTTGGCTTGCGAATCAATATAACCGGGTGGATTTAAGTCGATTGCGCTTTCCGCCGTCCCATGCCATAACAAAGCATGGTTTTTCAAAGAAAAATTCTCCGCGGACCCCACTTCAAGCGTATCCGACACCCCGTAAGCGATGGAACTTAAAAAGCCGATCGGATGCAGGTCAACGGTGCTAGAAGTGCCATGCCAAAGCATCGCGTGTTGTTGTCCTCCGTTCGGTGTGCCATACCCCACCACCGTCGCGCCAAGAATTGCGGAAGCGGCGGACCTAGTGGACCCAGAAGGATTCAAATCCACCACGGACGTAGGCGATCCGGTCCACATTAACGCATGGTCGGCAAAACCCGTCGCGGAGCCATTTCCTCGACCGACCTGAATCGCACCAGAAACGGCGAGGGTGTAGCTATTTTGTAAGCCCGCGGAATTCAGATCAATCGCACTTGCCGCGCTTCCGTTCCATAGTTGCGCGTGAGTGAAGATTTCTCCGTTGAGACCTTCAAAAACTGCGATCCCAACTTGGCTTGAACCTGAGGTGGCGTAGGCCATCGAACTGCTAAAACCGGCTGGATGCAAATCTACGAAGCTTTCGGCTGTGTTGTTCCACAATAACGCGTGTTGCGCATTGACGTCAGAAATCGTGGCTCCGTATCCTACTTGCGTTGCGCCAGAAATTCCTTCGCCAAAGGAATACCATCCGTCCGGATTCAAGATCGTTACTTTATAGTCCGCTCCGGAAGCAGACAAAACCAATAAGGCTTGCGCAATAATAGCAAGAATCGCGCGAACAGTTGACGAGTTCACGAGCGCCTCTCTCTCTGGTAGCGGCCCCTTTCGCTACACGGATTTTAGTCTAAGAAGCGACGGTATAGAGTCAATAGTTGCATCCCCTGAACAAATGCGACATTTTTTGGAAGTGATGTCCCAAATTCGCTGGTTCCTGCCAACTGCTCTTGCTGCGCTGACACGATCAGACGGAGATTGCACACCTATTTCGCCGCTGCGTCCCAATACACCCCAGGATCCCGAGCAGTAGAAGCGCGGCGGTGGTGGGCTCGGGAACTGCGAAAAACGTGGAGAAGGCCGACGAATAAGTTGAGGGGCTATTGTCCATGTTTCCATATCGGTTCCAAAAGCCAGCAGATTCGTACCACCATCTGTTATGCGGTGCGTCGGCGCCGTAATAGGACGGCCAATCGTATAAGCCTGACGCATCCCCTTGAACGACAAGGGCGAACTCATCGCCGTTGTGATAGTGCAAACCAAACGAAGCAACTTGGATACTTACAGATCCATCGATATCAATGTTGGGTATGGAGCCGGAAGCGTGAGCCGCGGGGTACAGCGGAATCGAGCCGCCGCCTGCTTCATAGATCCACCATTGAAGAGGCGCGGGCTCAGCAAAGGACAACTGATAGAAACTTAGCGGTATGTCGATGTGGTCCAAGACTCCATCGGTTGTCACATCGATGATCAGCGCCAAGGGCCTCGCGAAGCTGTCCTGAAAGTCGCCAGCGCTTGGGCTGCAAGTCGGCCTCGAAAATTGGTTCCACGACCAACACGGCAGCCGTCATCACGACACGATCTTTAATCGTCGGAATCCCCAGCGGACGGGTTTGTCCAGGAGATGCGGAGTGAGCGATCTTGTCTACAGTCCGGGGCCGACTCCAGAAACCGTCCGTGCCGCCGATGGCAAAGTCCTCATCGCACCCGATGACTGGGCTCTTCTTCCGCCCGGCGATGCTGCTCTAACCCGCCGAGTGAAGGCCGCTGGCGATCATTGGGTAGTGCAGGAGAAGAAGGGCCGCAAGATCTTCTCAAGAGGCGTGTGGGCTCCGGCAGCGACGATTGACCGGATACGTGCCGAGCTAAAAGCCGAACGATCCACTGAGGGCTTCGCCAAACGCAAAGGGGCAGATGCAAAGCGGCGGGATAAAGCCCAAGCTGATTACGCTGAGGATTTCACCGGAGCAGTTGTGACGTTCCTCGCTTTTCATCCGGCTCATGCTGAGCTTGCTCAGCGGCTAGCTCGTGTCGTGGCTGATCACGCCACGCCAGTCGGAAGCGGAACTGTAGCTCGAACCAAACGTATCCCGCTGGAGCAACGAGCCGAAGCAGCCGTCATCGCGTGGATGAGACATCAAACAACCGCCTACGATTCAATGAAGATCCCACGAGTGAAGGGCAAGAGACGAGAAGTGCGACGGATGCTGGCACAACGATCAAAAGAATTGCTGGCCCGTTATCGTCGGGGAGAAGCAGGCGGGGAGGCGTGCCCGCTTGTGGCAGCATTGGAACGCATGTCGAGCGCGCGACGTGGGTGATTGCCAGATACATTCCGTGTCGCTAAACAATAAGACTCGGCCGGTGTTGTTTGTCATCGTGAATTGGCTCTTAGGGAATGGACACGGCGAGGGATCGCCACCGGCCGCTTGTGTTCGAGGTTCTACAAGTCCGAACGGAGTTCGCCATTCTGACCTCTATTCTCGGCAACTCTATCGGTCGGTCTCGCGGGCATCGTGTCGGCCTTGCGAAAACGAGAAAACGGCGGCAGTCCTGCCATGACCGATCAATCGGATTCAGCTCACGTCGAGGACTTTGCTGGCAACGTTTGGCCCCCAGCGTCGCAACAGCAAGTTTTGCGGCCGCCGCCAAACCGTATCCGTCGTGCACTAATTCTGTTTGCCGGGACATGTCTGAGTACATGGTTTACTGGGGGCGTACTCTTTTCCCTGGCTTTGATGACCACGCTGTTGGCTCACGAGCTCGGGCACTACATCCAAACGCGGCGGAACGGCGTTTCTGCCAGCCTTCCTTACTTCATTCCGATGCCGATCTCACCGATTGGCACCATGGGGGCAGTCATCGTTATGCAGCGGGGCCAAGGCGACCGCCGCTCGATCTTCGATATTGCGATTAGCGGACCACTGGCAGGATTAGTTCCGGCCCTTCTGTTCTCGATCATCGGCCTCTATTGGTCCGAAGTCGTCACGGTCAGCGATCACCAATTTGGGATGACCTTGGGCGAGCCGCTCATTTTCAAAGGGCTGACGTACCTAACGCATGGGTCATTGGTGGACGGTCAGGACATTGCATTACACCCCCTCGCGTATGCGGGCTGGGTGGGGATCTTTATTACGGCACTAAACCTCTTCCCGATTGGCCAACTCGATGGAGGCCACATCCTGTATGCCTTACTGCTGCGTCGAGCTCATTGGGTCGCAAGATTATTGCTGATGCTGATTGCGATTGCGGTTGTCATCTGGGGTTATTGGGGCTGGTCGCTCATGATCCTTCTACTGCTGTTGATGGGCCCCGACCACCCACCGACTGCGAACGATGAAATTCCGCTCGGTACGGTACGGACCATTCTGGGCTGGGCGTGTCTGTTATTCGTGCCGATTGGTTTCACGCCGGTGCCATTCTCGTAGCAAGAGGGGATACGTAGACGTCTCAAGTCTACCCAATGTCAAACGACCGCGACTTCGCGGTAATCTAACGGTAACCTAATGGATGGTTGATTAACCGAATTAAGGACATTCAAATGACTTACGAACCCGAGCGCGCGTACAATTACAGCCGCTTTTATCAGCGGCTCGATCAAGAGATACGTGCCACTGAGTACGACGCGGCGTCCACTACGGATGAGTTAGAGAACCTTCCGACGCGAGCAAGAAAAACGACTTTTTGAGGAGAGATCAATGGAGGAAGTGAAAGTTTATGTGATCGACAGAGGTCGAACGAGTTTTTACTTGCGCTATATTGATCCTACGACCGGCAGGCCGGTCGAGAAAAGTGCGGCAACAAGCAAGCACTCCTCGGCGGTTAAAGCCGCCGGCAAGTGGGAGGCGGATTTAAATGAAGGGCGATATCAGAAGCCGAGCCATATGAGCTGGGAGGCATTTAAGGAGTTTTACTCGACGAATGCCATGCCTGCATTGGCGATGAGTAGCCAAGCTACGTACGAGGCGACCTTTAATGTGTTCGAGAGAATCTGTAATCCCCAAAAGCTGTCGGATGTGACAACAGCGAAGATAACGGGCTTTGTGACCAGACTGCGAGAAAATGGTTTGGCAGAAGCCACCGTCGCCCGTCATTTGCGACAGTTAAAGGCAATCACTAGGTGGGCGAACCGCGAAGGAGTAATAAATGATGTGCCCAAGTTTACAATGCCCAAGCGGGTGAAAGGTTCAAACCACATGCGTGGCCGGCCGATCACAACGGAAGAATTCGAACGTATGATCGAAGCGACCGCCAAGGTTGTTGAAAACACAGCCGCCAAATCGTGGAAGTTTTATCTCAAGGGATTGTGGACAAGCGGATTGCGGCTGACGGAATCGCTTACGCTAAGCTGGAATGAAGCGACGGGAGCAATCGTCGTTGACTTGAGCGGTCGACGGCCGATGTTACGGATTCCAACAGAAGCAGAGAAGGGAAACCGCAATCGATTGCTGCCAATGGCACCCGAGTTTGCAGCGCTCCTCGAAACTGTGCCCGAGTCCGACCGGCATGGAAGGGTATTTAAACTATTAGACATCGATGCCCGGTCTCTACGAGGCGGCCGGTGTGTTGTCGGCAAGATTGTTTCCGCTATCGGTAAGTCAGCTCACGTTCTCGTAAACGACGAGGGAAAAAGCGCTTCTGCTCACGACCTGCGCCGTGCGTTCGGCCTGCGTTGGGCGCAACGCGTTATGCCAACTGTCTTGCGTGAACTCATGCGTCACGAGGACATCAGCACCACCATGAAGTTCTACGTCGGCCAGAATGCCGAAGCCACCGCCGATTTACTTTGGGCAGCGGTTGGTGACACTTTTGGTGACACTCCGAAGGCGCATAAAAACAGCGGTGCAAAAAGCACCGCCATTTTCAGTACCGGAGGAGGGACTTGAACCCACACGACCTTGCGGTCACTGGATTTTGAATCCAGCGCGTCTGCCAATTCCGCCACTCCGGCAATGAGTAAACGTCACACAATAAGGTATCCAGCCGCGTCGCGAGCGCAAAGGGGGATTGCAAAACATGGCCCGGCCGCGTGCGTGGGGTGTGCGTAGAACGAATTCCCGCAGACCGCTATAACGTATGACAAGTCATTGGGAAACATTGCGGAGAAAAAAGGGCGATGACATTACAGGTGAAGCCGGCGGAGCAGTGTGCCTTTGATTTGGTTTCTCTCGGCGAGAGCATGATTCGGCTTTCGCCGCCCGCTCATGGGCGCATCGAGTTCGCCCCCGCGCTTGAGGTCTGGGTTGGCGGCGGCGAATACAACGTGTCCTATGCATTGGCTCGTCTCGGCTTGCGCACCGGCTGGATCGGCGGCCTCAATACGTCGCCGATGGGTCGAATCGTTGCGAATCATGCCCGCGCAGTCGGGATGGATATCTCGCACGCTGTGACGCGGAAATACGATGGCGTCGGAAAAGTGGACCGCATTGGCCTCAACTTCACCGAGGTGGGCCACTCGAAGCGCGGCTCCGTCACGCTATACGATCGAGGCCATTCCGCGACGGCCGGCATGCAGCCGGGCGACGTCGATTGGAAAAAGCTATTCACGGAGCAGGGTGCACGCTGGCTCCAT
>DATBAT010000364.1:0-3811 GCA_036271375.1 Terriglobales bacterium
CCGGTCACGGTGAAGACTACCAGCGATTCGACTAGCAAAAAGCCCGTCGATACTGACCCGGTATTTGGTGTGCCTCCGCTGCCTGCGGGGAAGACGAGCCTGGTGGGCGGTACGGTGGCGAAAATTGATGGCGTGCACAACCGGCTGAACGTGAAAGTGTTCGATGGCGGGAAGTGGACGGTCGCCTTCGACGAGCGCACGCACTTCTATCGCGATGGCGCTGAGACTACCTTCGAGAAGGTGAAAAAGGGCGACCGCGTTTACGTCGATACCATGCTCGATGGGCATCGCATCTTCGCGCGCAACGTTCACGTGATCACAAAGAGCGGCCCGGCCTCGGCGAGCGGGCAGGTGACGGCGGTTAACGGCGGCGTTATGGTGCTGCATGACGATTTGTCGGCCAAGCCGGTGCAGTTCCGCGTGGATAGTGGAACGACGGTGAAGCGTGATGGCGCAGCGGCGTCAATTGCCGACGTGCAGCCTGGATCGCTGGTGACGGTTCACTTTGCGCCCGGGAGCCCGAATCGCGGGATAGCACAGGAAGTGACGATTCTTGCGGCACCGGGGCAGGCGGTTACCTTCGATGGCACGGTGCGGAACGTTGATCTTCGCAACAATCAGCTGGCGGTGGAGAACCA
Source organism: Terriglobales bacterium (assembly GCA_036271375.1). Taxonomy (GTDB): domain Bacteria; phylum Acidobacteriota; class Terriglobia; order Terriglobales; family Acidobacteriaceae; genus DATBAT01. The sequence continues at coordinate 639 of DATBAT010000364.1, forward strand.
TACCGACAGCAAAACTTATGAGATTGCCGTGGATGGCGAGCAGGGAATTCCATCTAATTTGATGGTGGGCTCGGAGGTAACGGTGGCGGCGGTGTTTGATGGGCGGGGGTATAAGGCTAGGAGTATTGCGGTGAAGTAGGTTGTCGGTTATCGGTTTTCAGTTGTCGGTAAAGCCTTCGGCTACGAGGGCTTTTTTTGCTGCAAGGTAGGCGACGCTGCGCATCGCCTGACCGGGCTTGGAAGCCCGGTCCCACATTCGGAAGTTTTTTGGAGAGGAAATCCGGTTGGCGAGAAATCAGTCGGCTTTCTTGAGCAGGATCCCGGCTACGAAGGCGACCACTGCGGCTAGCATCCACTCTATGCGCCAGGTTTGGACGGCTTGCCAATCGGCCAGGGTGTTGGCGCTGTAGATGAAGCCTACGGTGAAGGCCGCGATCACCGATGCCATTCCGAAAATAAACGCTACCAGCGATGCGACAGAGAGTCCGAGCGCGTGGCGAATGCGATCAAAATCGAGAATTTCAGCGATTGGGTTGGAAGTGGCGGCTGCCGCCTGGCGATCGCCACCGCACACATGACAGAAGCGCGCGCCAACCACGAATTCGCTGCTGCAGCTTTCGCACACCTCGGCACGCGCGCGGCCGTCGAAAGGCATTTCGCGCTTGCCGTGCGCCAAAACGGGACGCCAGTATTCCTGCTCGATTTTGTGCGTCGCCTGCTCCATTAGGGATTGCTCCTTGCCCTATGTTTCGCAACTAGTTCGCCAAACGATCAACAAAAATAAGACCTTTGCAATCAATGACTTGCCATGATAGCCAGAATCTCAAAGGTAGAACCACGCGGGAAAGAATTACGCGGGTTCCGCAATTTTGGCGGGAAGGGAGGCGTCTGGGGGAGAGCCGCCCTCTGGCCTAGCGTCAGCCTCGACGAGGCATGCGCAGCACGTTGAGGTTTTCGGTGGAGCGGTTCCAGAACTCCAGCAGTACCAGATCGGAACCGCGCAGGTAGAGGTCAGGTGGCCGTCTGGAGCCATCGTTGAAGATGTTCTCGTCGAGCAATTTGTGCAGCCGGGACACGGAAATGCCGAGCAGGTTGGCAGCCTCGGTTTCCGAATAGCAATCAGAGTGGCGTTTATCGACGTTAGGCATCGCGTCCGCCTCCGCGGACTAGATGGTTTGTACCTGTTTTGCTGGGCGTGAGGTATCGGGTAAACTTCTGGGGTGCGAGCGATTTCGTCGCCTTAAGCACGTTACCTTCAAATACATAGCGGGCAAGTACATGGCCGGTAACAGAGCCTGAGAGATTTGCCCTGATGAGACGGAGATGCGCGCCCAGATGTGATTGAATCGAAGCGAATTGCGGAATGTTCCGCGAATTACCTGAAGTGGATTGCGAACCTCCCTCGCCATGCCCGAGAGTGCCTGCATGAGATTGTGGATTTCGCCCATCAGCGCGGCGCGCCCACGGTACGTTAAACTGATCGGGTACTCACCTTTATGAGATTGCAAAGTAGTTCGTGGCACCGGCCGCGGGTTGCCGTAGTTGCCATCGTGTTGCTGGTGTTGTGTGGCTCCTCCGAACTGTTTGCGTCGAAGCAGAAGAAAACCTCCCCGAAAAAAGTCGAGATCGCTCCGCAGCAGATCACGCACTACCATCTCGACGAACCGCACACCAAAGCCGGCTTCGAGTGCTTTTACAACGCGGAATACGATCCGGCGATCAAGGAATTTGAGGCGGCGCTGGCGGCGCATCCGAATGACCCGTTTGCGGTGAACCACCTGCTCACCGGAGTGATGTTCAAGGAGATGTACCGCATCGGCGCACTCGATACCGAGCTGTACGCAAAAGAAGGGTTCCTGCACAGCAAGCAGCTTGCTATTGACCCGAAGATTCGCGACCGGGTAAGCCAGCTTGAAACACGGGCGCTCGAACTGGAAGAAGACCGGCTGAACAAGAATCCGAACGATGTGGACGCGCTCTACTCACGGGGCTCGACCCGCGGATTGAAATCGACGTGGATGGCACTGATCGACAAAGCATGGTTCTCGGCGCTGCGCAGCGCGGTGGGGGCGCGACGGGACCACGAGCGCGTGCTGGAGCTGGACCCGAATTACACCGACGCCAAAATGGTGGTCGGCATGCACAGTTACGTGATCGGCAGCGTGCCGTGGGCGGTGAAGGTGGCAGCGTCAATCGTTGGGCTAAGCGGCAGCCGTGAGAAGGGAATCCAACTGCTTTACGAAGCGGCGAACGGCGGCGGGGAAGCAAGCGTGGACGCGAAGATCGCGCTGGCACTTTTCCTGCGGCGGGAGCAGAGGTATCCAGAGGCGATCAAGATTGTCGATGGACTGGCCGCGAGCTATCCGAAGAATTTTCTGTTGGCGCTGGAACTGGCGAATTTGTATAACGCTTCCGGTAATGGCGCCGAGGCGATCGCAACTTACCGCAAATTGCTGAAAGAATCCGACGCTGGATTTTTTCCCGCTGACGCGCACATCGAGATGGCATGGTATGGCTTGGGCGAGTCGCTGCGAGGGCAGCACGATACAGCGGATGCGGCAGTGGCTTACGAAAAGGTGCAGGATTTCCAAAAGGCGGATCCCGACCTCAAGTTGCGCGCTACCCTCGGTGCGGGTGAAATGTACGACGCCATGATGAAACGCGACGAAGCGGTGAAGCGCTATCAGGCAGTGATCGCTTCCGATGAAGGCGATTCTCCCCGGGCCGAGCTGGCGAAGAGGTATTTGAAAGAGCCGTTTCGGATGTGAAAATAATTTGCCGGGGGAAATGATGTCAATACCACCCGTCCTCCCTTTTTCTCCTAACTCACTAGTTACAAACAAGATAGAAATCCTTCCGAGTTGGCACTGGGACCCTGAGTTTCTGGTCATAATGAAAATAGAGAGTAAAAAAGCAAGAACGTCGGGAATACGGCCTGGGTTCCAGATTTTCGAGGAATTACCAATGAGTTAACTTTATTTCATCGCGAGAATCTGGCCAGTGGCTGGTTTCTTGTCAGCAACTCATTGATTCTGGCGTACTTGTGGATAACTCTCTTTGTTTGCAACAGCGGATCATCATCTAGAAATTTAACTCCTTTGTTTTCATAATTAAATCATCTGGATACCCCACCGGGGGTGCGTTGTCTGGTGGGTAACCTTCTGATTACTGGG
>DATBAT010000365.1:0-14589 GCA_036271375.1 Terriglobales bacterium
TGGGACGTGGATAAAAGATTTCGCATCCGGCACCAGCGCTCGGCGAAATCCAGGCAACAACGTCGCGATGCGGATGACGCTGGCCCTCGTCCTTTGCTGGATCGGGGCGACTATGTCACCGCCGGCGGCGCGGGCCCAGAATGTCAGCGTGGTCACGACCATTCGCATGACCGTTGAGGCCGGGCACGAGATGGTGAGCATCCCGTGCCGGGTTAATGGCTCAGAACGCCGCTACACTTGCGTGATCGACAGCGGTGCCACATACACGGTCATTTCAGACCGCGTGGTGAAGCCGGAAGGGCCGCCAATCGACATGACTACAGGAAATGGCGTCGTGCGTGTGCATCAGCGGGAGGTATCGCTGACCTTGGCGGACGGAATGGAACTGAAATCCAAAGCGCTGGTACAGCAGAAGATGCTTCAGGGAGTGGATATACTCGTTGGCCAGGACGTGCTGCGCCAGTTCAAATATGTGACGTTTGACTATGAAAATCGCAAAGTGGAGTTTCAGCGATAAGCTTTTTAGTGGCGGACCTACTCGGGCATGGTGGGGCGTGAGTGCTTGTGCGTTCGCCATTCCTCTCTCGTGATCTCCCAAACCTCCGTGGGGAGGCGGCCAGAGACGTAGTCGCGCTCGGTAATTTCTACGAGTCGCATACCCGTTTTTTCTGAGATCCGGCGAGAGGCGCTGTTCGCGACGGCCTTGGGCACACGCAGAACGGGGAATTTCAGAACTTCAAACCAATAATCGGTGACGGCTTCGCAAGCCTCGCTCATCAGCCCTTGTCCGTGCCAGGGCACGCCGAGCCAAAAGCCGCGATTGGTGCCTTCGCGGTTCATCAACGAAATGCAGCCGATCATTTGTGACGGAGTGGACTGCAGCCGGAGGCTCCAGTGCCACTCGTCGCCGCGCGCGATGGCGGGAAGCGCAACGTCACGATAGTAACTTTGGACTCCGTCGGGCGGATATGGCCAGGGGACACGATTATTCAAATAGCGAACAACTTCCCAGTGAGGGAAAATTTGCTGGGCCTGTTGGGCGTCCGCGAGTTCCAACGGACGAAGCAGCAGGCGGCGCGTTTCAAGACTGGGGAACATGCGGATAGCAGCGCGAAAGACGGGCTCGCCGCGAATTATTCAGGCGACCACGGCCTCAGAAGAGGCTTGTAATCCTGCGCGCGCATAGCGGACTGCACCTTTTGGGCTTCTTCCGGGGTTTTGAAAGGGCCAACCAGAACCCGGAACAGGTGGTCGCCTTGTCGCTTCACCACAAACGAGTTGAAGCTTTGCTCATGCAACTTGGCGGAGAGCGCGTCGGCATTTGCCTCGGTTGACATTGCGGCCACCTGCAACGCAAAGCCAGGTTCACTCAAGGCAGGAGTCGCGGGAGGGGCGGATGCCGCCGGAGCTGGAGCTGTGATGGCCGCTGAAGACGGGGGCGCTGACAGTGCGGCCTGCGGAGATGATTGAGGCGCAGACGGATTAGGTACAGGCAATGCTGACTGCGGCGCTGGAGCGGCGGCTGGCGTTACCGCCCGACGCTGCGAGTGAGCGGCGCGCCAATAGTAGCCGGTAACGAAAGCCACCAAAGCCATAACCAGGGCCAGGACCAGTCCCGCAGCGTATATCGGGCTGCGTTCCTCGTCTTTAATGTCGCCCGCTTCGCCCTGCGAGCTTGGGTGGACCGAAAAAAGACTGGGACCCTGATAGCTATCGCTCTTGCTCTTCTCAGCGAGGGCTACCGGAGCTTCGGCGCCTTCGAGCGGCGGAAATGTCGGTTGCGAAATGCGCCCTTCGATCACGGAGAGGCGATTTGAAATCGATCCGGCAATCCAATTTTTAAGCTGTTCACGGTTTGGATCGGTGAGATCGAGGAAGCGAAAACCGGTGCGATAGCCTGAGTCGCTGGTCCAGACAACTTCCGCTTTGGCCTGGATGCAACCGTTGCCTTCCGGCAAGTCGAACTCGACATTGAACTCGTCGCGAGGCCGCTGCGCGGCGAATCCTTCGATGGATAAGCCGCCTTCACCGAGATCGAAAAGAAGGCTGTACTTGGATTCATCCAGGAGAACCAGCTGTGGCGTGCTGGGCGTCAGTCGTGGATGCTGGCGGCGATCCTGCAGCATGAAGTTCGTCCCTCGAAGGAGCGCGGAATCTGGGTGATAGTAGTTGAAAAAAGGCCAGTGCGTTTTCGGTCGAACCGCTGACTTGTTCAAAAGAACAACGCGCCGCCGCCCCAGGCAGCACGAGCAAAGACTAACGCAAAACGGCCTCAGATTCTACGATGTTTGTCGGCCGGAGACTGGTTGTGCGTAGTAATACGCGATTGGCGCGATAGTCGGCGTTGTGGAGCGCTACTTATGGTCTGTGAGGTTGTAGCCCATGCAGTACTTTACTTCGGCTGAGATAAGGTGAAAGCCGTCGAAATAACCGGATGGGCGCGGTTGAATATAGTTGTACACGTCCGATAGGGTGCGGCGCTCGTCCTTACCCGGTGGCATGCCAACGTCTGCCACGGGTTCGGGAGCTGGCTTACCTGGCTTTGCTGGCTGTGCGGATCTGTTTCCCGTCTTAAATTGCATTACGGCTGGATACTCGTTCGCGGTCCACTCCTGTCCTCTCGCATCTCCGAAAACGTAGGTTATAGCCAAGGAAGTGAGACACCAGTTGTCTGTGCCGTTCTTGATTTGCATGGCGAGATCGTAGGTTTCGGGGTCCTTGGCGGCCGACACGCTGAAGTCGGACAAAGTCACTTTCTTTTGTTCGGCATCGGGCACGCGGACCACCTTTACTCCCGTGGGAATTTCCGCGGCGCAGGGGGCAGGCGGCTTCGAGTTGCTGGATTGCGCCCGAGCACCGCCAACGACAAGGAATAGTCCCAACATCAGTGTCGCGAAGCGGGTTATGACTTTGACCGTGGGTTCCATTATTAAAAAGTCTAACGCTGACCTTCTCGATTGTTGCGGATGTGTGCGCCGGCATTTCGTGTCAGCAACCCTCTGGCAACCACCCGGGTCAGCCGCATGATTCTTTCGCCAATTTGCACGTGAGAGTTTTGACTCTCATCCAAAAACCTTTAGACTTGTCTCACTGTGGGCACATTCTCCCGCGGCTACGGCTACCGTTTCGACATCAGCGGCTATTTTCCGCGCGCCATTAAAACTCTGTGCATTATCTGCGGAAGCGTGTTTCTCGCGCAGGAACTTTCACGCCTGTTTTTCGGTCCTGCTGGATGGAACTTTTGGCTTCTCTATTTTGGACTTGCGCCCTACCGCGTCACGCACGGGTTCATTTGGCAGCCGTTCACGTACATCTTCCTGCATGCGGGCGTGTTGCACGTTCTCCTGAATCTTCTTTTTCTGGCAATGTTTGGCGCGGACCTGGAGCACACGTGGGGGGCCAAGCGGTTCTACACGTACTTCTTTCTGTGCGGAGTCGGCGCGGGCTTGGTCACAGTGATCGTGAAAACTCTTCTGGCTCTGCGCGGCTGGAGCGATCCCACTGTTCCGACCATTGGCGCTTCCGGCGCGATTTATGGAGTTCTGCTGGCGTGTGCGGTTCTAATGCCTCATCGCCAGGTGTGGGTATTCCCGCTGCCGGTCACCGTGTCGATGCGCGTCTTTACCATCGCCATGATCGCCATCGAGTTCTTCGGTACGATCGGTGAGACCGGCGACAACGTCAGCCACATTTGTCACCTTGGCGGCATGCTCGTCGGCTACATCTATCTACGCCGTGGCTCGTTCCTATACAACTACCGAAACTATTTCAGCGACTGGAAACGCCGGCGGCTGCGCAAGAAGTTCGAAGTCTACGTTCGCGATCATCGCGACAAGCCGCCTACACATCCGGATAATTGGGTTAACTGACGTTCCACGTTTTGTGGGGAGCCGGAACCGGCCATGCTCAATCGCTGACCGGCCCCTCTTTAATTGCCACTAACGATTTGCTGCGTTGGCATTCACCGCGCGTTCCTGAAATAACTTGATCATCGCTTTGTTAAAGGCGGGAATATCGTCCGGCTTGCGCGCGGTTACCAGATTGCCGTCCACAACTGATTCCTCGTCCCGCCAGGTTCCGCCGGCGTTCTGTATGTCGGTCTTGAGCGATGGCCACGAAGCCATTTTCTTTCCCCGTGCTGCTCCAACTTCGACGACCATCCATGGTCCATGACAAATTGCCGCCACGGGTTTGTCTTCTGAGAAAAATGACTTCACGAAATTTACCGCCCCCGGTTCCATGCGCAACTTATCCGGATTGATGACACCTCCGGGAAGAAGTAACGCGTCATAGTCCGAAGCTTTCGCTTTTTCCAGAGGCTGGTCCACCGGGAACTCATCGCCCCATTCCTTCATCTTCCAACTCTTCACTTTATCGCTCTTGGGCGAAACGATACTCGTCTTGGCGCCCGCATCCTGCAGGGCTTTGCGCGGTTCAACTAATTCCGCGTGCTCAAATCCGTCGGTCACCAGGATGGCAATTTTCAATCCATTCAAATCACTCATAATTTATTCCTTTCCGCGGCCGTTCCATTTTGCGTGGGAGAATTCGCCTCGAATCCACTGTAACTCCGGCACTGGTGGGCCCGCATCGCGCTAACGATGTAAACGCGTCCCGGTAATTGCTGTAGTCCGGCAAATTCGGCAAAAGATTCGGCGGTGAACCGGGTTTTCGCGTAGCGGAAAAATATTACACAAACAGATGGTCATTGGTTTTCGTGAGCGTTGCGCGATACCGCGTGCCGTTGTACGTTATGGCCCGAACGCGGACCAATCAGAATTTCGCGCAGCGAAATCGGCTTTTTGCTCGACGAGAGGACATCATGAGCGTGAAGAACTTTCTTGCAAGGATAGTTGTGCTGACGAGCTTGGCTCTTGCAGCGGGATTCACCGCGCATGCACAAGCTCAGGCGAACGCCGATGCCTGCGCGAACTCGCGCGACTTACGCTTGACCAACGGCAAGATTGCCACCATGGACGCCAAAAATTCCATGGTGACCGAAGTTACTATCCAGGAAGGCCGGTTCGCATATGTGGGTGCATCTGGGGGCCACAAACTGAATCCGTGCACCAAGGTCATTGATCTGCGCGGCCGCACTGTCGTCCCCGGCCTGATCGACAACCACAATCACTATGTTTTGTTTGGAAGCCGGCCCGGCCATGAAATCCAGCTTGAAACGGCCAGCACCATTGCGCAGGCCATGGACATGCTGAAAAGCCGCGCCGCCACGACTCCGCCGGACGCGTGGGTTACCACCATCGGTGATTGGGTGCCGCGGCAATTCGTGGAGAATCGTTATCCCACGGTGGCGGAGCTTGATCAGGCCGTACCGAAAAATCCCGTGTTGTTGATGCCGGGTGGCGGCGCGCCGGTGACCAACACTCTCGGGAAGAAGTATCTCGAGAGCAAGGGCGTCACGGTCAACGATGCAGGAATTATCCCTGCGGGGCCGCAGGCGGCCAAGGCACTCAATGAACTTCGTGCGCTGTGGACGCTGAAGGATGAAATGGGCGGTTACGAGTACGCTCAGGAATTCATGTTGAGCTACGGACTCACCACCAGCGTTGACCAAGGCTATTTTGCGCTGCCGAGCAGCACCGACGTTATGGATGACGCCACCGCCGACGGCATTGCCAGCCTTGATCTGTGGCACGGATACGACGGCATCACTGCGATGGACCGCGAGAACAAGCTCACCGAACGCGTGCGGCTATTCATCATTAATCAGGATAAAGACAAAGATGTACCCATCCTGAAGCAGCGACTGCTCAATACCTTCCCGGAGTTTGGCGACGACATGCTGCGCATTTCCGGTATTGGCGAATTCGCTTCGAACTGGTTTGGGTTCAACTGGAAAGCGGGCCAGCACCCTGACAATTTTCAGGACGCGCTGGAGTTAGTAGCCAAGTATGGCTGGAACTTCCAGCAACACGCCATCAGCCTGGAGGAAGTGAAATTCACGGCGCAAACGTTTCTGAAAGTGAACGAGGTCACGCCAATCGCCAGCTTGCATTGGTCGATTGGCCACGTCGCGCAGATTGATCCGGAGACCATCGATGAAATGAAGGGCATCGGCGCGGGCTTGGCCTTACATGGATATCGCTATTTGAGCGGGCAGGGGAATTCGACCCTTCCGCTTGGGCCGCCATATCGCACCGCGCTGAAGAGTGGAATTCATGTGGGAGCGGGATCGGATGCCGGCGACTTTTTCGTGCTCGATCCGTGGCCCAACATCTATTACATCGTTACAGGAAAAGACGTCCGGGGGCAGCTCGTGAACGATGGGGAACAAGTCAACCGCGAGCAGGCGCTGCGCATGTACTCCGCCGATAACCCCTGGTTCATACACGAGGAAGATAAGCTCGGCAGTATCGAGACCGGCAAGCTAGCGGATCTGGCCGTGCTGAGCGCCGACTATTTCGACCCTAAGAAAGTGCCCGACGAGGAAATCAAGAACTTGAAATCGGTATTGACGGTAGTCGGCGGCAAGATTGTCTACAACAAACTTCAATAGCTAATGCGCGCCAAGTAATTCGACGCCAGCAAAGCGTTCGGATTGATACGGAACCACGCGGCGCGCAGCTTTGATGTGTGAATCTGTTAATGCGAATCTGTTAATGCGAATCTAGGGGGCTACGCCGGGCAACGTGGTACGCCGCAGTTGCTGTAAGTTGGAACGTTGCCAGTAGCAGCAGTGGCATCCATAGTCGGAATCTCTGAGAGCTCTTTTGAATGGAGGTCTTCATCATGTTCCCGTTGAGGCTCGGTGGTAAAAATGGCCGCAACCCGCACTTGCGTGAACCGACGGAATACTGCAGAGAGCTGTGGCTGTCAAGAACGCCTTGAATGGGTCGAGAAATAAGTGCTGAAGGAAACAGTCGGCGAGGGAGATTTACTTCGGTTGCTTGCCTGGGGCGAGAATTTCGATAGTCAATTCTTTGTCGTCGGCATTATCGGGATCGTCAGGCGAGAGGTGGTAGTGGACCGCTTCTTCGTGAGTAGAGAATTGATGCGTCCTCAAGATTTTCCTCGTCGCACGGTCGCGAACCACAACCCAGAAAACGATTCCAGCCGATGCATCAATTGCCACGGCATCCCCTTTGCGCGTTTTTTCTATTGCGTGTCACAGAACAATGTCACTCCACGGTGTTACTGAACAATTCGTTCCGGCAACTCACCGCCGGGAAGGATCTCGACGGCAATTTTCGTCGAGGGCTGTTCCGTACGATCCCCCATTTGTTCCAGTTGCAACTTGTACAATTCCGCTTCGCGCTGCGTCCAAAAGCAGCGGTAGTGCGAATATCTGCCGGTAGCGGCATCGCGAGCCACAACACAGTACCAAAAGGCATTTCCCGTATATTCAGCCATCAGCTATTCGATTTGCATCGCCTTAGCCAAATCAACTGTGCGCGATCGTGGCCGATCCCGCGGCGCTTATTTAGTCGCAAATGCGGCGGACAGGTCTAGCGTGTCGTTTTCATCCGAATCCGCGCCCGCACCGCCAAGGTCTGTGCCCTGCACATGCCCGCCAATCACGTAGAGGCGATCGCCGATCACGGCGCCGCTCACTCCCTGGCGAGCTGCCGGCAGAATCGGCAACTCCGTCCATTGATTTGTCGCGGGATCGTATGCCTCTACGGCACGAATCGCCGCGAACATGTGCCGATCGACAATTTCGCCGCCAGCGATCAGGATGCGATTGCCGAACGTGGCGAAGGCCATCGCGCTGCGCGCCGTCGGCATCCGCAATCCGGCCGCGCCCCAGGTATTCTCGGCAGGATCATAGACTTCAACGACATCACTATTGCTGCCTGCGGAAGCGAAAGCGGAGGCGAGCCGTCCCCCAATTACATAGATTTTCCCGCCAACAACGCCGGCTGCGGCGTGATTACGCGCCGTGGGCATGGCCATGCGCGTTTCCCACTTGTTCGTCGCCGGATCGTAAACCTCGTTGGTGTTCAGCGACCGATGCGGCACCTTCGGTCCCAATGAAACGAGCTTCGCGCCGGGATGCACCGAAGCGCCGCCGATGACATAGATCTTTCCGCCGGCTTCCGCGGCGACCGGAGCCATTCGCGCCGTTGGCATGGGCGCAAGAGCTTTCCACGTGTCGGCGGCGGGATCGTATTCCCATGCACGGTTCGTAGGCAACTGATTCGGACCGCCGGGCTGGGCCTCGACCGCTCCTCCGAACACGTAAATCTTTCCGCTAAATCCAACAGCGGCCAAATGATGCGCCGGCAACGGCATCTTCTTCTTGGAAGTCCAGCGATCGGTGGCAGGGTCGTATTCCTGCACGATTCCTGGGGGAGCCTGATTTTCGCCAGCCGGACTTCCGCCGAACAAATAAATTTTGTTATTTACCGTTGCAAAAGAAAATTCTTCGGACTTTTCTGGTACCGGCGCTTTTTTTGTCCAGGCATTCTGTTGCGCGTATAAAAGGTGAATTCCCCCGAACAGGAATGTCGCCATAATCGACAGCGACCATGTTGCCAAGATTGGTTTGAGCCTTTTACGCATGTTATTTCGAGGTGAACTCCAAGGCGTTCACGGAGCTCGACGCGAGCGCGTCGCCTCCAATCGAGCCCGATTGCATCTGACCGCTGATGATATAGACGCGATTGCCAAGCGCCACCGCGGAAGGAGCATTCAGCGGGAAGTCCATTGGGGGAAGTGTCGACCATGCATCGGCCACCGGGTCATACGCTTCGATATCGCGAAAAGCCCCGACGATCAGATTGTTCAAATATTCCCCGCCGATAACGTAGATCTTTCCCGCGTACGTGGCGAAAGTTACTCCGCTGCGCGTCGTGGGCATGCGCGCGTGGGCATAACCCCAGGAATCGGTGGCCGGATCGTATTCCTCGACGATGTCGGTGGCGCTGGCCACCACGAAAACCGAACCCACGCGTCCACCGATGACGTAGATTTTTCCGTTTACCACGCCCGCCGCCATGTGATTGCGCCCGGTCGGCATGGAACTGCGCGTCTCCCATTTGTTTGTGGAGATGTCATACATCTCGTTCGTATCAAGCGAGCGGTGCGGGCCTGTAGGCGTCAGGCTGACCAACTTGGCTCCGGGATGAACCGATGCGCCTCCAATCACGTAAACTTTGTTGCCAACGAGAGCGGCAATTCCTGCCCCGCGGGCGGTGGGCATCGGCGCAAGCGCCTTCCAGGTATCGTGCTGCGGATCGTATTCCCAGGAATTATCAAGCGGCACCCAATTCGGTCCGCCGGGAGTTAACACGCCTCCGCCGCCAAACAAGTAGATTTTGTTGGCGTAGCTCACCGCCATGGCATGGTGCGCCGGCAGCGGCATGTTTTTCTTTTTGGTCCATTTGTCGACAGCCGGATCGTACTCGTAAACGAGACCTTTAACATTCGTGCCCAGCAATCCGCCGAAAACGTAAATCTTTCCATTGGCGGTCGTACCGATGAGTTCGGGACACGGATCGGGGAACGGCGCGAGCTTTACCCAATGAGTTTGCTGTGCGTTCGCCGCACCGGCGCACACAATACTGAGCACCAGCGCCGAAACGAAAAGTGCCAAGCTTGCAAAGCAAAAATGTGGCCGCTTCAAATCGGCTGCCTTTATGAACAAGAACTTTTCCCGATCAAGTAAAAGTTGAGAAGGGACAGTCCGAGAGGCTATCGAACTTAGCAGCGATTAGCAACCTGCGATCGATGCATCGCTTCGTGAACATCGATGGCGAAGATGGTAAGATGTGCTTCGCGCCGAATCGTGGAAGTAGGGTCGTTTTTACCCTTCGCCGCCTCACGCGATTCGCGAGAACTCCCCGCTGGCGATATCGTCTAAGGGTTAGGACGGTGCCCTCTCAAGGCACAAATCCGGGTTCGAATCCCGGTATCGCTACCAAGTTTTCATCCAGGCTGCCCCGGATTGGTTCTCCTTGGCGGGTACTAGGCCCCACATTGAAAAGTCACGGTCTTGGTCGTATGCTACGCCCTCTTATTCGTCACTCTTTGCAAGAAAGCGCGCTATGGACGAAACATCAGAACGCCACGGCAGTGAGATTCGCGATCAGGGATATACGATCATACCGAACGTGCTGGACGACGAACGGGTCCGCCAGGGCAGTGAAGCTTTAGATCAGATTTTCTCTCGCGAATCCGACGTGGGCAAACGGCACAACTGGCACAACGAATCATTCAAAGTGGCGTACATGCTGGCGCAAAAGCATCCGCTATTTCGCCAGATGGGTCTCAATCCGAAACTGTTGCCCATCATCCAGAGCGTTCTTGGCCGCGACTGCAACTTGAGCAACATAAACGGTCTCACGATGATTCCGGGCGGCGAACCACAGCACCTGCACTTGGATGCGAGCGAATCGACTCCGGGAACGTGCGTTTATATAAACGCGGTTTATTGTTTGGACGATTTCAATCAAGCCAACGGGGGAACCAGGCTGATTCCTCATTCTCAGCATGAACACTGGCGGCAAGAAAAAATTACGCCCGAACTCGAAAGCAAGGCCATCTACATGAATGCGCCCGCCGGCAGCGTGATCGCCTACGATGGCGCGCTTCTGCATGCCGGCTCACGAAACACCACCGACAAAAGCCGCCGCGCTTTGCATTTTTTTTATCACCGATCTTGGGCTAAGCCGCAATGGGACCAGCCGCGCTCGTTTACTCCGGACGTGATCGCGCAGATGACCGATGATGAGAAGCGCCTGTTCGGTTTTTACTCGGTGCCGCGTCTCTACGATCCCGTTACCCATGAGATCGTCCAGACGCTATAGACGATAGCTATCGGTCCTTTTGGTAAGCGGCTACGGCACTCCCCGTAATAGAATTCTCGAATGGCTAGAGTCTATGCCGGCACGTCTGGATGGGCGTACGCGACCTGGAAACCAGATTTTTACCCTGCTAAATTGGCCGCCGCCAAATTTCTGTCTTATTATGCAACGCGCCTAAATTCCGTTGAGCTGAACTATACGTTTCGCCGTTTCCCCACAGAGAAGCTGCTCACGGGTTGGATCGAGAGCACTCCTGCCGATTTTAAATTCGCAGTAAAGGCTCATCAGACCATCACGCACATTAAGCGCCTTCGTGACACGTCTTCCTTCACCGCCGATTTCCTGGCGGCGCTCGATCCGCTCAAGGAAGCGGGGAAATTGGGACCGGTGCTATTCCAACTGCCGCCTTTTCTGAAGTGCGATCTCGATCTGCTCGCGCAGTTCCTGGACAAGCTGCCGCCGCAGATTCGCGCGGCATTCGAGTTTCGCCACCCTTCCTGGTTCAACGAAGAGGTTTACGCGCTGCTTCGCAAGGCTGACGCAGCCATGTGCCAGGCAGAAAGCGAAAAGCTCGAAACGCCGGATGTTCAGACGGCGAGCTTTGCCTACCTGCGCCTGCGCAAAGAAGAATATTCGGCAAAAGAACGCAAACAAGTCTCCGCCGAAGTGTCGAATCTCACGACGAGAGGCGATGTTTTCGTCTACTTCAAGCACGAGGAAACTGCGGAAGGCGCTCTATATGCCGAGTGCTTGATTTCCGAAACATCGAACTCCAAGGCCTGATTGGTCACCGCATGTTTTACCCACGCCGCCGCGAATCGCGCCCGAAGTGCGATAAAATGGCCGCCTCGGAGAGCGGATGATTCATCGCATCGTATTTCACAACGGAAAGCTGCAACCAATCGAGGACGTGAGGCTTTCGCCTGGGCAGGGCGGGTTGCTGAGCGGTTGGGGCCTTTTCACCACGATTCGCATCCTCGAAGGCGTTCCGTTCGCGTTCGAGCGCCATTGGCAGCGCCTGCGTCGGGATTCCGAGTGCACGCACTGTCCGCTGCCCTTCGACGAAGACTCCGTCCGGGAGGATCTAGGGAAGGTGTTGCAGGCCAATCGTGTGCAGGAAGGATGTGCGCGAATCTATTTCATTTACAACCAGACGGGCTTCTGGCGCAGCAGCGAATCATTTCCGCAGGTCGATTTGCTGATCTGCTCTTCCGACCTTCCAGTCCACAAGGACTTGGTCCGTTTGGGCTTGCGCGAGCATGGCCGTCACGCAGCCTCACCTCTGGCAGGAGTAAAAGTGACCTCGTGGCTGAACAATGTTTGGAGCCTTCACGAAGCACAGCAAGCGGGTTTTGACGAGGTGGTGCTGCTGAACGAGCGCGGCGAGGTTGCGGAGTGCACCGCCGCGAACATTTTTTGCGCTCGAGGCGGTAAGGTGCTGACGCCGCCGTTGACCTCGGGGTGCCTCGCAGGGATCACCCGAAGCGTAATGCTTGACGCCGGTCCCAAAACGGGAACCTCAATTGAAGAGCACGTTCTTTTCCCTGAGGACCTGTATTCCGCTGACGAAGTTTTTATTTCGTCCACCAACCGCAACCTTGTCGCGGTCGGCGAAATTGCCGGACGGGCTGTGGGAAAGGGCGCCCATATACTCATGAACCGCCTGGACGAAGCCTTCTCGGCCTACGCCCGCGCTTACGTGAGCTCCCATGCAAGCCCGACTGGCAAGCGGTAAGATGACGAAACCTATCGCTAACTAGTTAACAAAACAGCACATTAAGGGTTTTTCTGTAGAACATTACAGGTTCCACGCATTGGCACTCTGTTAAAACTAGTGCAATAGTGGCTCTATGGATCAACCCCAGCCGTCTTACGGCCCGCCTGGTCAAGAAGCTCCCATATCGAAAGCTCCCGATGAGGTCCATGCGGGCGAGCATGCGGACGAATACCGGCCGTTGCCTAACCGATCGGGACATGAAGATCTCCCGGCCGTGCTCCTCGCTAAGCATAACGAACTAGATCGGTTACTCGAAGAATTAAACGAAATCTCAAAAGCGCTCAAGTCCAAGGACTCGCCGGACATTCAGGGCCTCAGCGAATCGCTGATGCGCGCAGTCCGTAGTGCTGTGCGTCAGTCGCTGCTCGACCGGGAATTGTGCTCTCTGGCGCTTATTGACGACCTTACAGGTCTGAACAACCGGCGAGGTTTCCTGGCGCTAGCGGCCCAGGAGCTCAAGCACGGTCACCGAAACCTGCAGGAGTTTCTGCTGTTTTCGATCGACTTGGACCGCCTGAAGATGATCAATGACACGTATGGCCATCAGGAGGGCGATTGCGCGTTACTCCGCACCGCCAACGCACTCCGTGGAACATTTCGCAATTCGGATATTCTCTCTCGCTTCGGAGGCGATGAATTCTGTGTCCTGGCCCCTGAGGCTTCCATCGAGAACGAGCGAACGATTATTGACCGGCTTAAGGAGAATCTCCGGCACGCCAGCGCCGACGAACCACGGTATCCCTTAACAGTCAGCATCGGAACGGCGCGTTTTAACCCGCGCCACCCCGTTTCCCTCGACCAGCTTATGGACGAATCCGACCAGGCCATGTATCGCTGCAAGCGTAGCAGGGAGCTGGCTCCCACGGGAGCCGCGGTCAGCCGCTAGCTTTTCCGGCCCCATTCCGAAGCCAACAGAATCAGTGAATCAAGAATCCTGTTGCAGCCATAATCACGCCGGTAAGTCCTAGAAGCAGTCCGCCCTGCCAGAAAACCAGGCGGCTGGTCATCAGTGTGATCGAGCAGATTACCAATCCCGATTCCAACATTACTTCTCCAAGATCGAATCGGTCCGCCCGGCGCTGTTCGACCGAAACTTCATTTTCGTCCTCGCGAGCTTGATGCTCCGCTTCTTCCAACTGCTTTTCGTACCGTTCAACTTCCTTGCTGTATTTTTCGCGTGTCTTGGCGGCAGCCTCGGCATCCGCGGGTTTCGAAAGCATCAGCCCATCCAGAAAGATCTGGTAGCTGTGCAAGCGGATGTCTTTAGCCTGATAGTAGGCCCACTGGTCGGTGGCTTTCGTTTGCAGCAGCAGTTCCTCGGTGTGCGCGCGGTGTCCCAGCAGTGAGACGGCTGCCACCAGGACGGCAAAGATGGCCATGGTCAAAGTAACCGGAGCGTGGCTTTTATGGTGAGCGCCGTGTTCCGCATTTTCTTCGAGTTCCTGAAGTTCGTCGGCCATGTGCTCCTCGTGAAATCGGGCCCTGATTGGCGGCAAGAATACCAGAGGCGTCGCCCATGCGCATCTGCGTGGCTATCTTCCGGTGCGAGTGTTCACTTAAACTGGAGTTCGCTTACACTTAAACAGGAAGCTCAGTCGAAGCGAATACCCCGGAGGCAATCTCATGAGTGAACTCGCCAGCAAGGTTTGCGTACCGTGTCGTGGAGGTGTTCCTCCGCTCGCAGGCCCGGAACTCGAAAAGCTTTCCAAAGAAGTGCCGCAGTGGAAAGTTGTCAATGGGCACCATCTCTTGCGCACTTTTACTTTTCCCGATTTCCGCCAGGCGCTCGCTTTCGTGAACAAAGTCGGCGAAGTCGCTGAAGCCGAAGGTCACCATCCGGATATTCTGCTGGCCTGGGGTAAGGCGGAAATCACCACGTGGACGCATAAGATCGACGGCTTGACCGAAAGTGATTTCATCCTGGCGGCGAAGATCGACAATCTTTAGATAGCTTTCCTTGCGGCCGAGGTGGCGAAGCCTATCATCGGCGCGTTCATCTCCTCCGGCGCGCTGGCCTTTCATTATGTGTTTCGTGTTTGATTCGGCTTT
>DATBAT010000366.1:0-2546 GCA_036271375.1 Terriglobales bacterium
CTCAAGGCAGGGAACATCGCCGGCCTGGATAGATATCTCGACGGTGCGTCGTGGATGTGGGACGACCAATTCAAGCACGACACTTACGACCAGTATTGGCAGTCGCGCGATTTGTCACGGCACATGAAGAATGTGAAATGCGCGGTTCTCGTCGTCGGTGGATGGTACGACGCGGAAGACCTCGAAGGGCCGTACCGGACTTTCAATTCGATCAGGAAATTCAATCCCGATACGCCGGTTACGCTGGTTGAAGGTCCATGGGTGCACGGAGGCTGGGCGAGCAACGATGGCGACCACCTGGGCGACATTCAATTCAACGCAAAGACCTCCCTCTACTTCCGCGCGGACATTCAGTTTCCGTTCTTCGAGCATTATTTGAAGGGTGGAGGCAAGACGCTGCCAACCGCGATGGTTTTTGAAACCGGAAGCAACGTCTGGCGCCGCTACGATGAGTGGCCGCCGAAGGGCGCGTCATCAAAGACGCTTTACTTTCATGCGGGCGGCAAGCTTGGTTTCGATCCGCCCGCTGAATCCTCCGGCGCAGACGAGTACGTGAGCGATCCGAATCATCCAGTGCCGTTCGTGGGCTACACCACAGATACGGTGCCGCAGCGCTACATGGTCGACGACCAGCGCTTTGCATCCTACCGGCCCGACGTGCTGGTGTATGAGACCGACCAGCTCACCGAAGACGTGACGATCGCTGGCCCCATTTCGCCGCACCTCAAAATTGCCAGCTCCGGCACGGATTCCGACTTCGACGTCAAGCTCATCGATGTTTATCCGGACGAAGACACGGACAACGTCTCCGCGCCGAACAAGCGCGTGATGGACGAAGCGCCCGTGCACATGGGCGGGTACGAGGAACTGCTGCGCGGTGAACCGTTCCGCGCGAAATTTCGTACAAGCTGGGAGAAGCCGGAGCCGCTCGTGCCAGGCAAAGAGACCAGCATTGACTTCACCATGCCCGATCTCTACCACACATTCCGCCGCGGTCATCGCATCATGGTTCAGGTGCAGAGCTCGTGGTTTCCGCTCACCGACCGCAACCCGCAGACTTTTACCGATATTCCCTACGCCAAGCCGGAGGATTTTCAAAAAGCTACCGAGCAAGTGTTCCGCCAAAAGGACGTAGCCTCCGGCGTGGAGGTGCAGGTGTTGACCCAACCATAACCGCCGGGCGATTCGGCGCCCCGCTAACCAAAGAGGACTCTATGACTGTTCGAACTCGATCGGTTCTTCTCATTTCTGCGTTGCTTTTTGCGACGGTGGCGCCAATGTGCGCCGAAGAGGGTATGTGGACGTTTGACAATCCGCCGCTCAAGGCTCTGGCGGACAAGTACAACTTTCACCCGACGCAACAATGGCTTGACCATCTTCGGCTCTCCAGCGTGAGGCTCAACGACGGCGGATCCGGCTCGTTTGTCAGCCCCAACGGACTGTTGCTGACAAATCATCATGTGGCCCGGGATCAACTGCAAAAGAACTCGACTGCCGAACACAATTACGTGCGCGACGGCTTCTACGCCGAGACGCCCGACCAGGAGATGAAGACTCCTGACCTGGAAGTGAATGTGCTGGTGGGCATGGAAGATGTGACCGCGCGTGTGCAGGGCGCCGGAAAGGCCGCTAAAGATGATGCAGCTGCGCTGAAAGCGCGCGATGCGGAGATTGCCGCCATTGAGAAGGAGAGCAAAGACAAAACCGGCCTGCGCTCCGATGTGGTCACTCTCTACAACGGGGGCGAGTACTGGCTGTATCAATACAAGGCGTATACCGATGTGCGCCTGGTGTTCGCGCCTGAGGAGCAGGCTGCCTTTTTCGGCGGCGATCCGGATAACTTCACTTATCCGCGCTACGACTTCGACATGGCGCTCTATCGCGTCTACGACAACGGCAAGCCGCTGCACTCGGATAACTATCTGAAGTGGAGCGCGAAAGGCGCTGCACCCGGCGAGTTGGTATTCGTCTCGGGTCACCCCGGCTCGACGTCGCGCCAGGAAAGCCAGGCAGAACTGCTTTTGGAGCGCGATGTCATCGAGCCGCAGTTCATTGCGTATCTGCAGCGGCGTGTCGATGCGGAGCAAGCGTTTGCAAAGCAGAACCCTGAAGATGCGGAGGCGGTGGGAACGAATGTATTCTTCCTCCAAAACAGCCTGAAGGTTTACGTGGGTCGCGAAGAAGCGCTTAGCGACAAAAACATTCTCGACAAGAAACAGGCCGAAGAGAAAGATTTGCGCGATAAAGTCGCTGCGAATCCCGAATTGCAGAAAGAATATGGCGACGCATGGGATCAAGTTGCGCGCGCAGTGGACCTGGCCAAGCCGGAGATGACGAAGAGAATCTTCCGGCGGACCGACAGCCAGCTGTTCGGCCTCGCGTTGCAGATTGTGCAGTACGTGGCTGAGGTCAAGAAGCCGGACGGCGAGCGGCTGCCTCAGTATCACGAGGCGGGGCTGGACTCTCTGCGTTATCAGCTCCTGTCTCCTGCTCCCATTCACACGTCAGTCGACAAGCTTTATATGACGACCGCATTGACTCTGGCC
>DATBAT010000367.1:0-3948 GCA_036271375.1 Terriglobales bacterium
AACCGTTGCCACGGATTTTCACTGATCTTAACGGATGGAGCGTCTACTTCTTTTCCTCGGCGATCAGGCCCTTGCCTTCTTCTATCGTGAAGAACCGATCCACCGAAGGCAGCGCCACTTTTTCAACCGCGCCGTCGGGCCAGTGGATTTCGGCTTTCTCAACCGCAGTAGCCGAACCTAATCCGAAATGCATTCGCGGATCGTTCGAGGAGGCGAAGCTTCCTCCGCTGAGCACGTCGCCACGTTGACGGACGCCACCCGCGGTCACATAAACCGTTGCTCCAACGGCATCGCGCGGACCTTTCGAGCCGCCGACCAACTTCAATCCAACCCAGTGGTTCTTGTCGTCGTTGACGTTTCGCAGGAGCGCAGGTGGACCTTCCAGTTGATTGATGACGACGTCAATCTTTCCATCATTGAAGAGATCGCCGAACGCTGCGCCTCGCCCAATCAATAGTTTCGCCAAGCCGGTGTTCTTTACTGGGGGAACGGCTTCAAACTTCTGTCCCTTCAAGTTATGAAACAGCAATGGACGTTGCGCGAAGGTGGTGCCCCATCCGCTGTTGTCGACCTCGGGATAGACGTGACCGTTGGAAACGAACAAATCTTTCCAGCCGTCGTTGTCGTAGTCGAGAAAGCCGCTGCCCCAGGCGAGGAAGGGAATCGTGGCTTCCGCGAGTCCTGATTGATAGCTGATCTCGCTGAAGTTGGCGTCGCCTTCGTTGCGATAGAGCGGGTTGTAGTCGTCCGAGAAAACCGTGTTATAGAGATCGAGCATCCCGTTGTTGCGGTAGTCGCCGACCGCGATGCCCATGGACGCGGTCTCGCGTCCGTTCTCATTGAGCGCGTAACCGGACGCATAGCTCGCGTCTTCAAATGTGCCGTTGCCCTTGTTGATGTAGAGATAATTGGGGCACGAATCGTTGGCGACCATCAGATCTGGCTTGCCATCGTTGTTGACATCGGCGAAGACCGCCGCGAGCCCGTAATAGTTGTTAGGGTCGTTGACGCCCGCTTTCATGCTAACGTCGGTAAATGTGCCGTCTCCGTTGTTGTGGAAGAGGTGGTCAGGCTCGCCTTTCAGTCCCCGCGGTCCGCACATCACGTTGACGCCGCGAAATTGACAGGAAGTAAACGCCACCGCGGCCGACCCGGGAGTTGGCGGATTGTCCAAGTCGTAGTGAACGTATCCCGCAACGAAGAGATCCAGTTTGCCATCGCCGTCATAGTCTCCGAAGGTTGCGCCGGTCGACCAGTTTCCTAACGCGACTCCCGCCTTGTCGGCCACGTCGGTAAAGGTTCCGTCGTGGTTGTTGTGGTAGAGGCGATTCTTGCCGAAGTTGCTGACGAAGATGTCGGGCCAGCCGTCGTTATCGTAGTCACCCACGACTGCACCAAATCCCCAGCGGTCGTTGGCGACACCCGCTTTGACGGCCACATCGGTAAAGGTTCCGTCGTGATTGTTGTGGAACAGCGCGGCGTGTGGCGGCGTTTCTTTTCCTGACAACGAATCGTAAGTCGCGCCGTTGACCAGATAGATGTCGAGCCAGCCGTCGTTGTCGTAGTCGAGCAGGGCGACACCAGAGCCTACGGTTTCCAGAATGAATTTTTTGGCGGGCGTGCCCATGGTGTGTTTCCACGCCGCAAGGCCAGCTTTCTCGGCGATGTCCTGGAAGACAATCGGGCCTTGGTCGACGAAGCCGCCAGCGGTGATGGGACGCTTATCGGCGTCGAGAACGGGCGCGTAGGCCGCACCGGTGGAGACACTGCCTTGGGATTGGGCCGGTGCCTTTGCGGGCTCGCCCGCCTGGGCCGAGGAGAGGGTAGCGGGCAGGTACAGGGCCACGAGGAAAAGCAGTTTGCGCGTGATACGCATGCTTTGACTAGTGTAAACGCCTTGGGACGCGGAACATCAAGCCACCTTGATTAGCAGACAGGTCACGTCGTCATGCTGCGGAGTGGCGCCGACAAAAGCATCGAGGTCGGCCATCATGCGGGTGAGCAACTCTTGCGGCGTAGCGTCCGTTCCGGCATTGAGCACGTTCATCATGCGCAATTCGCCATATTCTTCATCGCGCTGGTTGATGGCCTCGACCAATCCATCGGTGAAGATCAGCAGCCAGTCGCCGGATTGGAGTACAACGCTGGCGGATTCGTAAGCGGCGTCATCCCGGATGCCGAGTGGCAAGCCGCCATCACTAAGGCGTTCGATGACGCCTGATTTTCTCCGCAAGACAGGATTATTGTGGCCGGCGTTGATGTAAGCCAAGGCTCGCGTCACGGGATCAAACTCGGCCAGGAACGCGGTAGTGAAGCGTAGTCCACCCTGGCTGTTGGTGCAGGCGTAGCGATTCAGTCCTGCGACGAGCTCTGGCAGTGTTGAAGACGTCGCCGAGAGGGTGCGCAGGCTGGCTTGCAGGGTGGCCATCAATAACGCGGCCGGAATGCTTTTGCCGGCCACATCAGCCACGGTGAAGATGAAGTGGCTCTGCTCGAAAGTAGGTCGCTGGAAGACGTCGTAATAGTCTCCGGCGACCGTGTTTGCCGGACGAGTGGCAAACGCAAGTTGCAGGCCGGGGATGTCAGGTGGAGACGGCGGCAGCAGCCAGCTCTGAATGTCGCGGGCGATCTCCAGATCGCGCTTCATCACCACGCGGTCGGCAGTTTCCAGCAACAGGACGACGAACAGCAACGTCCCGCCATAGAAGCGGAAATCGAATTCGACAACTTCGACCTCGCCGGCCTTGCCGTGAAAGCTGAATCCGCCGGCGGGAAAAACTAATAGCGCTACCCCCAAAAGCAGCAAGACCCGGCGCGCCGGAGTCAGTTTCGCCAGCAGCGCCCAGGCGAATGCCTGCGCAGTATGAAAGAAATTGTGTTTTCTGTTTTCCCGCGGCGACTCGGCGTTGAAATCGCGTTGGTATAGGCGATAACTAGCCCGGGCGTCGGCATGGAACTGCTTCCACAGTTCGCCGAGTTCGAGTCCTTCGGTAACGCGCTGCCAGAAGCGGTTCAGTTGCGCGAAGAGGCTGGGCCGGGGGACTTGCGCTGAAGCTGGAGGAATGGCAGACATCAAGGCCAGCGATTATAGATGAGAGAGCCGAACGGAGTTTCCTGAATAGAAACTCCGTTCCAATAGATTAGAGTTTTTCGAAGAACTCGCACGCCGAGCACGAAATAAAAATCCCGCCCGGAACGCCGCGGTCGCGGTCTTTCACGCGCTTCACAATGCGGGTAGGCTTGCCACACTTCGGACAGTCCGTGCTCTTTGTGGTGTCCATTTCCTTCTTGCGATCTGCTGTCTTTGCAATCTTAGCCATTGATGTCTCCTGACATAAATCTGCCCGCGGGCCGCGCCCGGGGAAACTTAATAAATTTGGGAGTAGGTTTGCGGCTGGTCCTGGATCGCCAATCGTCGCCAAGCGACGGGTGAATTCTTACTCGCCAAATTGATTTTACACGAATAGCGCCTCAGGCCGCTGCCTCCAGCGTTGGCCTTTTGGCTAACCACGCAAATATCAGAGCCACGGCAGACAGCGCCGCACCGATGAAGAATGCCGCCTGATAGTTCTTGAATCGATCGAACAGTTGCGCGCCGATGTACGGGCCAATGATGCCGGCAACTCCCCATGCCGTGAACAGAAGCCCGTAATTGATGCCGGCGTTTTTCGTGCCCCAGAAGTCAGAAGTAGTTGAGGCATTCACCGAAAGCTGGGTACCGTAGCACCAGTAGACGACGAAGACCATGGCGTAGAGCA
Source organism: Terriglobales bacterium (assembly GCA_036271375.1). Lineage (GTDB taxonomy): Bacteria > Acidobacteriota > Terriglobia > Terriglobales > Acidobacteriaceae > DATBAT01. The sequence goes on from DATBAT010000367.1 coordinate 3,759, forward strand.
GAACGGTGTTCGAACCGGCCATGTAAAGCAGCGGCATGGCTACCACGGAAATACCGATCATCAGCCTAAGAACATTGAGACGACCTAAGCTATCGGACAGCCATCCAGACAAAATACGTCCGCCGGCGTTGCCGAAGGCGGCAACTACCAACGTCATAGTAGCGAGCAGGTCGCTGGAAATTCCCTGGCT
>DATBAT010000368.1:0-8363 GCA_036271375.1 Terriglobales bacterium
ACTCCGAGGACTCTACAAAGCTGACTGGGGCGAGGGAGCTAACCACCCCCTCGCCCCAGACCCCACTCCCCGGTCTACAATCTTTTCTATAGGAGAACTGTCCCTAGTTTGTTTGTCTCACCTGAGGGGTGCACTCCACCCGACTGTCCCCGCATTTCCCTGATCTAGAAAGGGTGGGCCACCCGCCGCTTAATCACTTGGCGCGGGTGCCGGGTTTCGCCATCACAACCAGACCGCGTGGGGCAGCTTTTCTTTGCCCTACGCGGGAGGGTTACGCGGCACGATCCACGATTATGTCAACCGGCTGGCCTTCCAAATAAACGCTTCCGTCGTTTGCCAGCACGAAGACCAGCGCCTGGGGCGGTTCCGAGAGGGTTTTCGCTTCAATCCAATCGGCGATGTAATAGTCCGCCTCCGGACCGAGTCTCTCTTCCCGATTGGACAAGACCTTGGTTACGACCGCTTTCTGCCGAAATCCTTTATCTGTTTGCATCGCAAACTCGAAGTGCTGGCCGATCTTGAGACATGATTCCATGCCGATCATCCTTTCCGCTTCGCCTCTCTCTCCCGTCTGTGGTTGATTTAGCACAACCGCAATTCGCTGATACCGAGTCGAAGACGATGAGCATTTTACTCCGGGGCAAACCCGCAGATGATGAAATTTGGCGCTCACACTCCGGTCGGCGTGGCTTACGAGATTTCTCGTTGCAGCCCGCTCTTCTCCCGGGTGTATCCTGTTTCACGCCATGCGAACCCAATCCTTGATCGCCGTTATCCTCCTCGCTCTTTCTTCAGCGCTTTTCGCCCAACAACCATCTATAGCCAAGCCTGAAGATACCGAAGTATGGAAGCCTGAGCCGAAAGTCGTCACGCCAGGCGCAACCCCCACCGCAGCGCCATCCGACGCCATCATTCTTTTCGACGGCAAAAATCTCGACGAATGGGTTTCCGCGCAAGACCGCAACGTTCCCGCCAAGTGGACCGTCACCGACGGCACGATTTTGGTGAGCAAAACCGCAGGCAACATCGAGACCAAGCGCACCTTCAAGAACTACCAGCTGCACATCGAGTGGAGAGTTCCCGAGAAAGTCACCGGTGAAGGCCAGGCCCGCGGCAACAGCGGAGTTTTCCTCGCCTCCACCGGCCCGCAAGACGCCGGATACGAACTCCAGGTGCTAGACAACTACAACAACAAGACCTACGTCAACGGACAAGCCGGCAGCATCTACAAGCAAGCCATCCCGCTGGCAAACCCAAATCGCAAACCCGGCGAATGGCAGACCTACGACGTCGCCTGGACCGCGCCCGTCTTCAACGATGACGGTGCAGTCAAATCACCTGCCTACGTGACCGTCTTTTTTAACGGAGTGCTCGTACAGAACCACTTCGAACTAAAAGGCGAGACCCGCTACATCGGCGCGCCATTCTACAAAAAATTCGACAGCGCCCCCATCAAGCTGCAGGCCCACGGCGACCCCAGCCCGCCGCTAAGCTTCCGCAACATCTGGGTCCGCGGATTGAATTGATCGCGCAATGTAGGGCGGGCACTCCTGCCCGCCCTTTACCTTGAGCAAAAACTAAGTTGCGCGTGGTGCAGTTTTAAGTTCCGCCTCAGCCTCGCCGCGCTTTTTCAATCGTGGCCACGTCGATCTTCTTCATCGACATCATCGCGTCGAAAGCTCGCTTCGCCTCAGCGCCACCCGCCGCCATCGCCTCGGTCAACGCCCGCGGAGTGATCTGCCAGGAGAGGCCCCAGCGGTCCTTGCACCAGCCGCATTCACTTTCCTTGCCGCCATTGCCGACGATCGCGTTCCAGTAACGGTCCGTTTCTTCCTGATTGTCGGTCGCGACCTGGAACGAAAAGGCCTCGCTGTGTTTGAAATGCTGGCCGCCATTGAGCCCGAGACAGGGAATGCCCAGCACGGTGAACTCCACCGTCAGCACATCGCCCGCCTTGCCGCTCGGGTAGTCGCTGGGGGCTTTATGGACTGCGGTCACTTTGCTGTCCGGAAAGGTCGCGGCGTAGAAGAGCGCAGCGTCATGTGCGTCCTTGTCGTACCACAGGCAGATGGTATTTTTTGGAGTTGAGGGCATGAGGTCTCCTTGTTGGGCCGAGGGCCGGGGGTTAAGCGTGGAAGTTTAGCATCGATGAGATGCCGTTCTAAATACAGCGTCCGCTGTAGCGGCACACGGCATCAACCGCCCAGTCTACTCATCCCTGAGGCAAACGCTAAACTAGGAAGGATCTCAATATCTCCCCCAAAATGGGGCGTCATAAATAAGGACTTTGAACATGCGAAAGATTATTGCCGCTGCATTTGTTTCTCTCGACGGTGTGATGCAGGCGCCGGGTGGGCCGACCGAGGACCCCACCGGCGGATTTAAGTACGGTGGATGGCTGGCGCCCATTGGCGATGGCGATGAAGTCATGAAGACGATCGGCGGCCTGTTCTTCAACCATCCATTCGCCCTGCTGCTGGGACGGCGGACCTACGACATCTTCGCCTCCTACTGGCCCTATGCCGAGGGTAACGAGAAGTCGATGGGCGAGCTGTTCGACCGGGCGCGCAAGTATGTCGTCACCCGCGGCGAGCAGCGGTTGACCTGGCAAAACAGCGAGCGGCTCACCAGCATGGAAGCTGTTGCCCGGGTCAAGAAGGGCGATGGACCCGATCTGATTATCCAGGGCAGCAGCACGCTTTATCCGCAGTTGCTCGCCGCAGGCCTCATCGATCGCTTGGTCCTGATGACGTTTCCGGTGGTGCTGGGCAGCGGGAAGCGGCTGTTCAGCGAGCATGCTCCAGGCGGCGCGATGCGCATGGTCGGCCACGTGGTGTCGGCGCGAGGCAATATAGTCGCCACCTACGAGCCCGCCGGCGCAGTTCAAATCGGAAGCTTCTTGACCACGGAGCCAAGCGAAGCGGAGGTTGCGCGGAGAAAGGCGATGGCGGACGGGACTTGGTGAGGCTCTGTGACGAATGAACATAGCTTTGACGACGAAGAGTGGGGAGCACAGGGTGGCCCATCTTTCGCGTACTTTGCGAAAGGTGGGATACCACAACGCTCACCCCAGGATCGCATCCGCATTCAGCCAAATCGGCACATCGTGCAACCTAGGTCGCAACACTCTGCCCAATGAGGAACAGCGGCAGGACGTACAGATAAACCGGATGCACCCGCCGATCGACGATCCAATCCCGCACCACTCCGAGAAGGCACTCACTTGAAATAGCGCTTCTGGTCAGAACGGCTAACCCAAAGGCCAGAGACGCATCCAAGGACCAGGAGAAAACCAATGACCGATCACACGAAGCCTCCGAATGAGCAACTCGACCCAAACCCTATCCAGCAGGATGTTGAGCATCTGGATCTTCCGGCGGGTGCGCTGGATGAGGACGAAAAGGGCAAAACCGACGACGACGTTACGGCTGCGTAGTCGCGCTGCCTTTTCCATTACAGAGCGGGTTGAGATAACGGGTTCACAAGGTTTGTGGAAAAGTTGGCCTCGGCAACGCCGAAAAATACAGCAACTACCTGAGTGCGGGTGGAGGCGTGTCCGGAGAAACTATCTGTGTTGCGGCGGACAAAGAAAGTCCAATGGATCCCCGCTCACGCGGACTGGTTCGGAAGTATGGCGATCCGGTTGGCAAATTCAAGACAAGACCCCGGAGATGGGAGCTCCGGGGTTTTGTTTTTTAGGCTACTCTCCCGCGCTGAGTTTTCGCGGGCGAGGGCGCCCGGCCACACTTTTACTCCCCGAATAGATGTCGCATCCTCTCTGCCCGGTAATCAAAAATCTTGTTTACGTCGCGGCGCACTATTGCCGAATGCACGGCGCGTCCAAGCGGTCCGAAGGGAAGGGCATAGCGAACCGTGTCTTGCATGCTGGTGCCGGCACCATCGGCGGTGAAAATATGCTCGTGACGCCAAAACGTGTAGGGGCCGAAAATTTGAGTGTCGATGAAGCTGTGGGGCGGATGCCAGGCGGTGATTTCGGTGGTCCAGCGAGTGGGGATGTGGTGAATGCGCAGACGGTACTCGATACGCGATCCGAGACCGAGTTCGGGTGGCGCCTGGGTGATGCGGAAGTCGAGCCAGGGCGGCGTAATAGTCTGCAGGTTCTCTGGGCGCGCGAAAAAAGCGAAGACCTCGCACAGCGGCCGCGGCAGATGCTGAGTGCGGCGCAGAATGTAGGGGCCGGGCACTAGAGTTGGATGCTGCGGCGGCTTCAGGCAGCCCCCAACATTTTGTCATCCTGAGCAAAGCGAAGGACCTGTGCACTGGGCAGCATTATGAGCGGACGGGCTGCCGTTATTTCGCTAACGGCCAGTGAAAAAAGATAACGCTAAAAGCCAAGACCAAGGCGATGAAGCACAAAAGACGCTCCCGCCGGTATAAACTCTACCTCCGTCACGCCTCAAACGCTCACCCTGAGAAAGATTGGCATCGATCATGAGACAGCTAAAGGCATATACCTATTTTGTGGCGATCGTATTCTTCTCAACCGCCGCGTACGCTCAAATCTTCCAGCTTGCTGAACTTAATACCAACCAAATCCGCGCGCTCGACCGGGCTAAGACCGTCGTTCTGATTCCCGGCGGCATTCTTGAGGAGCACGGACCTTATCTTCCATCCTTTACCGATGGATATGTCGACGCCTACACGACGCAGGAACTCGCGCGTGCAATCGTAGCCCGTCCCGGCTGGGCGGTTGTTGTTTTTCCTCAGGTCCCGCTGGGTTCGGGCGGCGCAAACGGCATTGGCGGGAAGTGGAGTTTTCCCGGTTCCTATACCGTACGGACAGAAACTTTGCGTGACGTTTACATGGACCTGGGCAGCGAACTTGGCGAGCAGGGTTTCCGCTGGATTTTCCTGCTCAACGATCATGGCGATCCCTTGCACGCCCGGGCGCTCAATGAAGCATCGGAATACTTCCACGAAGTTTATGGCGGGAACATGGTTCATCTGCGCGACTTGATGCCGCTCGCCATATGCTGTGGCACGGAAGAAAAAATGTTTACGACGGAGCAGCAGGCCGAAGAAGGATTTACCGTGCACGCCGGAGCGGATGAGCACAGCGAAATATTTTTCTTGCACCCTGAATTTGTAGATCCTGCGTTCCGAACCGCACCCTCGCTCACGGCCAAAGGTATGAAAGATCTCTTCAGCATTGCCGCTGATAAAAACTGGCCGGGCTATTTCGGGGCGCCCCGTTTAACCAGCGCAGCCTTGGGTGCAAATCACTTGGCCGATTTAGTGCGGATGGAATCCGATCTGATCCTTAAGATTCTCGACGGTTTCGATTATCGGACCATTCCACACTTCTCCGACCAGTTCGATCCTCAGGCTATTCCACCATTGGCCGCCGAACTCAATCACGACCACCAATGGCGGGACAAAGAACTCAATTGGCTTAAATCACATTCTGACAAGGCGAAAATTCCCGAGCCGCCGAAGTAGATTTGTGCCACATACCTATGAAGAGAGAACGATTCGGGGAATTGGGGGAATCGGGGACATACGGAACGTTCTCGGCCTCGTTCTTAGGTTCGCACTACCCTCACATCCGTTCGCGAGAAATCCTGGCCTTTAAACAATAGCGGCTCTCCCTCGCTCTTCGCCAGTGCGTAGGAAAAGCAATCTCCGAAATTCAGTTTAGCGGCGTGGCCGCTTTGTTTGCCGAAGTCGCGATATGCCTGGCGCGCGATGCGGGCCTGCGCTTCGGTGACCGGCTCGATGGCAATCTTCGCTTCCTCAATTAGTTCATCCAGGCGGCGGCTGGCGACGGGATCTTTGCTGCCATCAATCACTGCTCCGGCCTCCACATAGCTCACTGCCGACATACGGCGTGGCTGTGCCTGTTCGATGAGGGCGGCGAACTCGGACGCTTCCGGCTCGAGGCGCAGAATTGCGATCACCGCCGACGTATCGAGGATCACCTTGGCAGGCCTTTCTCGTTATAGAGCAGGTCGCCATGGTCGGCGGAGCGGAACGGCTCTTTCAGACGCGGGGCGCAGTCGCGTCCGATTTCCAGCAGCCGCTCGGATAGTGCGGTTGACTGCTTGTTTTGCACCCGGCCTAGCCTTTCGCGGAGGGATTCGGTTACCGTCTCGGTTATGCTCTCGCCGGTTAGGCGGGAAAGCTGGCGGGCCAGCCTGTGGGCGGATTCGTTCTTTATATTCATGCCCATGGTCTATATTCTACCTCTATTGTATACCATTCTACCAAATGAAGAAGGCAATTCCGAAAACTATGAACAACGGTTCGTGTCAGTGCAACGGCTTCAGCCGTGCCAATCCCTGTCGCTTTTGCACCCACGCGCCCACGGAGCAACTGCCAAGGAACCCGGCTTCTTGAAAAAGTCAAAGCCCCGAACATTGCTCGAGGCTTCGAGATGCTAGACGACGTCAGCGAAACGGTTTCCATGATAAGAGGCAAGGTGGCTTTTCAATACCAAAAACAAAAGGCACGGCCGAAGCCGTGCCTAATTCTTAATTGACTTCTTACTTCTAACTTAGTCCCGAACCCCGTCCATGAAAGCTCGCAACTTGCGCGACCTTGACGGATGACGCAGTTTCCGCAGCGCCTTGGCTTCGATCTGACGAATGCGTTCTCGTGTCACCGCGAACGATTGTCCGACTTCTTCCAAAGTGTGCTCGCTGCCGTCTTCCAGGCCGAAACGCATTTTGATGACTTTCTCTTCGCGAGGAGTCAGCGTGCGCAAGACCTGTCCCGTCTGGTCTTTCAGGTTGACGTTGATTACGGCCTCGGCGGGTGAAACCACGGCGCGATCTTCGATGAAGTCACCCAGATGCGAATCTTCCTCTTCGCCGATTGGCGTTTCGAGGGAAATAGGCTCCTGTGCGATCTTCAAGACCTTCCGGACTTTTGCGACCGGAATGTCCATGCGCTTGGCGATTTCTTCCGACGTTGGTTCGCGGCCCAGTTCCTGCACCAGCTGCCGCGAGGTGCGGATCAGCTTGTTGATGGTTTCGATCATGTGCACCGGGATACGAATCGTACGTGCCTGATCGGCGATGGCGCGGGTGATGGCCTGCCGAATCCACCACGTGGCATAAGTCGAAAACTTGTAGCCACGGCGGTATTCGAATTTATCGACGGCTTTCATCAGGCCGATGTTGCCCTCCTGAATCAAGTCGAGGAATTGCAGTCCGCGGTTGGTGTACTTCTTGGCGATGGAGACCACCAGCCGAAGGTTTGCTTCGATCAGCTCACGCTTCGCCTGTTCGGCGTCCATGTCTCCCTGGATAATCTCGCGCTGCGTGCGCTTGAGTTCCAGGAACGAGACCCCGGCTTCCACTTCGAGCTTTTCGAGTTCGGTGTGGATGGCGCGGGCTTGCCGCTTGTATTCCTTGCGTTGCTCGTCGCTGCGCGTGGACTCGGACTTCTTCTCCAGGTTCTGAGCCTGGCGGTCAAGCGAGCGCATGCCGTCAACGGTTTTGTTGACGCGCTCGATCAGCCGCTTGCGTTCATTGTTGGTGAAGCCCAGCTTCCGCACCGCCAATGACGTTGCCACCACCGCACGGGCAAGCTGCCGGCGGTAACGGCGATGGTCTTTGGGGCGCTTCTTCTGCGAAATCTCGACGAACTTTTCCTGAATGGTGTTGGCCTTTTTGTAGGCCTTCGCCAGGTCGTCGATTTTGCCGGTGAATTCCTTCAGACGGTTCTGGAGGATATCGTCGGTGATTTCTTCCTCATCGAAGGTGACCACTTCCTTAATGGAGCGGACGCCCTTCTTGAGGTCTTCGCCCATCGCCAGCAGTTCGTTGATGACGATCGGCGAACGCGAAATAGCTTTCAATACGCGCAGTTGACCGCGCTCGATCCGCTTGGCGATTTCAACTTCGCCTTCGCGGGTAAGCAGCGGTACGGTGCCCATCTCGCGCAAATACATGCGGACGGGATCGTTGGTTTTTTCCAGAGCGCCAGGCGTGAGGTCGAGCTCCACGTCTTCGCCGGCTTCTTCATCGTCGAATTTTTTATCGAGGGCTGAGGCGGTCTTTGGCCCCTCCAGCACATCGATACCCTGCGTGCCGATCGTAGTTAACAGGTCGTCGAGATCTTCGGGACTTTGAACATCCTGAGGTATCAAGTCATTGACTTGATCGTAGGTCAGGTATCCCTTCTCTTTGCCTGTGTCGATCAGCTTTTTTATTTCGTCGTACTTGTCGTCAAGAGCCAAAAAGATATTTCCTTGTGCGCCTTCGGAAAAGGCGCGAGTTGACTATTTGCTGGTGGGAAGTGGCGTACCGAGACGGCACAAACCCCCAAAGTATAGCATGCGCGTTAGGGCCAATCCCTGAGCTGTTAATAATTTAGATGGCTTTTACAGGCGGATAGTT
>DATBAT010000369.1:0-6277 GCA_036271375.1 Terriglobales bacterium
ATGACCGGACTTCTCATGATAAAGGGCTTCCAAAAATAAACGTTTGACAATGATTGTGTTAAGGGATTAGGGTTTCCCGCATCCCACCAATCCCGCTTTTTACAGGCGGGGTAGGACATCACGTCCGATAATACGAGTCCCTTCATCGGATATTATGTAAAATAGAGGGAACGCCCGCCAATTGTTGCGTCACTCGGGCCTTAATTGCGGATCGCCGAAGCCCCGACTTCCCGACGCTACTCCCGCAGTTCCCCTACAATGATTCGGTTATCACAACCACACATAAGGAACCCATGGCACACAATCATCCTCCGAAATTTCTTGCCATTGTTGACGACGCAAAGAAGCGCATTCGAGAAACCACCATCGACGACATAAAACAGCGGTTGGATCGCGGCGACAAGTTCACGCTGGTCGATGTGCGCGAAGAGAGCGAGTACGCCGCCGACCATCTTCCTGGGGCGATTCATCTCGGCAAGGGCGTGATCGAGCGGGACATCGAGAAGACGGTGCCAGACACTACCACGGAACTGGTGCTTTATTGCGGCGGCGGTTTCCGCTCGGCGCTGGCTGCCGACAATCTGCAGAAGATGGGCTATAAAAACGTGATTTCCATGGATGGCGGAGTTCGCGGGTGGCGGGAAAAGGGCTTTCCGATGGAAAGGTAGTTCGTTGTTGACTTAGCTAAGTTTAGCTAAGTAAAATCGCAGGATGTACACCGTGCACCAGACAAAGACTAATCTCTCCAAGATTCTCAAGGAAGTAGAGGAAGGTAGAGAGGTTGTCATCGCCAGAGGGGACAAGCCCATCGCCAAGATTGTGCCGATTCAACAGCCGTCGGTTCGGCGTCAAGCGGGGTCGCTCAAGGGGAAACTAACATTCGATCTCGGATTTTTTGCGCCTCTGACGGATGAAGAATTAAAAGACTGGGGAATCGATTGATCCTTTTGGACACCCACGTCCTCCTCTGGTTCTTGACAGATAGCCCCGACTTGCCGTCGCCGGTCAAGCGATATATCGAAAACACTCGCAACGTATATGTTTCTGACGCGACGTTCTGGGAGATTGGTATAAAGGGCAAGAACGCCAAATCTGGCAAAGCAATCCGTTGGGGCGATCTCCCGCTCGATTCTGCCGGCGCGATTTCTGAATTGGTCGAAGCTTGCAAGGCGCAGGGAATTCAACCGAGAGCAATGACCACGGAAGTCTGTTGTCTGGCTCCCTTCCTCGACGGGGCGCATAAGGACCCATTTGATCGAATGATCGCCGCGCAATCGCTGGTTCCAGAGAGACTGACTCTGGTAAGCGCCGATGAAGCCTTCGATCAATTGAGTCCGGATATTCAGCGTTACTGGCGATAGCCTACCGCCTCGGAATGTTATCCAACCGCATGTAAGTCACTTGCGCCAGCGCCACTTCCCTTCCATTCGTATCGCGCAACCAGACGTTCACCGGCACCAGGCTTCTTCCGAACTTGATGATCTTTGCTTCGGCCATCGCATCGGTCAGGCATGGAGCGAGGAAGCGGATATTCATGTCGGTGGTGGTGATCACTTCCTCCTCGCCGATTCTCGTCAGAATGGCGATGCAGGCGGCGGTGTCGGCGAGGGTCATCAGCAATCCGCCGTGCAGCGAGTTGAAGATTCCGTGCCAGTTCACACGGTTGGGCATTGTCAGTTCGGCTTCCCCCATTGCAAGACGTGTGATGTCCATCGAGAGAGTGCGTGTAATCTCCAGAGCAGCGAAGCGTCGGCGAACAGCAGCGGCAATGGAATCTGGCAAGGATTCTGACATTCCATCCCATCGTAAAGCATGCAGGGGAACATTTTCGCTTGCGTTAGCGTATCAATCGAGCGTAGGGATAATTCTATGACTTGGGCGATGTTTGTCGTCGAGTATGGCGACATCCTGGCGATTACCGCGCTGACGGTTTCGCTGATAGGCGCCTTGATCGTCGTGCTGCGCGGGTTCGAGTCGCATCAACGCATTCGTAATCTCTTTTCCGGGTTGGCGATCCTGCTGTGCTCGATCGGCATGATCGCTTCGTTGCGTTACATACAGACCAACTTCAGTAAAAGCGCTCTCGTCACAATCGGGCAGCCCGCTCCCGACCTTGCTTACTGGTCGCTGAATGACGACGCCGTTCAGCACTCTTCCGATTTCGCGGGTAAGCTGGTTGTGCTGAATATCTGGGCCACGTGGTGCAAAAGCTGCGGCGCCGAATTAGCCGATCTCAACCGCCTGCAACAGGCTTATGGCGATCGTGTGGTTGTGCTCGCCATCAGCGACGAAAATGCCGAGACCATCAAAGACTTCACGCCACTGGCTGAGACTGTGCTGCGCAAGGGGCGGGTCCAAACCGGCGAGAGCAATGGACTCTACGTGAGCCCTGGAGGCGGCCGCCCGGTTATCCATATAATTGACGCCCATGGGATCCTGCGAGCCACCCTGTTGGGGCCTCAATCGTTTGACCAAGTTGAGACCGAAGTGCTCCGCTACCTCCCGCGCAGTCGGTAGGATTCCCTATCTTCCCCGTTGAGACAGGTTGTGACAGGCTGGCTGCACCCCTCTGGGCGGATGTGACAGTTTGTCCCAATTGCGCCCCTTGAATTCCGGTTCCCAGCTGTGTTTTCAGCAACTTAGCTCTTGGCCCCCCTCCTGCAATAGAGAGTGCACCGGCTCCGCGTGTGCGGACTGTACCTATGCCAGGCAGAGACGGTGAACTAGGGCCACGTTGCACGATTTGCAGGGAGAAAAAATGCTCACAGAGCTTGGGCAAATAAAACACAGCGCGACGTGGGGCGGCGCGAAGGCAAGTACGCCTCCCACGGACAGCAAGGGTGCCGAGACGCAGCCTGCGCGCAAGCGGTCGAGTGCGAAGCGGATGGGACAGTTCCTTCTCAGCTTCGGCTTGCTGCTTAGCGTAGTCCTGCCGGTTTCGGCCAAGGACATTTCCAAACACCTGTCGCCAGAGCTGTACAAGCTGTACACGACCGGCGACCAAAACCAGGACGTTGACGTAATCGTTCAGTACAAGGCGAAGTTGAGCCAGAAGCACCTCGACAACGCTTCTCGTCACCGCGCCAAGATGAAGCACACGTTTGGCAGCCTCAATGGCCTCCACATGACGGTGCCGGTGAACCAGCTTGACGATCTCGCGAACGACGACGACGTGAAATACGTCACCATGGACCGCAAGGTTAAGATGTCGGTCGATGACATCACTTCGGCAGTTTCGGCCGACCTCGCGTGGTCTTACGGTCTCAATGGAACCGGAATCGGCATCGCCATCATCGACAGCGGTATCTACGCTCACCCCGACCTGAAGAACAGCTCAGCGCTGGCTTCGCGCGTGGTTTACAGCGAGAGCTTTGTGCCCGGCGACACCAGCACAACCGACAAATACGGACACGGTTCGCACGTGGCCGGTATCGCCGCCGGTAACGGCAGCCAGTCGGCGGGTTCCAGCACTGGTTATAAATACGAATACCAGGGCGTGGCTCCAAACGCGAACATCATCAACCTGCGCGTTCTGGATGCCAACGGTAGCGGAAGCGACTCGTCGGTAATCGCCGCAATCGACCGCGCCATCCAGTTGAAGTCGCAGTACAACATTCGCATCATCAACCTTTCACTGGGCCGCGGAGTATATGAGAGCTTCACGCAGGATCCGCTGGACCAGGAAGTTGAAAAGGCGTGGCAGGCCGGCATCGTGGTTATCTGTGCCGCTGGCAACAACGGCCGCGATAACTCGATGGGAACCGACGGCTACGGCACCATCGGCGTCCCGGGCAACGACCCCTATGTGATCACGGTCGGCGCCATGGACACCAAGGGAACCTTCAGCACGGGCGACGATTCCATCGCCAGCTACAGCTCGAAGGGACCAACGCTCATCGACCACGTAGTGAAGCCTGACATCGTTGCCCCGGGCAACAAGGTCGTTTCGCTGCTGGCGCCGAACACCTCGCTGGTGTCGCAGAACCCGTCGCTGGACGTGGTTCCTCTGCTCACCGGCCTGTTGAACGGACTACTGGGCGGAGGCAACAAGACGCCGCAGTACTTCACTCTGAGCGGCACCAGCATGGCGACGCCGGTGGTTTCGGGCGCCGTTGCTCTGATGCTGCAGGCGAACCCGAACCTGACGCCGGACGTGGTCAAGGCCCGGCTGATGAAGACAGCTTCCAAATCGATGTACCAGGTGTACAACTCGGCCTGGGACCGTAACTCGAACCGTTACGACAACCAGGGTGACGTATTCACCTACGGCGCCGGCTACTTGAACATCGCGGCCGCGCTGAAGAGCACCGACACGGGAGCTGGCGTGGCACTTTCGCCGCGCGTGGTCGTCAACTCCCGCCAGAACACGATCACGATCGACACCAAGTGGACGGCCACCGGCCAGTCGATCATGTGGGGCAACTCGGTTCTCTGGGGCAATTCAGTTCTGTGGGGTAACTCCGTACTCTGGGGTGACTCCGTTCTGTGGGGTAGCTCGATCGATGCTAACTCCGTTCTCTGGGGCAACAGCGTGCTGTGGGGTAACTCCTCGACGCAAGGTTACAGCGTTCTGTGGGGTAGCAGCACTCTCGGGGCCAGCAGCGTAGCGATGGCTTACAGCGAAGGTGATGGCGACTGCGCGGGTGATCCGACAGTCGATCCTAACGCCTGCGTGATACCGGACGCCGACCAAGACGCTCAGCAGTAAGAGAACACGAAATAGGAGAAGCGAGTTACTACCATGAAACGCATACCACAATCCGCTAAGATCTTCGTCGGTCTGGTGGCACTCTCCGCCCTGGTGAACATGGGCATGGGGATGATGCGTTGGGAATCTGTCGATCTGTTGCGCTTCGGCTGCTTCGTGGTTCTGTCGGCAGCGGCGTCACGGATGAAAGTTTCCCTACCAGGCTTAAACGGTAACATGTCAGTGAATCTGCCCTTCATGCTGCTGGCGGCGCTCGAACTGAGCGTGCCCCAGGCGCTGATCGTGGCAGCGGTTTCCACCGCGGTGCAGTGCTTGCCCAAGAACGGCAAGAGCATGACGCCGATTCAAGTGCTGTTCAACATCTCGACGATCGTGAATGCGGTCGCCGTAGCTCACCTGCTGGCCCACAGCAGCTTTGGAATGGCCGCCGTGCCAGCCAAGTCGCTCTTACTGGCGGCTGCCGGAGCGGGCTTCTTCCTGGTCGATACCCTCTCGGTGTCGATCGTGATTGGGCTGGCTGAAGGTACTTCGGTCCTGAACACGTGGAAGGAAATCGTGTTGTTGTCCTTCCCGTATTGCGCACTGAGCGCCGGACTGGCGTCGATGGCAGCTACCGCGATGGTTTACGTCGCCTGGTACGTGCCGCTCGCGCTGTTCCCGGTAATGGCTCTGACTTTCGCGTCGTACAAGCGGTATTTCGTTGGTCCCGCGAAAGCCGAGTCGCTCAACCAGCCGTTTGCGTTCTCAGCAGCAGCTGACGACTAAACGGCTGTCCCCTGCAAGTCAATTTGGGCCGGGCAAATTTGCCCGGCCCTTTTTCTTTTTTCCTGCTCGATTAGAATGCGGGCGCGAGGTGCCGGGAATGACGAGCGAGGCCGATGAAGGCAAAACCCAGAAGCGCGTGAGCGACGAGGCGGTGAAAGCGAAGACCGGCAAGACGTGGGCGCAATGGTTTGAAGCGCTCGACGCCGCAGGCGCCGAAAAGCTAACGCACCAGGAGATCGTCACCCTGGTGCGCAAGGAGCCAAAGGCATCGTCGTGGTGGCAGCAGATGGTGACGGTCGGCTATGAGCAGGCGCGCGGCTTGCGCGTGGTGCACGAAAAGGCCGATGGCTTCGAGATCGGCGTGAGCAAGACCTTCAATATTCCCGTCGGCATGGCATTTCTGTTGTTTCAGGATCCCGTGATGCGAAAGCGCTGGCTGAAGGAAACGAGTTTTTCCGTCCGGAAAGCGACCGAGAACAAGAGCATTCGTATCGATTGGGATGGCGGCAAGACTCTCGTCGTCGTTGCCTTCTATCCCAAAAGCGCCAACAAGACGCAGATCGCCGTGCAGCACAGCAAACTGCCAAGCGCCAATGCCGCCAAAAAACAAAAGCTTTACTGGGCCGAGCAATTGGACAAGCTCCAGCAGGTGCTAGGAACGTAAAGCAGATCACCATTGCGTTCAATGGCGGGAAGGTGCGTTAGTCTATTGCTGATGTCGCGCCTTGCCAGGCCGCGGTACGTTTTCGTGCTGGGCTGGTTGTGTCTTTCCGCGCTGATTGCATGTAAAGCTCCGCAATCGCG
>DATBAT010000370.1:0-30374 GCA_036271375.1 Terriglobales bacterium
AATTCCAGGCAAACTACACCTACTCTAAAACGATCGATCTAGCCGCCTACTCGACCAGTGCTTTCACTGACGGCGTCAACGACTACCGTTGTATTCCGTGTAACCGGTCGACTTCGCTGCTCAGTGTCCCGCACGTGTTCATTGCCAACTTCATCTACGAAACTCCAGGATTGAAGGGAAGCAACGCCATCGCGAGAGGAGCACTTGGCGGT
The DNA here is from genome assembly GCA_036271375.1 of Terriglobales bacterium. Taxonomy (GTDB): domain Bacteria; phylum Acidobacteriota; class Terriglobia; order Terriglobales; family Acidobacteriaceae; genus DATBAT01. Next base: position 213 of record DATBAT010000370.1, read on the forward strand.
TGGCAGCTTAGTGGCATCTACCGGGCCCAGTCGGGCGCGCCGTTCACGATTCTTTCCGGAACCACGACCTCATGGGATAATCGGGGAAGAGACTACCCCGACTACGCTTCCGATGACCACGTGGTCCACACTCACCCGGGGAATCTGACCAACTACCTCGACGCGAGTGACTTCGTGGCCGCGCCGCAGGGTACCAAAGGCAACGTCGGCCGCACGCCGGCTTATGGGCCTGGCGTTAACACCTGGGACCTTGGGCTAAGCAAGAGCTTCAGGTTCGCGGAGCGGTACAAAGTCCAGTTCCGCTGGGAAATGTTCAACGCCTTCAACCGGGCGACATTTAACCTGCCAAACGCCAACTACAGTAGTAGCGCATTTGGCCTAATCAATAGCACCAACCCCGGTTATCCGCCACGGGTTATGCAGGCAGCGTTGAAGTTCTACTTCTAACCACTCAACCAGGAACGGGAGCCACGCGGCTCCCGTTCCTCATTTCTAAGTTCCGGGTATTTCCGCTAGTGTTGTAACCCTAGGTTCAAATCCTGACGGCCACGGTGTAGGTAAATGATCGATCGCCGCAGTTTTCTCAGCACACTTGGCGCCTCCGCGGTTTTGGTTGGGGTGCCGGCATTTGCCGCTCAGTCCGATCCTGTTGTTCAAGGCTCCCGTACTCGCTTCTCGTTGAATGGTGAATGGGAGAGACGGATCGACGGCGAGTCCTACGATACCGTTACCGTCCCTTCTTCGCGCCGTCCCAGCGGCTTTTACAGCCTTCACCGCAGCATCGTTCTCCCCAAACTGGTTTCGGGTCAGCGCTCTTTCGTGCGCTTTGAAGCGGTCTGCTACTGGGGGAGGGTGACGGTTAACGGCAAGGTTCTGGGGACGATGGGGCCGTACGTTCCTTACGAGTTCGAATTTACCGACGTCGCGAAAGAGGGGAAGAACGATCTTCAGGTGGAGATCGCCGACCTTACGCCGTTGCCCGATGGCAGCGGCGCCGCGGAAGTAAAGCTCGGCATCCATCGCGGGTGGGAAGGCTACGGCGGTCTGATCCGCGATGTTTTCGCAGAACAGCGTCCCGCCACTTTTGTCGATAACATCCGGCTGGCGTACAAGCTTAGTGAAGATTTTGGAGTCGTGAACGGCAGCCCTCGGGTGATGGTTTCGAGCACCGAGGCGGGGAGTGCGACTGTTGACCTGGTTTTGAGTCACGCGGGAAAAGAGGTTGCTCGCGATAGCAAGACCGTGCAGCTCAAGTCGGGCGCGAACGACGTCGAGTGTACCTTCCAGTTGAAAGATCCCGCGCTGTGGTCGCCGGAGACACCCAACCTTTATGAACTAAGCGCGACGGTAAAGAGCGCCTCGGGATCCGATAGTTGGTCCTGCAAGACCGGGTTCCGCGAAATTCGCACCGAAGGAAATGAATTCCGCCTCAATGGTAAGAAGCTCATCCTGAACGGAGTTTGCCGCCACGATATGTGGCGCGAGCAAGGCTTCACCCTGACCCGCGATCAGCAGGACCAGGACATGCGGATGATCAAACAACAGGGGTGCAACTTCATCCGCCTGGTGCACTACCCGCATGATCGTCGGATCGTCGAACTGGCCGATCAGCTTGGACTTCTCGTCAGCGAGGAACCCGGCTACTGGGGCATGGACTTCAACACCATGGAGCGCCCGCGTATCGAGCTTGGTTACGTCATCCTTGAAACCATTATTCGCCGTGACTGGAACTCTCCATCGGTGATGGCGTGGCTCCTTTCGAATGAATGCACTTTGACTGTGTCCTTCCTTAAGGAAGGGAAAGAGCGCTGCAACCGCCTCGATCCCATTAAGCGGCTGGTTTCCGCTGCCAATGATAAAAATGCAAAAAAGGTAAAACAAATCTTTGTCGACTCCGACATGGATTTCTTTGACCAGCATCCCTACACCTACGACGTGGAAGAGTTCGCTCGAGAAGCTGAATACGACGGTCCTTCGAAGCCGCTTACGTTCACGGAGTGGGGTGGCAAGGCGCTCGGACAGGTCCAGATCGTGATGCAGAACCAGGTTGACCGGCTCATCGATCTGGTGGAAAACGGCAAACTCTCAGGGCACATGTTCTGGTCGTGGCAGGACATGAGACAGTACAGCCGCATCGACGGTGAAATGCGCGATGGCATCCTGGAGTCGGGAGTCGTCACCGAATGGCGAGAACCGCGCGATGTTGTGGCGATGGAGTTGACGCGACTGTTTGAGTTACGCCGCCATGTCGTCGATCAACCGGACACCAGTCCTGAAATTGTTCCGCTAAAGTGGGCGCCGTGGTCGAAGAAGAACAAATTCGAAGCCATCGACCTTCAGCCCCTCCTGGAGACGCCGGAAGCCGGGCGCGCCTGGAGCAGTTTCAAAGACCGGATGGCGAAGTATTGGGAAAAAACCTCCAAGACGCAGTGGAAGAAGACCGGCGAAGACTTTCTGCTTTGGCAACAGAGCAAGGTTGAAATCGCCGGCGTGGATTTTCTGTTCCCGATAATCAACGGCCGAGTCCGGCCGCTGATTCTGACTCCTGAAGTCCCTGAGATCGTCATTCCCGTGAAAGGGAACTGCCAGAGAATTCACATACTGGGGCAAATCACGTTTGGCCAGGGTTTTCCGGAGGTCGGCAAAGATGGCGATCAAGTAGCGAGCTATATCCTCGAAGTCGCCAAAGGTAAAGCCCGTGAAATTCCTCTGCGCAACGGATACGAAGTCGTCCAATCAAACTTCGTGAAGAATGCCGGACGCCTCGATCCCACTGCGACTGAGACACAACGCGCCTTGATCTACGTCAAAGATCTCGCCCGCGAGCAATATCAGGTTTTGCTTTATTCCATTCCCGTTGAGGGGGCGGGACTGGTCAGGCTCCGCTGCAGGCTGCACGGAGAACAATCGCCTCTCGCGATTTTCGCGGTGACGGCGGAGCGGGCCTGACCAGGTCGTAACGACGCAAGCCAATAAAGAGGAGAGCAATGGCAGAAACGGATATCCAACCGACCCGCACCGTTGTCGACCTGAACGGCGATTGGGAGAGGTACGTTCACGGCAAACTAGTTGATATTGTCGCCGTTCCATCCTCCTTACGCCCGTCGGGACTTTATCGCCTGCGCCGTAACTTCCTCTTGCCTAAGTTGAGCAATGGCAATCGCGCCATCGTTCATTTTGACGCCATCAACTATCACGGCCGAATTTTCGTGAATGGTCACGAGCTGGGTGTAACCATTCCTTATCTGCCGTTTGAGTTCGACTTCACAGGCCAGGCGACCGAAGGTCGAAACATGGTCGAAGTCCAGATCGCCGACGCTGCCGCCGAGCCAGACGGCACGGGCAAAGACGAAATCGAATATACCGCTCCGGGCGGTTGGGAACCCTATGGTGGCATTATTCGTGACGTCTATGTGGATGTGCGGCCCGCGACGTTCATCGATAATGTTCGATTCGGTTACGAACTCACGGCTGATCTCGAAAATGCGTCGTGTACGTCGCAGCTTTTCATTTCCTCCACCGAAAGCGCTTCAGCCGAGTGCGAACTCTCTTTGTGGTGGCGGCACACTCAGGTTGCCACTGGAACTGTCACCGTCCAGTTGAAACCTGGGACCACCGAAGCGGAGATCAAGTTCGATGCGAAATCGCTGGCCCTGTGGTCGCCGGAAGAGCCGAACCTTTATCACCTGAAGGCCCAGGTCAAGACCGCGTCAGCGAAGGACTTTTGGCAATGCCGCACCGGATTTCGGGAGTTGAAGACCAAAGGAAGACTTTTCCTGTTGAACGGGAAGCGGCTGATCATGAACGGCGTTTGCCGTCATGACATGTGGAAAGACCAGGGGTTCACCCTGTCCCGTCGCCAGCAGGAACAGGACATGCGGATGATCAAAGCGATGGGCGCGAACTTCGTGCGCCTGGTGCATTATCCGCATGACAAACGAATCGTTGACCTAGCGGACGAACTCGGTCTCGTAGTCAGCGAAGAACCGGGCTTCTGGAACATGGATTTCGACAAGATGCCCAAGGAGCAGGTCGATTTGGGATGCGAAATCCTCGAGCGCACGATCAAGCGCGACTGGAATTCGCCGTCGATCGGCGTCTGGTTTTTGGGAAATGAGTGCACATTCCCGGTGAGCTACCTGAAGCGCGGCAAGGCGATTTGCGACAAACTCGATCCGATTCACCGCCTGGTGTCGGTCGCCCACACCTATGGCAAACCACCCGAGGTGAAGAAAGTATTCGACGACTCCGGTCTCGATTTCTACGACTGGCACGCTTACGATTACGACGAACATAAGTTCACCAACCTGGCAAATGTATTTGGTCCGGAGAAGCCCTTTACCTTTAGCGAATGGGGCTGGGAAGTCGCCAGTCCGGAGGCGGTTTTCTATGAGCGGGATTTTGACACTCTCCTCGAGTTAGTGGAAGAAGGCAAAGTCTCTGGCCATATGTTTTGGAGCTGGAACGATATGAACCAATTCACTCGCAAGGATTGGGCATCGTTCAACGGCATTCTGTTTTCGGGCGCAGTGACAGATAGCCGGGAACTCCGCGAACCGATTTATTCGAGATTGGCAGCCTTGTTCAATGGGCGGCGCGAGGTCCCAAATCCTTCGCAACCTCGCCCAACCGTGTTGCCGTTGAAAATTCTTCCGTTTACGCCGGGAAGTAGTTTTAAGACGACCGACCTTCAATCCCTGGTGGATTCGGAGGGCGGGAAGAAATCCTGGTCGGCACTGGAAAGCGCACTGGAGAAATTCTGGGCCGGTAGCGTTGCCGAGGAGCAGTGGAAACGAACGGGATCGAAGTTCACGCTATGGCCCGCACAAGACATCCGGATCGCAGGAGTGTCCTTTTCTGCACCGGCCGTAGAGAACCGAGCCCGCCCCGTTCTTTTAACCGAGGAAGCGCCCGAGGTCACCATCCCCGTCAATCAAGCCTGCACCAAACTGCACATCCTGGGACAGGTAACCATGCCCGTGGGATTTCCGCTGACTGGCAAGCGCGGTGACGTCGTAGCGGTCTATACCTTCCGCTACGCGAACGGCAAAACGCAGGACATCCCTGTACGGAATGGCTTTGAAGTGGCACAATCCAACCGCATCCATTCAGCGACACGCATTGACCCGATCGCGGTGGCGGCTCAACCCGCGGTCGAATACATTAAGGACGTGGTACGCGAACAATATCAACTACTCTTGTGGTCGGTTCCGACGCAAAAAGAAAAACTAGTCAGCGTGCGCTGCAAGCTGAACACGCAACAGGCGCCATTGGCCATTTTTGCCGTTACCACCGAGCAAAGCGCGAGCTAGTTGATCCAACGTAACAGCAGGACCAGGACGTCCTAACGAGGCCCTCGAACCGTGTTAATGAAGCTTAGCGCGTTGGATCTCACCATCATTGTTTCCTATTTCGCCATTGTTCTGGGGATAGGCTATTACCTCAAAGGCCGTATCCACACCTCCGCAGATTTCCTGCTTACCGACCGCTCGCTCTCCCACTGGATTACCGGCATCGCTTTCATGTCGGCGAACCTCGGTTCGCTTGAGATCATGGGGCACATCGGCAACGGCGCGAAGTACGGAATGCGCACCAATCACTGGTATTGGGTAGGTGCAATTCCCGCGATGGTCTTCTGCGGCCTGTTCATGATCCGCTTTTATTACGCGAATGGGATTCGTAGCGTTCCCGAGTATTTGCGCATGCGTTTCGATCATCGCGCGCATGTTTTCAATTCGATCAGCTTTGCGTTCGTCACGGTCCTGATGTCGGGCATCAACATGTTTGCCTTTGCCGTGGTGTTTCACAGCATGCTTGGATGGTCGTTCACCGCCAGCGTGCTGCTATCCGGTGGCGTAGTTCTTCTATATACGTTCTGGGGTGGCCTGGCCTCATCGATCTACAACGAGGTCATCCAATTTGGACTGATCGTGGTTGGATTTCTGCCGCTGGTCTACTTCGGCCTGCATGAAGTGGGCGGGTGGCACGGCCTGATGGCTCGCTTGCCAGACCAGTATCTGCATACATGGAAGGGAATGGGCGCTCCCGGCGATCCACTTGGAGTCGATTGGTGGGTAGTGGTAATCGGCCTCGGATTGACTGCCGGCCCGTCGTATTGGTGTACCGACTTCCTTCTTATACAGCGCGCACTGGCCGCGAAAAATCTGGACTCCGCCCGCAAGACTCCGATCGTGGCCGCTGTCCCGAAGATGTTTTTTCCGGCGATCGTCACTTTGCTGGGAATGGTTGCGCTGGTGGTCGGTCCGCAAGTTATCAAAGGTGATTACAATCTCGCGCTCCCCATGCTGTTAGGGCGTTACTACAGCAGCGGAATGCTTGGTCTTGGGCTCACCGCGCTGCTCGCCAGTTTCATGTCAGGCATGGCGGGGAATATCACGGCCTTCAATACGGTCTTCACCTACGATCTCTATCAAACTTATCTGGTGAAGGATCGCCCCGACTCGCATTATCTGAAAGTCGGCAAGTGGGCGACGGTCTGGGGCACGTTGCTGAGTTGTCTCTCCGCCTACATCGCGCTGAACTTCGACAATCTGATGGACTACATGCAGCTCATTGGCATCCTGTTCATCGCGCCGTTCTTTATCGTGTTCCTGCTGGGAATGTTTTGGAAGCGAGCGTCGGCAACTGCCGGATTTTTCGGCATGGTGGCCGGAACCCTCGGCTGCCTGGTGGAATACTTGCTCTATCGCTTCGGCATGATCCACTTCCGCACGCCCATGGCTTCGAACGTATGGATGGCGGTCTGGGGATTTGTCGCCGGACTAACTGTAATGGTTTTCACTACCTATGCAACCGCAGCTCCAGATCCTGCAAAACTAAAAGGGCTGACGTATTCCTACGCCGCGAGTGTCGAGCGAAGCGGCGCGTGGTACACCACTCCGGAATTCTATGGCGCGGTGGTCATCGTGGTTTTGATTTTCCTGAACATAAAGTTTTTCTGATCGGGTGAGATAAGCAAAGACATGGCAGTAACTTTGGGGAAGTCTTCAGGTTCGACCGAGCAAACGGTAAAACTTCCGGCGCAGGATGTGCCGGTGTGGCATCGCACGCAGGTGTTGGTGGTTGGCGGTGGGGCATCGGGGTTGGCCGCGGCGGTTTCGGCAGCGCGTCTCGGCGCGGACGTAACTCTGCTGGAGCGCAACGGGTATCTGGGCGGACTCGCCACGGGCGGCCTGGTGATCCTGTTGCTGACCATGGACGATGGCAACGGCAACACCGTGATCGGTGGGCTTTGCCGTGAGGTCGTCGAGCGACTGACTGCACGCGGCGCGGCGGCCGCTCCTCCGGAGAATGAACGTTTCCGCGAAGAGCCTGAACTGGTCGATCGCTGGGCGGAAAAAGGGTTGTGCTGGGGCAAGGGGCCGCATCACGTTCGCTACTCGGTTGCTTTCGATCCGGAAGAGTTGATCGTATTGGCGAACGAACTGGTCGTCGATTCCAAGATCAAGATTCTCTTTCACACCCAGGCCGTCGACAGCATCATCGAAGATCGCACCGTAAAAGGAGTCGTTGTGCAAGGCCGCTCGCGCCGGGGAGCGATCATGGCCGATGTGGTCATCGACACCACCGGCGACGGTGACGTCTTTACTCTGGCAGGTGCCGCGCACGAGTTGCAGCGGGTCGTGCCGTGGCTTTGGTTCCGCATGAGCAACGTCGACGATGATGCCATTACGACGTCAGGACCGTTGCGGATTTACCGTACCGTGCGAGATCGCGAGGCGCTGGTAGTGCCCTGGGGTGGGGCCTTGGCGCTAACAAAGAATATCGATCCTACCGACGTGGAGGATCTGACCTGGGCAGAAATCGCGTGCCGCGAAAAAATTCATGAAGTGATGCGTGAGCACTGCAAGACGCATCCTGGACTCGAGAAGGCATTTATCTCGCAAATTGCACCGCAGCTCGACATCACGGAGAGCCGCCGCCTGGTTGGCCGCCGCGTTCTCGCTCCCACGGATGTAAACACGCATTTCGAGGATGCCATTGGCGTAACCGGCAACTGGACGAAGTATCGCGAGTTCTACGAAATTCCCTACTCGTGCCTCTTGGTTTCTGAATTTGACAATCTACTTGCCGCGGGCCGCTGCATTTCGGTGAACCACGCGGTCCATCACTCCACCAAGGAAATTCCTGTATGTTTTGTCACCGGCGAAGCTGCCGGCGCGGCCGCTGCGTTGGCGGTTCAGCAGGGAATTGCGCCTGCTTCCCTCGATGTGAATCAGCTTCGAGAGCAACTAATTAGCCAAGGGGCTTGCCTGTCTTCGCCGGCTAGCTCTATTAAGGAGAGCAATGTCTGAAGAAGTTAAAGTTCTGGAGAAATATTACGTCGTAACCGACGCGGAAGCCGTGCACTTCATGGGGCCGAGCGTTGTGCCTGTGCTGGCGACTCCTTCCATGATCATGTGGATGGAGTTAACATCACGCGAGAATGCCGGGCCATTGCTCCAGCCTGGCGACGACACCGTTGGCATGACGGTCGACATCAAGCACCTTGCGGCCACGCCGGTGGGTATGAAAGTTCGCGTCGTGTCAAAGCTTACGAAGGTGGAAGGCCGCGTTTATTCCTTCGAAGTCGAAGCCTTCGATGAGACTGACAAGATCGGTGAAGGATTTCACAAACGCGGTTCTGTAACGCTGGCAAAGTTCGCTCCGCGTATTGCGGCGAAAAAGGAAAAGATCGGCCATGCCGGTTGAACTGGAAGTAGCTGGTGGCATCGGCATTCTGTATCTGCGGAGACCGGAGAGCGCCAATGCGCTCGACGCCGGGATGTTGAACCAGATTTCCCGCGTACAACGCCAGTTGCGCCGGGACAAGAGCGTACGTGTGGTGATCACAATCGGTGAAGGCAAGGGTTTCTGCGCCGGATCTGATTTGCGCGAGCAGGCTGGGTTTACTCCCTCGCAGGCAGAAAAATCGCAGCTGTTGGAAGCGAAGGTATGCCGGGAATTCTTGCGCCTGCCTCAGCCCACGATTGCCTGTGTGCACGGCTACGCATTGGGTGGCGGATTGTTTTTGGCTACCCATCACGATTTTCAGGTAGTCAGTGCGGACGCAAGACTCGGATTGCCGGAAGTGAAGCTGGGATGGAATCCGACATTTGGCATTCATCGCTTATGTCAACTCGTGGGCGTAGGCACAGCCAGTCGTTGGATGATGCAGGGTTCCGAGTTCACCGCGTCTGAGGCTGCAGAAGAGGGATGCATTACCCAAGTAGTTTCCAGCGGTGAGGATGTGCTCAAAGCCAGCAAGAAACTGGCGGAGAAACTTCTCGAGCTTCCGCTTGGCGGCCTTACCGCCATTAAGCAGGCAATCTGGGGCGCCTCGGGTTCCCTGATGATTCGCTGCGATGCCCGCGAGGCAAGGCTGTTTCGCAAGTGCCTGGCATTCTCCGAGGCGCAGGCGAGCACTCGTGGCTTCGCGAAAAAACATTAGGATCGCCATGCGTAATTTCACCGGGCAACGCACCATTCCGACTTTTCTGGACTTTCATGCGTCGACACGTCCCGATGTTCAGGCGGTGGCGGCAGAAAGTAATGCCGGAGTTCTTCAGTCACTAACCTGGTTACAACTCCAAAACCAGGCAAGGCAGACGGCGAACTGGCTGCTTGCTCTAGGATTGCGTAAGGGCGATTCGGTTGCCCTGCACATTCCCAATAGCCTGGATTTCTATTTGGTCTGGCTGGGGGCGTGCATCGCGGGTGTCGTGACGGTACCGGTTGACCCGCGCTCTACGGTCGCTGAACTGAATTACATCGTCGGCCATTCAGATGCGCGCTTGGTGGTAACTCTAGACTCGACCTTGGATGCCGCCAGGAACGCGTCCAAGGGTTGCGGGAATGTTGTGCGGGTGGTTACGGCGTCGCTAGGCAAGAAGTTTGAACAGTCGGAACTCGGATCAGAGATTCTTGCGCAATCAACTTCATCGCCTTCCCTTAAGCCATCTCCGTTGGATGTCGCTGGAATGCTTTACACCTCGGGCACGACCGGTAAGCCCAAGGGTGTGATGCTTACTCACGCCGTCTATCTTTACGGGGCAGAAGTGATGGCTCGTGGTACCGGTCTCACTCAGGCCGACCAACATCTGATTTCCCTGCCGCTGCATCATGCCGCCGCCCAATGCCACGCGATGGTGCCTTCTCTGGTAACCGGGGCAAGCATCACCATCCTCGAAAGATTTCGGCCCAGTAAATTTATGGAAAGTGCCGCCAAGTATCGGGCGACGAAGGCCGCGCTGTTTGCGGCACCCCTGCGGATGCTGCTCGGACATCACGCGAAAGTGCCCGTACCGAAAACTTCATTGCAACTGATCACTTTCGCACAGAACTTGACCAGTGAAGAGATGAGCACCTGGCAGACGAGCTTCAACATTCCCCTCATACAGGTTTGGGGAATGACGGAGACCGCGTCGCTTCCCTTGATGACTCCGCTGAATGGCCCACGCAACGTCATGTGCATGGGGCTGCCGGTTGCCGGCTACGAAGTCAGGATCGTCGATGAGAAGGGAAGCGAAGTCGCGCACGGCGAATCTGGAGAGGTCGTAGTCCGCGTCGATCCCGGGTGGTCGGCAACTCCCGGCTACTACAAGAATCCTAAGGCAACGGCAGATCTGATTCACGATGGCTGGCTGTGGAGTGGAGATCGCGCCATGCAAGACGAAAACGGCGAGTTTCACTTTCTCGGGCGCTTCAAGGAAATGATCAAGCGGTCGGGCGAGAACATCTCTCCTTTGGAGATTGAAGAGACGTTGAAGCTCCACCCTGATGTTCAAGACGCCGCGGTGGTTGGGGTTCCTGATCCGCTACGCGACGAGCGCGTCATTGCTTTTGTAGTGCTGCATTCCAATCTGACAGATATGCAGAGCCTGAAAGAATGGTGCCGCGAGCGCCTTTCCGCATTTAAAGTGCCGGAAGAGTTCTATGTTCGCGATGACTTTCCGCGGACTTCCGTTGGAAAACTCCAAAGGCATTTGCTCCGAGACGCCTATTTGCGCGATCAGGGGACGTTGGTTTCACGGTGAGTTCTATGGAGATTTTTCCCAACGTTCACGAGATAAGTTCGGTGTTCGGCGACCGCTACATCCAGCAATATCTTTTCGTGGGCGACCGGGTCGTTTTGCTCGACGCGGGTGTGATTGCTACTCCGGAAGCGTCGATTTTGCCCCATCTTGAGAAAATTGGAATTGCGCCGAGTCGCCTGTCGATGGTCATCGCCATGCACGCGGACGGCGACCATCATGGAGGACTGCCTGCCATTAAGGACGCTTCGGCATCCACGCTGTTGGCATGCCACGCGGGTGATCGAGCGTTGATCGAAGATCCAGAGCGGCTCTATCAGGACCGCTATAACTTTCTCGCTTGCGATCATGGCCTCGGATTTAGCCGGGAAGGCATGGTGAACTGTCCTCGCGAATGCAAGATTGACGAGATTCTTTCGGCCGAACAGATCATTGAGATTTCTCCCGGCTGGAACTTAAAGGTATGGCATGTCCCGGGGCACTCTGATGGGCACCTCGCGATCTACGACGAAAAGAATAGAGCCGCCTTCACCAGCGATGCGGTGCAGGCGGGTGGCTATCCAACCATTGATGGCAAGCAGGCCTTTGGGCCAACCTACTACACAGTGGACGCTTATCTCGCGACCATTCAGTTTCTCGAAACTCAACCTATCGATCACATTTTGTCCGGACACTGGCCCGCATACCACGGGGCTGAGGGAAGACAATTCCTCACCTCGTCGCGAGAGTTTGTTGAAACTTTCGACAAATTGATCAAAGAGTATCTGTCGAACCGGCGCACTGCGACGTTGAAGGAAATACTCTACGCATTGAGCCCAAAGTTAGGCTCCTGGCCCAACGATGCCGCCGACTTCCTGCAGTTCGCCCTCTATGGACACATGGTGCGTCTGCAGCAACGAGGCTTGGTGAGAAGCGCAAAATCTCCGCTGGAGTACAGCCTGGTATGAGCGATAGCTTTCAGTTGCCGTCGATGTCCGTTCCGATCATCGCGTCACCGGATGTGTGCATCGTCGGTGGCGGAGCAGCGGGTCTCGGAGCAGCAGTCGGCGCGGCGCGCTGCGGGTTGGATGTATTGCTTATCGAGAAGTATGGATTCTGTGGCGGCGCAACCGTTGCGGGCCTAAGTGGCACCATCTGCGGATTGCACAGTAGCGGCGATCATCCCGAACAGATTGTCTTCGGCTTCGCAGGAGAGTTTCATTCCAGGATGAAGGACTCCGGCGGTGTCTGCGGAGCAATCCCGTTTGGGCGCACGTTGCTGGTTCCCCACGACAGCTTCATCTGGAAAGAAACCGCCGACGCCTATTTAAAAAGAGAAGGCGCGAAAGTCCTCTTCCATACCAATCTGATTTCCGCGTACGAGCGCGACGGTCGTGTCGACATGCTGGTCGTCCGCTGTGCGGAGGGATTGCGTGCGATCCGCCCCAAAATAGTGATCGACGCTTCGGGCGACGCTGAAGTCGTTCACACCATCGGGGGCTCCAGCACCATGGGCAAAGACGGTGTGGTGCAGACGCCGACCATGGTGTTTCGACTAGGCAATGTCGAGATGAAGGCGTTTTTGAAAGTCGATCCCCGCGAGATCGATGCGGCGGTAATCAAAGCCGACAAGGCTGGCGAATATCATCTTCCGCGCCATCACGTATACATCTTCCCCATGCCCAACGGAAGCGAAGTGCTGTGCAACATGACACGAATCACTTTTCCCGATGGTTCGGTCCCCGTGGGCATTCGCAGTGCTGATCTCACCTTTGCGGAAATGGAGGGCCGCAAACAGGCCCGATCGTACGCGCAGTTTCTCAAGGGGAAGGTCCCGGGATTTAAAAATTCCTATCTCGTCGATACCGGTGCCCAGGTGGGCATTCGTCAGACTCGCTCCGTTATCTGCCAGCAGAGGCTGACCAACGAAGACGTGCTCGGAGCGAAGAAAGTCAAAGGCGCCGCGACTTTTTCGGCGTGGCCGATTGAGTATCACGGCGCAGGCGATCTGAAGATTACCTATCTGGAAAACGACACCTACGACATCGCATTTGAAACTCTGGTGCCGTTGAAGGGAACCAATCTTTTGGTCGCAGGTCGATGTCTTTCGGCGGAGCACGAAGCGATGGCGTCCGCGCGGGTCACAGCGCAATGCCTGGGAATGGGATATGCGGCAGGCGCAGGCGCAGCGCTGGCATTAAAAGAAAAATTCACAACGCAGCAATTGACTGGCGTCGAAGTTGAAAACTGGATGCACGACCGCGGCCTCAAAACCGCCAGAGAGGCTTAGATGTTACGAAGCAATTTCGAACGGGGCAGTACGCGATGGGCGGTGCGGCGGGCGCAATGGTGCGCCATGGGTATTCCTGAGGAAGATTTTCTAAAGCCGAAGATCGCGGTGGTCAACTCTTCTTCATCGCTGTCGGTCTGCTACATCCATTTGGACGACGTTTCGAAGGCGGTGCAGAAGTCGATTCGCGAAGCGGGCGGATTGCCATTTGAAATTCGCACGGCGGCACCATCTGACTTCATCACCTCCGCCGGATTGAAAGCCCGCTATCTGATGCCGACACGCGATCTCGTCGTCAACGATGTAGAAGTCATGGTCGAAGGCGCGGTGCTCGACGGCATGGTTTTTCTATCGTCCTGCGACAAGACCACGCCTGCGCATCTGATGGCAGCGGCCCGTTTGAATATTCCATCCTTGATCATTCCTTGCGGTTATCAACTGGGCGGAAGCTGTGGCGGCCGCGACGTGGATATCGAGGAAGTTTACAAGGGCGTGGGAACTGCGGCGACCGGCAAGATGAGCGTCGACGACTTGGAAGACTGGACGCGCGTTGCCATCAAAGGCCCCGGAGTTTGTGCCGGTCTCGCCACGGCCAACTCCATGCACGTGATGGCGGAAGCTCTGGGGATGGCTTTGTCTGGCACCACGCCGATCCGTGCCGCGAGCGATCGGCTGTTCGAGATTGCCGGACGCGCGGGCAAGACCATCATGGATTTGATCGCCGCGGAAATCCTACCTCGCGCGATTCTAACTCCCGGAGCAATTCGCAACGCGGTCAGGGTCGCGATTGCATTGGGAGCATCGGTGAATGTGGTTCGTCACTTGTCGGCTGTGGCCACGGAAGCTGAGCTTGGCCTCGACGTGGTTGCGTTGTTCGAAAGTCTTGGAAAAGAGATTTCGCAGATCGCGCAGATCAAGCCCAATGGCCCGGATCGAATCGAAGACCTGGACGCGGCTGGTGGAACTTTGGCGGTGCTGTCCCAGTTGAGAGGATTGCTCGAGACCGACGTGTTGACGGTTTCGAATCGCACCCTCTCCGAAGTACTCGACGAGCCAGTGAAGCTGAACCCTGAAGTCATTCGCCCTTTGGACAGGCCGTTTCGCAATGAGCCTGGCCTCGCCATCCTTCGCGGCAATCTTGCTCCCGATGGCGCCATCATGAAAATATCGGCGGTTCCCGAGGCCATGCGGAAGTTCTCTGGCCCGGCGCGGGTCTTCGAAGACGAAGATGCTGCAATTCGTGAACTAGCCGCAGGAAATATCCACAGCGGAGACGTTGCCGTTCTTCGCATGATGGGACCGGTAGGCGGTCCGGGTACTGTGTTTGCCTGTAGTTTCATGGCTGCCCTCGTTGGAGCAGGCTTGGGCGAGCAAGTCGCCGTCGTCACCGATGGAGAGCTTTCAGGCCTGAATCGTGGCATCACCGTCGGGCAAGTCATGCCTGAAGCCGCCGCGGGTGGGCCGCTCGCCATCGTGCGGGAAGGGGAGACAATCCATATAGACCTCAACGCCCGTCGAATTGATCTTCAAGCGGAAGATGTAGAGGAGCGGGTCAAGAAATGGAAGCCGGAGAAAAGAAAACTTAAGCCCGGTTGGCTGGCAATTTACTCTGAAGTTGTTCAGCCTATTCAAAGCGGTGCGGTGTTGGGTAAACGAGCCAAACCCCGGAAAAAGGCAGTGAAAAGCTAGATCGATGCATCGAGTAGATGAACGATGATGGATAATTTCTGCATCCTTCATGCGATATGTGTCGCCAAGGCGACAATCGCAATGATGTATCGGAACCAATTCCGATTCTTTGACAACCCACAATCGTAACTGCTAAACTCATTCCGCTTTCACCGGGCCACGTCTGCGCGGTTCCAGGGAAGTGACGTTTCAAACCATCCATCTTCTGCAAGAAATTCCGTTCGCGGAAAGGTAGGAATTCATGGCAACCGCCCTGGAACTTCCAGTCTCAATCGGCCCCACTAAGCTCCTCATTAACAATAACTTCAAGAATAGCCGCTCAGGTAAAACTTTCGCCACTATCAATCCTTCTACAGGTGAAGAAATTTGTCAGGTTTCGGCTGCTGACGAGGCGGACGTTGACGAAGCGGTGCGCGCCGCTCGCAAAGCCTTCGAAAAGGGACCTTGGCCCAAGATGTCGGCTGCCGAGCGTGGACGCTTGATCAACAAACTGGCCGATCTGATCGAGACTCACGCCGACGAACTCGCCCGCCTCGAGGCGCTCGATAACGGCAAACCGTATCACGTTGCAAAGGCCGGCGACCTCGCACTCTCGATCGCTACCTACCGTTATTACGCGGGTTGGGCAGATAAAGTCCAAGGGAAGACCATTCCTGTCGCAGGACCGTATTTTTCCTATACGCGGCACGAGCCGGTCGGGGTTGTTGGCCAGATCATTCCGTGGAATTTCCCCATCCTCATGCAGTGTTGGAAGCTCGCACCCGCACTGGCGACTGGCAACACCATCGTGCTGAAGCCAGCCGAACAGACGCCGCTGACTGCGCTGCGAATTGGCGAACTGATTATCGAAGCCGGTTTCCCCGAAGGCGTGGTTAACATACTCCCTGGAGATGGTCCGACAGCCGGGGCGGCAATCGCCCGCCACATGGATGTCGACAAGATCGCATTTACCGGCTCCACCGAAGTCGGCCACCTCATCATGGAAGCCGCAGCCAAGAGCAACTTGAAGAGGGTCACGCTCGAGCTTGGAGGCAAAAGTCCAAATATCGTTTTCGCCGACGCGGACATGGCGGAAGCGGTCGAGGGCTCGCACTTTGCTCTCTTCTATAACCAGGGACAATGCTGCTGCGCCGGTTCCCGTGTGATGGTGGACGCAAAGTGCTACGACGAGTTCGTTGAGAAGAGCGTGGCCCGCGCCAAGACCCGCAAGGTTGGCGATCCTTTCGATCCCCAAACCGAGCAAGGCCCGCAAGTCGACGACATCCAGTTTGAAAAGGTCATGGGTTACATCCAGACTGGAAAAAAAGAAGGCGCGGCACTGCTGCATGGCGGAAATCAAGTCGGCAAGAAGGGATATTTTATCGAGCCCACCGTGTTTGCCGATGTCCACGACGAGATGACCATCGCCAAGGAAGAAATTTTTGGACCGGTGATGAGCATCATCAAGTTCAATGATCTCGAGGAAGTCATTGATCGCGCCAATCGCACCATGTACGGTTTGGCGGCCGCCGTTTGGACCAAAGATGTTAGCAAGGCTCTTGCAGTCGCCAACGGCGTTCGTGCGGGTACAGTCTGGGTAAATTGCTACGACGTGTTCGATCCGGGCGCACCGTTCGGAGGCTTCAAGGCTTCGGGAATGGGCCGCGAGCTCGGAGAATACGGCTTGCAGCAGTACACCGAAGTAAAAACTGTAACCGTAAAGCTTTAATCAAACAGCCGAATACCGTTCCAGGCATGTGGACGTCCGTGCCGACGTCCACATGTTTTTCAACCCCTTGAGAGGGATTGAAACTCGTTCCAACCTCGGGCATAATCACGGGGCGCAGTTGGTCTCCACGTCGCAAATTCCCCAAGGGTAATAAGCCAAAACAGTAGGTGTTAAGCCGCCGTTCACAGAACGGAAGCAAACGATTTCACAAATGATCGGAACGCATTCCGATTATGTTGACTTTGCCGATTTCGCGTGATAACGTGGCACTTATTTTCGCCACGGTAGTTGCCCCAGGAGGACTTTACGAACGCACTGTCGGGACTCGCAGGTGTAGTGCCACCCATGATGACGCCGTTTGGCGAGGATGATCGCATCGACTTTTCCGCCTTGGCCAACGAAGCGCGTTTCCTGAAAAAGTCAGGGGTTTCTGGCATGGTGGTGGGTGGCAGTATGGGCGAAGGTGCGGGCCTTTCAGAACAGGAACTCGCCGAAGCAGTTCGCACCGTGGTTGAAGCGGTTGACGGCACGCTTCCGGTCTTATCCGGCATCATCGCCGACTCTTCGGCCGAGGCAGTTCGTTTGGCCCGTGCAGCGCGCGATGCCGGCGCAGTCGGCCTTCAGGTTCCGCCCCCACATTTCCGCCCCACCGCTGACACGCCGATCCTCGCGGAATACTACCGCTCCATCACCGATGGCTCTCTTTTGCCTTTGATCATCTACAACGTCATGCCCACTGCAGAATCCGCTGTTGAATCTTTGCAGGAGATCATGGCGGCGAATCCAGCCGTGGTTGGCGTGAAGCAGAGCGCGCGCAACATGCACACGCTTACGATTCTTCTGGCGAGTCTGCGCGGCAAGGTGAAGATTTTTTCCGCGATCGACGATATGGTCTATCCCTCGTTCATGCTTGGAGTAGATGGCACAATCTCCGGAACTTCAGCAGTCTTCCCCCGCGAGACGTTCGAGATGTGGAACGCCGTCCAGGCCAAAGAATATGCCCGCGCGCTGGCAATGCATGAGAAGCTTGCGCCGATCTGGCGTGTAATCGACCATCCTGATTTTCCCGGGCGGTCAAAGTACGCGATCACTTTGATGGGGCGAGATGTGGGCCGTCCTCGCCGTCCGTTCCGCTTTCCCAGCGGAGATGCCGCTCGAGATATCGAAGAGGCAATGACGATCAGTGGATTTCTTGCTGCAAGCGGTAACGGCAAAGGCGCTAAAGTTCCGGCGGATGCTCGATGAACAAACGGCTAGCTGCGTCTAGTCTGTTGTTCGCTCTGTTCTCCGTAGTCCCGTTATTCGCTCAGTTCAGCGTCTCCGATCTTTCCCAGCTTCGCGACTACGAATCACACCGCACCTCCAGCTTCGACAAGACCGGCGGAAACGGGGACTACAAGAACCTAAAGGCCGGCGGGGAACTAGTTCTCTTCGACGAAGCTGGCCCGGCGGAGATCCGGCATATCTGGATCACCATGGACAGTCCGGAAGCCTACCACCTGAAGAAGATTGTTTTGCGCATCTATTGGGACGGCGAAAAGACTCCCAGCGTCGAAACTCCCATTGGAGATTTCTTTGGGTTGGGTCTTGGCACTTATACGGTCTTTAATTCCGCCCCGATCGTCGTCGCTCCCGACAAGGCCCTGAACGCCTATTTCCCGATGCCGTTCGCGCACTCCGCTCGTATCACCGTGGCCAACGAAGGTTTCAAAGATGCCACCGACTTCTACTGGAACATCGACTGGGTCAAGCTTCCATCGCTGCCGGAACACACTGCATACTTCCACGCGCAATACCGGCAATGCACTCCTTGCCAGGGATGGTTCAAAGGGAATTTCTATAGCAACGACTTCAGCGAAGCCCGCAAGGATCCCCGCTGGAAGAACGTCTCGGGCGAAGGGAACTATACATTCCTCGACGCCAAAGGCGATGGGCAGTTTGTTGGAGTGACGCTTTCCGTTCTCGAAAATCAGTGGGGGGGATGGAACGAAGGCGACGACATGATGTGGATCGACGGCGAGCAGGAGCCGCGTATCCACGGCACTGGCGGCGAGGATTATTTCGAAGGAGCTTGGGGATTCAGTAACCTATTTTCATTTCCGCTGATGGGTCTTACCGAATTCAAAGGATGGGAAGCCGGGTCCCGCTTCTCGCACTATCGCTTCCATTTAGAAGCGCCTGTACGTTTTCATAAATCAATCCGGGCTACCATCGAAGATGGCCATGCCAATCTTCGTTCCGATAATTTGTTTTCCGTTGCGTACTGGTACCAGTTAGAACCGCACGCGCCATTGCCGGCGCTGCCACCGGCGGAGGCGCGCATCCCGAAGATTTATCCGACCGGCGGACCTGGCCAGGATCCAAATATGAAGTAGTTGGTAACTCCAGAGATAGAGAGAGATTGTGCAGACGAAAAATTTGACAGGTGGTGTGATCGCCAGTGTGGTCACCCCATTCACGCCGAACGGTGATGTTGATACAGACCGCCTTCGCAGCGAGGTAGCGCTGCTCGATAAATCCCCCGTGGATGGTATCTGCGTGGGTGGCCTGCTAAGCGGAGCCGCTGGCGCCCTCCCGGACGAACTTCGGTCTCTGGCGATGGTTGCGCGCAAGGCAACCAAGAAGCCATTGTTCTCGATGGTCCTGCCTGACGTTGCGGTCGAAGCTTTGGAGATGCTGCGCGCGGTAACCGACGGCGGCGCGGATGTCGTGCTGGTCGCCCAGCCGCACTATCTCTGCCAGCCCGGTGAGGCCGGCTTGGTCGAAATGTTTGAGCAATTAAAGAAGGAAGCGAAGCTGCCATTGTTGTTGGCGGATTGCTTCCCGGACGCGAAAGTTGGGCTGAAGACGACGCGCCACCTTATCGACGAGAGATTGGTCGACGGAGTCTTACAGGCGGCCGATGCCCACGCTCTGGTTGATCTTCTCTGTCTGCATCCCAAAGTACCCGTCTATTGCGGAGTCGAAGACCTTCACTACGTCGCGCTCGTTCTGGGCGCGCACGGCTCGGTATCAGACCTGGGGTCGGTATTCCCCGCTGAGTTGAGCAAGCTTCACAGCTCCTTCAGGAGCGGCAAGCACGAAGACGCTCGCGCTCTACATGAAAAGCTGGCTCGCGTGTGGCGGATTCTGAGTCCCGCCGCCGAGCGCGAAAGCCGTATGCGCTCCGCATTGGCGACACAGGGAAGAGAAGTTGGCGTTCCTCGCAGCCCGTACAACTATCTCGGCGCAGAGATCAGTAGCCTGATCAAGTCAACGATTCAGAAGGAAGGCCTGACCGGCGCGTAGAAGTCTCACCTCACAATTGTTTCCCAACACGGATGACCGCACAGGCCGTCCCGGTGTAAGTTTGTAGCGCTGGAACACATCTGAAAACCTCTCAGGGGAAAGCCAATGGAGCATCGCCGAAAGTTTCTCACCAACTTAGCGCTCGCGGGAGCCGCCGGGGCTGCTGGAGCAACCGTCGCAGCCAAACCTCTCGCAGCAGCCACAGGCAAGCCAACCGACGGCGAATTTCGCCTGCCCGAATACGCCTGCTCTCAGGACTACCGCTCGCTAAAACAGTCGAGCTACGATCGAAGCGGCGGCAACAGCGATGCCTGGCCGATTGCTCCAGGGGGAATGAAGGAAGTTTTCAACTCCGAAGGCCCTGGGGTCATCACCCACATCTGGTTCACCATTGCCGCCGAAAGCAGCTTTCATCTCAAAGAGATTGTGTTACGCATTTTCTGGGACGGCGAATCCAAACCCAGCGTAGAAGTTCCGGTCGGCGATTTCTTCGGACTGAATCTTGGCGAGTACATCCTCTATCAATCCGCCTTTCTGAATTGCTCGTCAGTGAAAGCGCTCAATAGCTATTTCGCAATGCCCTTCCGCAAGTCAGCGCGCATCACGGTAACCAATGAGAGCAAGGAAAAGGTTGGCGCTTTCTATTCCAACATCGACTACCAGCTGGTCCCCAGCTTGCCCGAAAGAAGTCTTTATTTCCACGCGCAATACCGGCAGGCGACGCCGAATAAGGCCGAGAAATATTCGGACGAAGACAAAGAACTCAATCCCGACGGAAAGATGAACTATCTTCTCGCCGAGACGAAGGGCCGTGGCCACCTGATGGGTGTGACCCTAGGTGTCTTGCAAAACCGCGACCGCTGGATGGGTGAGGGCGATGAAATGATCTTCATTGACGGCGAAGATAAACCCAGCATCAACGGTACCGGCTCGGAAGATTACTTTTGCGGTGCCTGGGATTTTGGCGGCCGTGGGGCCGCAGTTCCCTTCGCCAATTTGTACAACGGCGCTCAGGCCATTTCTTCAGCTGAGCTGGCTGGCGGCCGCTATTGCCTCTACCGCTGGCATGCCGACAATCCGGTGACCTTCCGTAAGTCCCTGAGATACACCATCGAGCATGGGCACGCCAACGACCGCGCCGATTGTTTCTACTCGGTCGCTTACTGGTACCAGACCGAGCCTTTCACCGACTTTCCGCAGCTTCCATCCGCGGCGGAGCGCGTTCCGGTTCCAAAAGTCTAGCCAAGGAGAAGTCGTGGACTGGGGACTCAAAGAAAAAGTTGTCGTCATCACCGGCGCGGCCAACGGAATCGGCCGCGCCACCGCAACTGTGTTCGCCGCGGAAGGCGCAACCGTCGTGCTAGCCGATGTCGACTTTGCACTAGCTGAGAAGAGCGCGGCAGAGATTGGCGGTAAGGCTTGGGCAGTTCAGTGCGACGTAAGCCGCGGTGACTCCGTCAAAGCGATGGTTGATGCCATCGTGCAGCGCTTCGGGCAAATCGACGTCGCTCACGTGAACGCCGCCATCCAGATCAACAAGGAAGCCATCGCGGTAACGGAAGAGGAATGGGACCGCCTGCACGGGGTCAATCTAAAAGGCGTATTCCTCACCTGCAAATACGTGATCCCAGTGATGCAGCGCCAGAAAAAAGGTGCGATCATTATCAGCTCTTCCGGACACGCCTTCGCCACCTATCCGAATTCTTCTGCCTACGCGGCTACTAAGGGTGGGGAACTGGCCTACATGCGAGGTCTGGCGCTCGATTATGCCAAAGATGGTATTCGCGTAAACTGCATTATTCCCGGCGCAACCGACACCCGCCTGGTGCGCGGCTATATCGAAAGCGCAAGCGATCCCGAGGCGACCCGCAAGAAGTTAATGGAGAGTATTCCGATGGGTCGTCTGGCCAAGCCAGAAGAGGTAGGCCGCGGGGTGCTGTTTCTAGCCTCTGACTTTGCCGGCTATATCACAGGCACAAGCCTGGCGGTCGACGGCGGCCTTCTCGCTCAAGCCTAACTACTTCTTATAAGTCTTCTGGAAATTATTCCGCGTATTTAAGACAGTGAATGTTCCATCCTGCTGCGCCATAACCTGGATGGATTTCCCGTCATCTCCAGTGCTGAAATTCGCGATGAAGTCTTTTGAAGAGTTGTGCGCATCGCCGGAAGCGTCCGCGTAGTGCAGCGCCCAGATGTCCTGAAGTCCGGGTGAATCGTGCACGATCTGCCATGATTCCGCGTCGCCTCCTTTTTTCGCGCTGTTGATATTGATGGCCGCGCGAGGATGCAGGGCCGTTACCATCGCCTTGGCATTTGACCAGCTGAACCCGTGATGGCTGATCAAGAACAGATCAACCGTTCCCAGTAGATTGTTCGGGCAAACCAGTTGCAGTTCCTTCTTCTTGGTCAAATCGCCTAAATCGACGAAGCGAAATTTGCCGAACGAAACCATCACTCCAAGTGAGGCCGCGTTTTCGCTGGGATCCACCGGAGCCGCTGGCTGTGAAGCGCAATTTGGATTTGGTTGGCCGGCGCCGGCAAGCGGAGCGGAGAGAGTAGCGCCCGCGGCACTAACCACTTCGACGTTCAAGTCTTGAACAGAAATGTGATCTCCGGGCTTAACCACGGTGTGCTTAGTCTTTCCCAGTACTGCGAGATAAGCGGCGTAG
Organism: Terriglobales bacterium; assembly: GCA_036271375.1. Classification (GTDB taxonomy): domain Bacteria; phylum Acidobacteriota; class Terriglobia; order Terriglobales; family Acidobacteriaceae; genus DATBAT01. The sequence continues at coordinate 22,869 of DATBAT010000370.1, forward strand.
CCTTCCGGAGCAAGCTCGTCGTTCTCGGTGTTGGGTCCGTGATCGATAAACTCGCCGACCTTTACGTGCTTGAGCAATTGCGGAACGCCGCCCACATGGTCGGTGTGATAGTGCGTAATCACGACGTGATCGATTTGCTTAAGTCCTGAAGCCTTGGCTGCCTCGGCGATGCGCAACGCATCGCGGTCATTGAATTCGGGCCATCCCGTATCTACCAGCATCGACCCACCGGACGGCGAAACCAGCAACGTAGCTTGCCCGCCTTCGACGTCGATGAAGTAGATCTTTAGCACCTTAGAATCAGCCGCGTTGAGCGCCAGCGAAAAAAACAGAATGGAAGCGAGGGTCTTGCAAAATGATCGCATAATGTCCTTGGGATAATGCTACTTCTTTTTGCTGCATTCCTTGCAGAGCGCGACCGCTGAATCGACCAGTCGGTCGATCTGGGCCTGATAGATGTCATCGAATGAAATTGTGGGCTGACGCATGCGCGCGCTGGGAAGAAGTCCGCGCTTTACCATCACTCGTTTCTCAATGTGAACCGCCAGTTCCAAGTGCTGGAGAGCGAATGCAAGGTAGGGAATCAGGCGCTGGAAGAGGGCTTCCGCCTCGGCCTTCTTTCCCTGAGTGTACAGTTCGTAGACGCGAACATAGACTTCAAGGCAAGCAGCTCCGGGCATCATCGCCGATGCGCCGTGGGCGAGGCCGTCGATCATCGCGATACCGCCGAGACCATAAATGATCTGTACTTGTCCCTTTGACTGTTCCACCACGTCGGCTGCTTTACGTCCAGGAAGCGTTACCTCAAGCTTGGCAAAGAGAAAATTCTTGTGTTTCAGCGCCAGGTCAACGAACACTTTTGCGGGGAGGCCTGCTCCGGTAAAGTCGGCATCCTGGAGCATCACGGGAATTTTTACCGCGTCGCATAACCGGCTGTAGTAGCTGATGATTTCCGGAGCCGGAAGCGGCGTCGTTCGTGGCGCGGTGACCATAAGGCAGTCGGCGCCAGCCTTCTCCGCGTACTTCGAGAACTCGATGGTGCTATAGGTCGAGCCTGAACTGGTGGCGGCAATCGCGGGAACTCGCTTGTTGGTGTGCTCTACCAGCACATCCACGAAATGAAAGCGTTCTTGGTCGGAGAGCTTGTAAAACTCAGCTCCAAACCCCGGGCCACACACTGCAGCCGCGCCTGCTTCAATCGCGAAATCGATTTGCGTGCGGAGCCCGTCATCGTCGATCGATTCATCTTCGCGAAAGCTGGTGGCCATCACTGGCGTAATCCCGTTAAGCTTTAACATGGTTCTCCCTGGATTGATCTTGGCCGGCATCTTGTCCGCCCCGAACACTATACGCGCAGAATGGATGCGATTCAAGTATTCGGAATATGTTCCGAATATGACCTAGAGGTTCCCGCCGAGGTGCAATGTCGAGTGAATTCGGTCGCCTGTGTGCAGCATCTTGCCGTCGCCGTAATTATCGACGTACTCACCCATATCTGCCGTGCTGCCTCCGTACCAATCGCTGACATAAATTCTGATCCGGTCGGTCCCCACCGAGGCCCGGAGATGCTGCGTGCCATCGGAATGAATCGTCCAACCGTGCCCGGCCGCATCTTTAACTGTCGCGGAAAGAATATTGAGTTTTGTGCTCCGATATACGTTGCTTCCCATCGGCGAATCGTCTTCACCATAGGGCCATGTCGGGACAGTGAAGGGCAGCCGCCCACTGTGTGCATGCACGTCGCCAGACAGCGCTCCGATATGGTCGGCTGGATACCAGGTCCACTGGCCCTTGCGCTGCCAGGTCAAGCGGTCAAGCGCCAACGGCACATCGAACTGAAACCCGATTTCCTTTGTGAGAACATCAGGGCCGGCGTAGGAAAAATCGTAAGAGATCGTGACATCGCCGCCAGCCGTGACGACGGTTTTATAACTTCCGATCAGGTTGGAATAGTGTCCCTGACTGGTCACAGTCATATCGCCGTCGTTCTCAGAAATCTCGATAGGGTGATCCAGCGTCCAAGCCATGGTGTTGGGGAGCGCCAGATTGTCGCGCGAGGGAAGAATGTGGACTTGCGGTTGGTCGTAAAGCGTGATGGTGTTGTTGGCAACGAAATACTGTAACAATCCGCGCCGCCCGGAGACTCCGAGAGAGAAGCCGTCCCCGTCAATTCGCGGCGTAATTCCTGATAACAGATCTTGATCGTGACGGCGTAGCGGGGAGGACTTGGTCGTAGCAACTGAAGCCGGTGCAGCTTCGCCGACCTGAATCGTTTCGATCTCTACCAATTGCTTTCCGCGCGAGAAGCGCAGTTCAAGCTGGCTTCCCGGCGCGACCGAAGAGGAAATTGGAATCTCGATAGTCCCCGAAGCCTGCGGCGCGAGATCGACTGCGACGGTGCCTTCCTTGCCTGCGAGCGTCCATTGGACCGTAAGTTCAGAAAGATTGGTAAAGAAATAGCGATTGGTTACCGGAATCTTCACGGCACCCGAAGAAGGAATTGCCAGGGGTGTGGTCGTCACATGAATAGGCGAATACAACTTCTTGATGTGCCAAAACTCCGGCTTCTTGCGTCGCCATCCGTCGATGACGCCCCACGGCGCATCGCCGACCAAGCCGTAGCCATCCTTCGCGTAAATACGATCAACACCGTGGCTCTCGATAAATCTACGTCCGTATTCCGAACCGCGACCCGGAACCAGAAACATGTCGTCCGCCCAGGCCCAAATGAAACTTGCCTGAATGACTTTGCTTTTCCAGAACGCTTCCATCACGTCGTCCAACGGTACCGCGTAGTAATCGCGAATTCCCGGATCACGCCACATGGCCTCGCCATCGCCCCAAATACCCTGATAGTTCGCCAGACTCTCATCCCACAGGACCGGCTTGTCGTTTCCGGCGAGTCCGTTGATCCCCGTAACGCTCATCGGATTGTGCCGAATGGTGAAATCCAAACTATCCGTCCAACTCCCCATCACCGGGCGGCTCGGATCGTGCTCTCTCATCTCCCGCGCGCCCAGTGCCAGGGCCGGTCCCCAATGGCTTTCGTTGCCCGCCGACCAGTACGCCACCGAAGGATGGCTCAGGTCGCGCTCGACCAATTCAGCTGTCAATTGCCGTGTGAGCGCGCCCCACCGCAGATCGAATGCCTCGCGCACCCAACAGAACGGAGCTTCGTCCTCTACATAAAGCCCAAGCTCGTCGGCAATATCGAACAACTCAGGCAGTTGGGGGTAGTGCGAAGTTCGCAGCGAATCCATGTTCGCTTCCTTCATCAACTCCAGATCGCGCCGCTCCATCGCCGGAGTGATCGCCCGCCCCGCCATTGGATCCGCGTCGTGATGCGCGGCGCCTTTCAACTTGATCGGCATGCCATCGATAACCAAAGAAGTCTTATCGATGTGTGTTTCGCGGAAGCCAACTTTGCGCGTGAGCCGTTGTACCTCAGCACCATCTCGCGAGATGACGGTTTGCAATGTATAGAGCGTGGGATGTTCCGCACTCCACTTCTGCGGATTCGAAACCGCAAGACGAACCGTCTGATCTTTCCGTGACCACGCCGCCATATCCAGGGAAATGGGATCGCTCGCAGCGGCGTTCTGCTCACCAAGCATCAATACCAACTTGACCGAGGTGCCGGGAAGCGCTACCGCCGATTCATTGGCGATAGAAAGTTCCGTCACCAGATCCGCATTCTGATAAGCCGAATCAAACTCGGCATGCGACTGTTGCCGCTGCACATGCAGCGACGGCACAGAAAATACACGCACGCGCCGCATAATTCCCGCGAGAGGGAAGTCGGCGTACATGCTCATGTGGTCCATTTGCGACGCGATCGTGTCTTCGGTCACGCGCAGCGCGACCACGTTGTCTCCCGGTTGCGCCGCCGAAGTAACGTCGAGTTGAAAAGGAGTGGCGCCGCCTAAATGCGAACCGACACGATGCCCGTTCCACCAAACCTCAGCACCGCTATAGACCGCGTCGAATGCAATGCGTATGCGCCGGCCTTGCCAGTCGGAAGGAATCGTCACGTGGCGGCGATATCCACCATCTTTTTCGGGATTGAATCCCGCCATTACCCAGTGCGACGGAACCTCTATCGCCTTCCACGCAGAATCATCAAGACCGGGGCGTTCAAATCCCGCCGGAGGGTCGGGCAAGAATTTCCAGGTGCCGTTCAACTCCAACGTTGACTCGTTCGAGGATGGCACCAGACCTTGTTGGATGTCGCCAGCATCAACCACTTTGCGAATGGTCTCGCCATTGGCACTGGCGGAAAACTCAACGGGCCCTGCAAGCCCCGTGGGCATGGACATCGTGAAGTCGCCCAACGCTCCTGTCTTTGCAGAAGCCTTCCAGGGCTTGCCGCCTGCTCGTCCCGAGGCCTGTACTTCAGCCGCAATGCCGGCGGAGCCGAATCCATCGGTCAGCATTCCGATAATGTTGCCGCGGGCATCGCCGCGGACGTCCATCCACGAAGGAGTGCTCTTCGAGTAGATTTCGATATCCCGAATCAGCGCCTTGGCATCGAACCCGGTGACGCGTAGTTTCTGCGTTGTCTGTTCGGAAAATTTCATGTAGATCAGACGAGGCAGCGCAGCCTTGCCGTCACCGATCTGCGCCAGTTCGCGCCAGGTGCCGTTTGCAAAAGCTTCCACCGTCAGATGGTTGAGATCGCGAGTCCCCGGCTCCGCCTCATAGCGGCGCAACACCAACTCCCGAACCGGAATCGCATCTTTCCAGGAAAATTGAATCCAGGAGGGAGAATTTGCCGTTCCGGCGGATTCCCAGTAAGTTTCCGTCGATTTATCAATCACCATTTGGGGCCCGCGATTGGCGGCTTCGTCAGATGCCTCGACCGCCGCCATGGGGGCTACGTTGTCCTGGGCATTCGAGCCAATTGAAGAAAGAAGGAAAAGAATGCCGAATGCCCATGTGAATCTCATGGTCTGCGAATATATGCCCGTGGCAGAACAGAGTCAATAAAAGCGGAATTGATTCCGAAAACCTTTGACGACCTCACCGTCCTTACGTTAAAGTTTCTGTTGTCCTCGGCTGCCGATGGCGTCTATAAGGGGACATCAAACTTCATGAAAATCGTCGATATCAAGACCTATCTGGTTGGAAACCCTTGGAAAAACTGGCTCTTCGTACAGGTTCACACCGATGACGGAATCGTCGGAACGGGCGAAGGTTCGCTCGGCCATCTGTCGAAAACAGTCGAAACTTCTATCCACGAAATGAAGCCCTTCATCATGGGGCTGGAAGTTTTTCAAACCGAACTGCTGGTCAGCCGCCTCACGCGCCAGGTTTACGCCGATGGCGGCCAGATCAAAATGTGCGCCATATCTGCGCTGGAGATCGCCTGCTGGGACGCGATTGGCAAGGCACTCAATCAGCCGATCTACAACCTGGTGGGAGGCCGCTGCCATGATCGCGTGCCTGCCTACATCAATGGCTGGTACCGCTGCGAGCGTACACCGGAGGCATTCCATAAAGCGGCGAAGTTCGTGGCTGACAAGGGATTCTTCGCGATGAAGTTTGACCCCTTCGGATCATCCATCGGACGCATGACGCCGGACGACGAAGATCTTGCGATGGATATCATCGCTGCTGTCCGGGAAGCCGCCGGCCCGAACGCGTTGCTCGCGATCGAAGCCCATTCCAGATTTACGCCGTCGTCGGCAATCCGGATCGGCAAACGCCTGGAGCCGTTCAAGCCCGCGTGGTTTGAAGAGCCAGTGCCACACGGAAATATTCAGTCAATCGTGGAAGTCGCGAGACACGTCGACGTCCCGATTGCGACCGGAGAAAGTTTTTCGTCCAAGCAGCAAGTCGCTGAATTGCTGCGCTACGACGCCATCGACATCATCAACATTGAACCGCTGCACATGGGCGGAATTCTCGGCTCCAGAAAAGTTGCCGACATGGTCGACGCGCACTACGGCACGGTTATTCCCCATGCTGCTCAAGGCCCCATTTGCACCTTGGCCTGCTTGCACATCGATATCGCGACGCCGAATTCCTGGCTGCAGGAAACTTTTGAGGAATTCAACGAGCCCTGGGAACTCGATCTGCTGACTCAATTCCCCAAAATCACCGACGGATACTTCGAACTGCCTAAGGGGCCTGGCATTGGGGCCGATCTCGTTCTCGACGAAGTGAAGCGCCACCCATATCACGAGAGCCCTGACGTATCGCTGTTCGAAGAGAATTGGCAGTTCAGAAAATCGAAGAAGTAATTTATTTCTTGGCGGAAGCGGTCTGGCCTTCGGTGATCGTCAGATAGTGATTCATCTCGGGCCGTGACACTCGGTCGATGCGGTGGCTGGGCAACGGCCACTGCACTTCGACCCAGTCGATGCGCCCTTTACCAACTCCAATAATTTCTCGCGGATCGTGGCTGGACAGAAAGCTGCCTCCCGCCGTCTTCTGCCGCGAGAAGATCTTGCCGGCAATGCTCCATCGTAGAATGGCCCCGGCGGAAGCAGGATTTGCCGTCTTTGCTACCAGCGAAAGCCCGAGCCAATTGTTTCTACCTTGCGCGGTGTTCATCAGCAGATGTACGGGGCCACCATTCTCGGTCATCACAACATCGGGATAACCATCGTTATTTAAGTCTCCAACCGCCAGGCCCCGGGCATTGTAGCGGCCGCTGAACGTCGGGCCGGCCGCCTCCTTCATGTTGACCGTTTTGTTTCCGCCGACGTTGTGAAGGAGCACCAGTGGCTGGCGGTAATGAATTCCAGAGTTCCGATCATCCACCTGATCGTCGGGATGGCCATTCGACAAAATCAAATCCAGCCAGCCATCGTTGTCGAAGTCGAGAAACCTCAATCCCCATCCGCTCAGCATTCGGGTCGCCGCGCCGACACCAGTGCTGACATTGATGTCTTCAAAGCTGTCCTGAGAACTATTGCGATACAGGGACGCCGTCTGCGTATCGATATTCGCCACAATCAGGTCTTCGCGGCCGTCGCGGTCGAAATCTCCAGCGTCGACGCCCATTCCCGAGCGCGCCACGCCTTCATTGCTGTAGCCGACTCCAGCCATGAGTCCAGATTCTTCAAAGCGTTTTCCTTTTTGGTTGATCCACAGAAAGTTCGGGGCCAGATCGTTCGCCACGAACAATTCTGGATACCCATCGCCGTTAGTGTCCGCCGCGACCACTCCCCAGGCGCGGCCTGCACGTGCGGAAATCCCCATACTCTCGCTGACGTCTGCAAACTTGCCATTGCCAAGATTGTGATAGAGATGGCTGGGCATGGGCTTAAGCACACTGGGTACGCAATAAAACGATTGACCTTGAAGCGTGCCTTTCTCCGCACCGCCATAAGACTCCGTCACACCGCAAACGCGGTTGTTGGAATAGTCGGCGAACTCGCCGACAAACAAATCGAGTTTCCCATCACCGTCGTAATCAAACCACACGGCGCTGGTGCTCCATTGCGTTGCCGCGATCCCGCTATCTGCGGTGACATCCGTGAACGTCCCGTTCCCGTTGTT
>DATBAT010000371.1:0-7265 GCA_036271375.1 Terriglobales bacterium
ACCGCACTACGGACTGTCTGTTCGTGCTTCAAGGCCGAACAACTAGTGTATGGGAGAGACATCGAGATTCGGCTGTGGCAAATAAGACACAATAAGTGGCGAGAAGGGCGGCGGTAAACTGCTCATTTACAATCATTTACAGAATTAGCCGATCGTCTCCGACGCGCCGGGTGACGTGCTCGCGGTCGAAATACTCCAGCAAAGGAATTGCATACTTCCGGCTGACCCCGGTGATGTCCTTGAAGCGGGCGACGTCGAGCCGGGGTGATTTGGTTTTTTCAGCCTTGAGTTTTTCACGAAGTTGATCGAGCGCCTCACGATGGAAGACCAAGTCGTCAGACGTCTTGACCAACACTTTGTCGCGCAGCAGCAGCGTTACAATTTTTTGCGCGCGTGTCCGGTCGACTTTGAGGTCGGCGAGCACGTCCTTGAGCGCGGGAACTTTCAGTCCGGCGAAAGCGAACGCTTGTTCAATGGTTTTCTTCGATTCGGCCTCTTCGTCCTTCATGACCACTGCGGTGCCCGGCAATCGGATTTGTTCGCCCGCGACTTCCAACTTGTTTTCGCTGGTCAGGTGATGGATAACGGCGGCGAATATATCTGGATGGGACTTCATTTGCTCGCGCAACACTTCGCGGCTAATTCCCGACAGGAGGGGATTCGATTTTTGGAACGCAGAGACCAATGCCACGGCGTTCGAGGTGAGAGATTCAAAGGCCTCACGTTCTACCAATCTGTCACCGACGCTGACCGCTTTACCCGCCAATTCTTCCACGGCTCTCGACAGTTGCGGCTGCCCCCATCCAGTTTCTGAGACAGAATCCCAAAGTGACAGGCCCTGCTTTCCGCGCCGCGCGATTCTCGCCGAAAGGACTTCCGCACGTGAACCCTCGCGCATGATCTCGAGAAAAGGAACAATGTTTTGCGATTTCGATCTTCGCGATAACGGTGCAGCATCGAGAACGACACCGCCTCCGATGGTGACTACGGGAGAGAGCTGGCGGATGATGAAGCGGTCCCCTGGCTGCAAGAGCGTCGCGTCGGCTAGACGCAATTGCGCAAGCCCGGTTTCGCCGGAAGCCATTCGCTTCCCGCCATGCATTACGACTTCCACGACGGTCTCGAAGGTGTACGCGTGAAAATGCACGCGAGCACGATCTTTGAGTGATTTTGCTGAAGGAAGTAGGGAAAGCGAAACATCGATCCGGGTGGTCGCCGCGAAGGTTTCTGGAACTGCCAATACAGATCCGCGCGACAGCGCTTCTTTGCCCGTGCCAGCCAGATTCAATGCCGTGCGCTCTCCAGCTGAAGCCTGCTCAACCGGCTGGTCGTGTACCTGTACTCCACGAACACGCGCAAGCGACCGCTGCGGAAATACTTCTAGTTCGTCTTCTTTGCGAATGGCTCCGGAGACTAGCGTACCCGTCACAACCGTCCCGAATCCCTTCACACTGAAGACGCGGTCGATGGGTAGACGGGTTAGCGCTGTGGAATCCCGCGCAGGAACATCGGTAGCCGCTTTGAGCAATGCGGATTTCAGTTCTTCGATTCCGCTGCCGTTGAGGGAACTCACCGGAATAATGGGGGCGGATTCGAGAAACGATCCGCGAAGAAAGTCTTCGACTTCCAGTCTCACTACGTCGAGAGTTTCGGCGTCGACGGAATCCGACTTGGTGAGCACGGTGATCCCGCTCCGCACGGAAAGCAGACGGCAGATATCGAAGTGCTCTCGTGTCTGCGGCTTGATAGATGCGTCGGCTGCGATCACCAACAGCACGAGATCGATGCCGCCAATTCCCGCCAGCATGTTGCGCACGAAGCGTTCGTGTCCCGGAACATCGATGAAAGCAATGCGAACCGCCTCACCCGATGGGCCGAAAAGTTGGAGGTGAGCGAAACCAATATCGATGGTGATGCCACGGCGTTTCTCTTCTTCCAGGCGGTCGGCATCGATACCAGTCAGAGCTTTGACAAGCGCAGTCTTTCCGTGGTCGATGTGTCCGGCGGTGCCGACGACGATTGACTTCATGGCCGCCAACCATCCTCGCACAAAGCGGAACGCCCTACAGCAGTCCCTTGGTCTGCAGGGTGAGCAGGCTCAACACATTTTCCAATTTCAGAATGGCCTCGGCCAGTGCCGGGTGTTCCGCAAGTTCGCCTTCGATCGACTTCAGCAGTTTGTGCGCGGCAGCAACATGCTCGGTAGGAGACTGATCGGTTTTTTTGGATATTGTGTCCATGGGCAGCAAGCCTTTCTCGAATGATCTATTTCTTCCCCTGCGCGCTGGGTGGCAACATCCCATTCAGGCGAAGATACATTGCCGCCGCGCTGTAGTGGTCGGCCCAGTCGTTGCTCAACGCGATCAGCGCTGAGGCGCGCGTTCCCTGGTGGCCTTTCCACAGTTCCATACCATCGCCCAGTTTTGAATCATCGGCCTTTGCCAGAACTCCCTCACAAAAATCAAACGAGCCCTTCAATGCCGCCACCAGTTTGTCTTTACCATCCATCTCTTTCAATTCGTCAGCTTTAGGCGCGGCGACATCCCCGATCTTGCCGCACAGGGAATTGTTGGAACCGGCGATATGCATGATCAGATGGCCGAAGGTGATCTGTTCCGGAGTCGGCTTGTAAGCGTATTTATCAGCGGGCATTTCTTCCGCTGCTGCAATCAGGTTTTTCTGCTGGCGCGGGAGGATTTCCTTCACCGCGGACGTGACCGGATCTTTTGCGCTCTGTGCCCAAAGCGCCGTCGACAACATCATTAACGTTAAGAAAATTCTCATAATCGCCTCCACCTCAATTGTAAGCATAGCCCCTGCAACGCTTTCCCGTTGGTACAATCCACGCCCGACTAAAAGTACTTCCCTGCGGCAAACCAGCGTAACTGGCGCGCAGTGGGCTTTTTGGAAAGAATCAAGAGTCTGAATTTTTATCTCGTGATCCTACCAATCAGGTCCTCTCGATGAAATCCAAACTTTTCTTAGCAGGCGTCATTTCTCTTTCCACGCTCAGCTTCGCGCAAGTCGACGGAGCCTTGGCGAATACTGTCAGCGGCCGCGCCGCTTCCTTGGGCGGCGCCACGGTGGCGGCTCCAACCAGCGCGCTTGAGGCCATGCAGGGAAATCCCGCCGGCCTCGCCGAATTGAACGGACGGTCCCTCGACCTGAGCGTCACTAGTTTGTTCAGCACAGGAAGCTTTACTAACTCGGTTTCCAACAATGGCAGCATTCGAACTTATGCTGGAACTTTGCCTTATGGCGCTTTCGCCATGCCGTTGGGATCGGGACGCTTAAAGCTAGGAATTTTGGTTGCGCCGGAAACCGCGATGAGCGCTGACTGGAAATATATCGATCCGCCGGGAGGGTTGGGCGGCACTAGCTATGGCCTGCAACAAAACAAGTCCGTAATTCTGACTCTGCGTTCGGCCGTGGGACTGGGGTATGTGGTCAATCGCAAAGTTTCCATCGGCGGAACCGTGGGATTGGTATACAACTCCAACACATTGCACGCCCCCTACATTTTTCAGCAGCAGCCCGTCATCGCAGGGTTGAAAACTTTGCTAGATTTGCACACCCACGGCACGGGTTGGAACGGTACCTTCGGAACCATCATCACACCGAACAACCGTTTCAAACTCGGACTTGCCTACAAGACGAAAACCAGTATCGAGTCGCACGGCGACGCGAACGGGAACGCGGGCGCACAATTTGCGACGCTGGGAGCGCCGTTCCGTCCTGACTTTCACTACGATGCCGAGGTCGACACCAAATTCCCTCAGGCATTTTCTGGGGGAATTTCCTGGCGCGCCCAGCGCTATGCCACACTCAGCTTTCAAGGTGACTGGATCAACTGGCACGATGCCTTTGATCGCCTTCCGGTCAAGCTGACCAACGGAAACAACGCCGACATCAACTCGTTTGTCGGCTCCAGCTCCATGGAAGATGAAATCGCGCTGCAATGGAGAAACCAGGGCGTCTTTGGCTTTGGAGTCGAATCGCCCGTAGGAGAGCATCTGGCCTTTCGTGGCGGCTATTCGTATGCGACTAATCCGGTGCCGTCAGGAACGTTGACGCCCCTGACCGCGGCCATCCTGCAGAACACCATCGGAACGGGTGTAGGCTACAACCGCGGACGCTACAACCTCGATTTCGCCTACCGGATTCAGCTGCCGGCGTCCGAACGTGTGGAACATAGCTCTCTGCTAGCCGGCGAGTACAGCAATAGCCGCGTCGATGTGGCGGTGCAGTCGCTGACGCTAACTAGCCGGTTTCATTTCTGAGGGACTGCGGGGGACTCGGAGAGAAACAGAGGCTAGTTAGGCCCTTGGCTCTCGCCTCATACGCATGATGCGAGGTCACATCAGGAGGGTTAGGTCTTGACCACAACCGCTGGCTGAATCTCTTCGACATCCACCCAGTTAGTGGGGTACTTGCCCGTATAGCAAGCAGTGCAGTAGTTGGTCTTCTCGCCTTCACCACAGGCCCTCTTCATTCCTTCAAGAGATAGGTAGGAGAGGGAATCCGCGCCGATGTATTCACGGATCTGCTCGACGGTGTTGTTGGCGCCGATCAGTTCTTTCTTAGATGGCGTGTCTACCCCATAGAAACACGGCGAAACCGTTGGCGGACAAGATATCCGCATGTGAACTTCTTTCGCCCCAGCGCTGCGCACCATGCGGACAATCTTCCGGCTGGTTGTCCCACGCACGATCGAGTCGTCAATCAGTACGACTCGTTTTCCTTCGAGTAACGACCGCACCGGGTTGAGTTTCAGCTTCACGCCGAAGTCGCGCACCGACTGGCTGGGCTCAATAAAAGTGCGGCCAACGTAGTGATTGCGAATCAATCCCACTTGGAAGGGAATACCGCTCTCGGAGGCATACCCTACCGCCGCGGTCACGCCAGAGTCAGGTACCGGAACGACAATATCGGCGTCTGCCGGAGCTTCGCGGGCTAGCTGACGACCCAAGCCTTCGCGACTGTCCTGTACCGGGCGTCCGAAAACCATGCTGTCTGGACGTGAAAAGTAAACGTGCTCGAAGATGCAACTCGACTGCGGTCCGGCGCTCGCATACGAGCGGGAAGTGATTCCTTCCGGCCCAACGACGATCAATTCTCCCGGCTTCACTTCGCGTTCGTAAGTCGCGCCAATCAGATCGAAGGCGCAGGTTTCCGAAGCGAAGACAATCGTGTCCTGCTTTAACACCGAATTGGACCGGATTCTTCCCATCGCCAGCGGACGAAATCCTCGCGGATCGCGTGCGGCAAAGATACGATCGGGGCTGATCATCACCAGCGAAAACGCGCCTTCCACCCGCCGCAAGGCGTCGGTCATGGCTTCCGGCAGAGTGTGTTCTTTCGACAGCGCGATCAGGTGAACGATGACCTCGGTATCGCTGGTGGTCTGGAAGATCGATCCCTGGCTCTCGAGGCGGCTGCGAATTTCGTGCGCGTTGACCAGGTTTCCGTTGTGCGCCAGCGCCATCACACCTTTGTTGGATTGCACCATGATGGGTTGGGCGTTGAGCAGTGATGAATCTCCCGCCGTCGAGTATCGCGTATGTCCGATGGCCAGCGTTCCGCTGATTTTTGCCAGTACATCTTCGGTGAAGATGTCGGCCACCAATCCCATCGACTTGTGGGAGTTCAGCGCCAGGCCGTTCGAGGTGACGATGCCCGCCGACTCCTGCCCTCGATGTTGCAGCGCATGCAGTCCCAGATAGGCCAGAGTTTCCGCTTCGGGGTGCGAGTAAATCGCCACCACCCCACATTCGTCGTGGAATTTATCGGAAGCCTGCATGGTTTTGATCCCTGCCCCCAGGTCTTAGTCTGCCGCAACTGCTTCCGGCTCAGTCTTTAGAGCCGATTCCAACGAGCCCTCGTAACCGGCGCGCAACTCAGAAACCTTGGCCGTGACGATGACCTTACCGTCCACTTTGATCTGTACCACTTCAGAGGCCGTCTGCCCAATAGTTTCTATTGATAGGCCGTATGTGCTTGCTATGTCTTTGATTCGCGAAACCTGCTGTTGGTCGCATGAGATCACGACCCGGCTGGCGTCTTCGCCGAAGAGCACGAATTCCGTCGGCAGACCATTGGAAGCCAGATCGGCGTTGATTCCAATGCCTTTAGTGAATCCGGACTCGGTCAACGCCACCGCAAGCCCGCCTTCCGAGCAGTCGTGCATGGAATCGACCAGTCCCTGCTGCGAAAGCTCGACCAACGCTTTCTGCAAGGCGGCTTCTCTCTCGAGATCCAGGGCCGGGGGATACCCCCACACCGCTCCCAACACTTCCTTGGCGTACTCCGACGACCCGAACTCGACTTCGGCGTCGGTTGCGTCCCCCGGCTCGGTGGCGCGAAGCAACAAAAGCGTGCGGCCGGGAGCCCGATAATCGGGCTTCACCGCCTTGTGAACGTCGTCGAGAATGCCCACAATCCCCATCACCGGCGTGGGATAGATGCCCTCGCCCAGCGTCTCATTGTAGAAACTAACGTTACCGCCGGTAATCGGGGTCTCAAGCTCCTCGCAGGCCTTGGTTATGCCGTCGATCACCTGGGAAAACTGCCACATGATGTGGGGCTTCTCGGGATTGCCAAAATTCAGGCAGTTCGTAGCGGCGACTGGCTTGCCACCGGCGCAAGCCACATTTCGGCAGGCTTCGGCGACAGCGTGCATCGCGCCTAGCTTGGGATCGAGATAGCACCAGCGTCCGTTGCCATCGAGCGCCATGGCCAAGCCGCGCTGCGAGCCCTTGATGCGGATCACGCCAGCGTCGCCCGCTCCTGGGCCCTCGACCGTGTTGGTCTGGACCATAGAGTCGTACTGTTGCCAAATCCAGCGCTTGCCAGCGGTGTTGGCACTGTTCAGCAGGCGCTTGAGATTTTCGGTAAGGTCTTTGGGCTTGGAAAGCGTGACGCCTTCCGGCATTTCGCGCGACACCGGCGGTTCCCAACGTTCCAGCGGACGCTTGTAGATCGGCGCGTCATCGGTCAACGCTTCGTTGGGGATTTCAGAGACCACTTGCCCATGATGCAGCACCCGCATCTTGCCGTCGTTGGTGACGGTTCCGATCTCGACCGCGTCGAGCCCCCACTTGCGGAAGACTTTGTAGACTTCTTCTTCGCGGCCCTTCTGCGCCACCAGCAGCATGCGCTCCTGCGACTCGCTGAGCATGATCTCGTAGGAACTCATGCCGGTCTCGCGCTGCGGAACCAGATCAAGTTCAATCTCCGTGCCGACGCCGCCACGAGCACCCATCTCG
>DATBAT010000372.1:0-2429 GCA_036271375.1 Terriglobales bacterium
TCTTCATTTCTCTTTCTACCCTTCGGCAATGATTTGTTGGTGGTGACGTTAGTCGCTCGCAAGCACGATGGACTGCCATGGTACGTGCTTGCAGCGGCATCTGGTTCGACCGTCGGGGTGTTTATGCTTGCCCTGGTCGCACGCAAGCTGGGCGAAGAAGGCATCAAGAAGATGGCAGGGCCGAAGCGGTTCGACAAGTTGCGCAAAATAATTGACAAACATGGCGCGAAAGCGGTTGTGCTAGCGTGTATCGCGCCTCCGCCCTTTCCTTTTACCATGGTGATCGCCGCTGCTGCAACTTTGGAATATTCGAGGCTTCGGATCTGCGTAATCAACTTCTTTACCCGTGGATTACGCTTCATTATTCTAGGCTTGCTCGCGATCAAATATGGGAAAGCCGTCCTTAAGTTGGCGGACACTCCGCTGTTTCGATGGAGCATGATCGGTTTTGTCGTGCTGTGCATCGCTGGAAGCGCATTTTCCATATATGGATGGCTCAAAAACATTCGACCACGCAAGCGAACATAGCTCAGGGTTCAAGGGGCGACCCAAACACGGCTGGGCATTTGTGCCGTTTCCAATGCTTTCGTTATCAGGTTCTGACGCTGGCCCCGGCCACCCTAGCTGCGCCCGCCAGCGTTTCGCGTATTGTGCTCCGTCCCGCGTAGGCCATTACACCCGTCGCCAGAGCAGTGCCGGTACACCAGGAGCACAGCTTGCCAAAACTCACAATCTGCCGGCTGGCATTGAATGCTGCCGCCGAGATATCAAGGGCAAGTTTTCCGCCCAGCATCTTCTTTGCTGTGCCGTTGCGCCTGGCAAGGAGAGCCAATGCGAGGGTCGTTGCAAAACTGGCGAGTCCCAATAACCCGTCTGGAATGCCCATGGGGTGCGCGGCAGCAGAGGCGGTAATTGTCTCGGATTCAAAAACACGAAGTGGTGGATCGGGAAGGTGCGGGATGACGCCCGTCTGGTAAAGAGCCACAGGCACGAGGGTCGCCAGCGCCGTGCAACATGATCCAATTAAAAGACCATCATTTTCGTTGGAAGATAGCCTCACGAGCGCTTCCTGTTCATGATGAGCGCACCACCAACGGCCGTGAGGACCGCAGATGCGGCGGCAAGCGCCACCACGCCGCGGTGCAACGACAGGTAAATCTCCGCGCTGCTTCGGGTTGAGCGATTCTGAAACTTACCTCTCGCGCTGTGAACACCGGGAACATAATCGTAGAGATTGTTCGGCGCACTTGGATCTTTAGGTTCATTCGGGATCTGCTGCGACTTGTACCCTGTCTTACCCAAATACATGTCCAACAATCCGGGGATGAACTTTTGGCCGACGATCGCCATGACCGTAGGCGAGCCTACCCAGTACTCCCGGCGAGGGTTTTTGGCAAAGCCGGCTGCGACCACAACTTTAGCTGCCAATTCGGGCTCGAAGATCGGCGGGACCGGTTGCGTGTCGTTCGGCATGCGATTTTTTACCCAGTTGAACTGCGTGGTGTTCATCGCGGGCATCTGCACCGCAGTCAGTTTGACGTTGCTGCTGTCGTGGTACAGCTCACAGCGCAACGAATCGGTGAATCCATTTATGGCGTGCTTGCAGGCGCAATATGCTGACTGTAGCGGAATGGAGCGATAGGAGAGCGCAGATCCTATTTGAATGATCGTTCCTCGATCCCGAGGAATCATTCTCTTCATGGCGGCTAGAGTCCCGTGCACAAAACCCAGGTACAGGACTTCCGTCACTCGCTTGTAATCAGAAGCTTCCATCTGCTTTACGGGAGAAAAGACACTCACCATAGCGTCGTTGACCCAGATGTCAATCGGCCCAAATTCTTCTTCCACGCGACTCGCCGCGGAGTCAACCGCTTCCGCGTCGGAGACATCCAGCGGCAAGACCAACGCCTCACCACCCAGCGCCTCACACTCCTCTTTTGCTGCATTGAGTGCCTCCGGGTTTCTTGCGATCAGTCCAATACGGGCTCCTCGTTTAGCAAAGGCGTGTGCAATGGCGCGGCCGAGGCCTGCCGACGACCCAGTAACGACGACAACAGGTGCTTTCAATTTAGAATTCCCTTCTTATGGATCAACACTTCGAGCGATCTATTTTTAGGATGCCTACTTTGGCGCTGTCACGAGATGTTTCGTAGAGAAACAACGCCCACCATCAACGCCCAGCGCTGTAGCGCGCCAATCAGGCCGCGGATCGTTCGGCCGTAAGTCTGGAATCTTCCGACCAACTTCTCCCGCGTTCGGTTTTAAAAGACTTTGGTGGTTTCGCCTTACATCCCAACCAGGCGATAGACCATCTACACCACTGTTGCTCAGTCGAGTTGGCGCTACATGGTTGTCGATTCCGAAAGGCACGCGCGGACGATAGCATCTCTAGCCGATTCGCCATACGACGTTATTATCTGCAGCTCTGC